>RKRN01000150.1 GCA_007571365.1 Candidatus Latescibacterota bacterium
CCCCTACCTCGCCCGACGCTTGGGCAAGTTTGCCACAGTGGGCTTGGCCGAAGACACCGATGCACTCAATGCCGGTTTGATTGACGAGCAGGCCTTTCTCGACCAGACCTACGCACTCGACGATGAGCGCCAAGCCATGTTTTTCCACGCGCTCGACAAAACCCCCAAGGGCCTCGCGGTCTGCGTCTTTGACAGCCCCGACCGCATCCAGCACATGTTTTTCCGCACTCTAGATCCCGATCATCCGGCCAATCGGGGCCGCCAAGTCGACGGCTGGGCCCATACCATCCCCAATATGTACGTGCGCATGGACGACCTAGTGGGCCGCACGCTAGCAAAAATTGACCGCGCCAAGACCGTGTTGATGGTTATTTCCGACCACGGCTTTTGCCCTTTTAAACGCGGCGTCAATCTCAATACATGGCTGTGGCAAAATGGCTACCTCTGTTTGCACGAGGGCTGCACTCACAGTGCCGAGTGGCTAGCCCAAGTCGATTGGAGCCGCACCCGGGCTTTCGCCTTGGGCCTCACTGGCCTATTCATCAACCTCCGGGGCCGCGAAGCGGGCGGGATTGTCGCCCCCGGGACAGAGTTGCACCAACTCAAAGCCGAACTGTGCTCCCGCCTCACCGGCTTGGTGGACCAAGAGACGGGCGAGACGGCCATCAACAAGGCTTGGGATACGGCGGCTTCTTTCAGCGGTCCTTATACGGATGATGGCCCGGATCTGCTCATCGGGTACAATGCCGGATACCGCGCTTCTTGGAGCGGGGCCAAAGGCCAAGTGACCGCGGCCGTCTTTGAAACCAATACCCGGCCTTGGAGCGGCGATCACTGCGTGGACCCACGGCTGGTGCCCGGCGTATTTTTTTGCAACCGCAAAATAGGCATTCGCAATCCCCACTTGCTCGATATACCTCCTTCCATTTTGGGCCTGTTTGGCATCGAGCCGCCATCGTACATGCAGGGCCGAGATGTGTTCCCCCCGGCTCCGGCTGCTGACCCCCATGCCTAACGCCGCTCTCGCTCTCGCCTTGATCGGCCTGCTGTCTTGGACTTGGGGCTGCCGCTCCGGTCCGCGGCCGGACCGCCTACTAGTGCTGGGCATTGACGGCATGGATCCGCAGATTCTGCAGACGTTGATGGCCGAGGACCGGATGCCCCACTTTGAGACCCTAGCCCAGCGCGGGGGTTTTGCTCCCTTGCAAACCACTGCGCCGCCGCAAAGTCCGGTGGCGTGGTCGAGCTTTATTACCGGCTTGGATCCACAAGATCACGGCATTTTCGATTTTGTCCACCGCGACCCGGCCTCCCTGACCCCCTTTTTGTCCACCGCCCGCCGGGGAAAATCCGGCCCGCTCGCGTTGCAGCGCCGCGGTCGGCCCTTTTGGGAAATCCTCGCCGAAGATGGTATCCCCACGACCATTTTCAAAGTGCCGGCCAATTTTCCGCCCGCCCAGCCAGCGGGCCGGCCCTTTTTCTATTCTTGCGATGTGCGCTCTTTTTCGGGCATGGGTACGCCGGATATGTTGGGGACCTATGGAACTTTTACCTATTACACCGAGGGCCCGTACACCGTGCCAGTGCATCTCGAAGGCGGCGGAACCAGCCTAGTGGCCGGGGGGGAATTGGCCGTTCCCGGCGGCAAAATAATCAGTGTCCAGTTGGAAAACAGTTGGGCGCAACTGCCCATCCACGGTCCGACGCTAGACGAGGAGCCGGTGCAAACCCACTTTGCGCTATATCTAGATCGACCACATCGGACCGCTGAAATTGTCCTCGGCCAACAGCGCTTGGTCCTCCAGTCTGGCGAGTGGAGCCCGTGGATGACCATAGACTACGGGCGCAAGCCCTACAGCTTAGATCGCTTGCAGGGTATTGCCCGTTTTTACTTGCGGGCCGCAGCACCCTCTCTACAACTCTACCTGACGCCGGTCAATATCCACCCCGGCAACCCGGCCATGCCCATTTCCGCCCCGCCAGAAGCCGCCGAAGAATTGCACCAAGCTCTTGGCCCCCACTACACCCAAGGCATGCCCGACGATACCAAAGCCCTCGAAGCAAACGTTTTTGATTACGGGGAATTCCTGCGCCAAGACGCCCTCGCCCTCGCAGAACGCCGCCGCCAACTGCGCTATGAGCTGAGACGCTTTGCAGCCGGTGTGCTCTTTTTTTACGTCCACAGCCTCGATCAGGTCTGCCACATGCTCTGGCGCGCTTGGGATCCCGATCATCCGGGCCACCGAGCGGAATTCGCGCCGTACCAACAGGCCATTGCTGATCAGTACGTCGCCATGGACGATTTGCTAGGCGAGGCCGTCGCCATACTGGGGGCCGACGCGGATATCATCGTCCTTTCGGACCACGGTTTTGCCGCGTATGAGCGCTCTTTCAATCTCAATTCTTGGCTGGTGCAAAAAGGCTATCTCGCTTTGGCCCCACACGTATCGCTCGATCAGGCCCACATCCTCAACGAGGGCCATGTGCGCTGGGAACAAACTCGGGCCTACGGTTTGGGGCTCAATGCCCTGTATCTCAATTTTAGGGGCCGCGAGCAGCGCGGGACAGTGCGGCCCGATGCTCGGGAAAGTCTGCTCGGCGAACTGAGCCAGAAGCTGCTCGCCCTGCGGGACCCGGCCGACGGCCGGCAGGTGATAAAAAAAGTCTATCGCCCGGACCCTACAGCCGATCCGGGCCTAACGCCCGACTTGATCATCGGCTATGCGAGGGGGTATCGCGCTTCGGGTGCCACGGCCATGGGCCAACTGACGAGTGCGGTTTTGCAGGACAATGTTGCCCCTTGGAGCGGCGATCACTGCATGGCGGCCGAAGAGGTGCCCGGCGTTTTGCTGAGCAATAGACCGCTGAAGCCCATCCCACACCATCTGCGAGATATTCCGGTGAGCATCCTCGCGCACTACGGTGTAGCCCGGCCAGCCGCCATGTCGGGACATTCGATTTGGGAGGATTAGAGGGTGCTTTTTAAGCGAAAAATTGCCTTGGACGATCAGCTTTGGCAGCGCGCCCAAGCCCACGTCGAAAAGGTTGGATACAGCAGTGTGGAAGAATTTGTCGTCCACTGCATTGAGAAAGAGCTCCAGGTCCGGTCGGCTGCGGACCAAGCACAAATCGACGAACGCCTCCGGGGTTTGGGCTATCTGGAATAGTACATGCAAGTCCTCATCCTCCACTACAACCGCTTGGTCAACTATGCGTTCGACGCCTGTATGGCCCCGTTGGCGGTGCTGGGGAGATGGGCAGAAATCATCGGTGTGGCGGCTGTCTTGGGGACCGTGGTCTCGCTGCTATTCGCTGCGCTGGTCCGCCGAGAACGCCTGCGCCAAGCCCGCGACGAGTTATGGGCCGCCCTTTTCGAGCTTTGGCTCTACCGGCGCGAGCCCTCGTTGGTGTGGTCGGCCCAACTAGCCTTGCTCAAGGCTCATTTGCGCTATGGCCGCATTCTTTGGGCACCGCTGGCTCTTTCTTTGCTGGCAAGTGCTCCCTTGTTGATACAGGCGCACTACCGCTTTGCCTTTGCACCCATCCCCAGCGGCACTGAAACGCTGCTGACTGCGGTACTGGCCCGGCCTCCGGCCGATAGGGCTCAGATGGATTGCAAACTCGCATGGACTCAAGGAACGGGTGTGCTGAGTCGCTCGGTGCGGGAGCCGGCCCTCCACCGCTTGGTGTGGCGTCTCCGACCGGAGGGATTTGGTAAACACATACTCCGCCTCACGGGCTGTGGGCAGACCGTGGAATTTCCCCTGCACGTCGGCGGCTTTGCCGGGAGTATCGCCCCGGCGCGTCAGGCTGGCGTCTTGGCCCAACTCCTCGCCCCACGTGCGCGGCCGCTAAGAGATGATTCTGGTTGGAGCCGAATGTACGTCGAGTATCCCCGCGCTGGAATCGCATGGCTGGTCTGGCTGACGGTATGTTCCCTGCTCTGCGCCTTGGTCGTCAGCAAGCTAGTGAGTAGGTATCGGGCCGGTCGCAGCTTGCGATTTTGACAACGTGGCGATTCTGCGTCCGAAACGGATATACGGCCCCTTTCTTGCCCAGCTTCTTTGTGCTCCCGCGATCCGTCATGAGTTTGGCCGTATCGCAAATGGTGTTACGCGATTCGGTCTAGGACTTAATGCTATGAATAGCCTATTGATAAAGGCTCCTAGTCACGAGAAACAAAAGCGAATTGCTGCCATTTTACGGTCCGCCGATCAAGCGATTACACAAACTGAAAATCTTATCGCCGCGAAACGAAAGTTCAAGAAAGGACTTGATCAGCAATTGCTTAGTGGGAGTGCCGGGTATATCCATGATACTTGGACAGAGTATCGCTTGGGAGCACTCTTTGAGGAACGAAGAGAATCAAACTGTGTTGATCTTCCGCTTCTTTCTGTAACTCGCAAATCTGGCGTCATCCCGCACTGTGAGGCTAGTCGAAAAGATTCATCTGCCCAAGACAAGAGCAAATATAAGCGGATTATGCCAGGAGATATTGGCTACAACACTATGCGAATGTGGCAAGGGGTCTCCGCACTATCGGGTCTTGAGGGAATTATCAGCCCAGCTTATACAGTATGTATTCCGAACACTCGTATCTCGGGCTCATTTGCGAGGCACCTTTTCAAGTTTCCACCTATTGTGCATCTCTTTTATAGATACTCTCAGGGACTGGTAAGCGATACGTGGAGTCTGAAATTTCGACATTTTGCACAGATAAGAGTGAGAATACCGTCTGTCTGCGAGCAGGAGCGGATCGCTGCGATTTTACACACATCAGAGTTGCAAATTCAACTCTTGGAGGAGAAATTGATTGTCTTGATCGATCTAAAACGAGGTCTAACGCAAAGGCTCTTTGCCGGCAGCACAAGTTTTTAGAAGGAAATAAGATATGAAAACTAAAATCATTCAATCTAATCCCGCAGTCATGATAGGTAAACCCGTCATCGCGGGTACGCGCATTACCGTTGAGTTGATTCTGGAGAAACTCTCCGCAGGTGAGACAGTGGAGCAAATCCTTGAGGCGCATCCCCGTTTGGCTAGGGAAGGTGTTTTGGCCGCTTTAAGTTTCGTCGCTCAAGCTGTGCGCCGAGTCGAACCCAATTGAGATAAGTGATCGCCTGCTACTTGAGATGACGTATATGGCTAGGAGCATAAGAGATGCCTGAGATTTCCCGTTTCTATGGCATCGTCATTTCGATGTATTATGGTGATCACAACCCACCGCATTTCCATGTACGCTACGGGGGAGACCGAGCAGCCATTGAGATTTCATCGCTGCGGGTTCTGGAGGGGAAATTGCCCCCTCGGGTGCTAGGTTTGGTCGTAGAGTGGGCGTCTCAACATCAGCCAGAGTTGATGGACAACTGGGACGCAGCCTGGAACGATAGTCCCCCTAGGAGGATACCACCTCTTCAATAGAAAGGGCACTATATGCTACGCGACGTTGTTTCTGCTATCTATCAGGGTGGCTACCTAATTGAGCTAGAGTTCGATGACGGCCAGCGTGGAACCGTTGATTTCACAAAGTATTTGGAGAGGCGAGGGGTATTTGAACGATTCAGGGACCTTGAGTTCTTTCGCAGCTTCACTATCAACAAGGAGCTTGGGGTCCTGACGTGGGGCGACGAGATCGACATCGCCCCGGAGACCTTGTATGCAGAGGCGACCGGGACGCCGCTTCCGGCGTGGATGAATCCGGCGAAAGAGCTTCAAATAGATTCGCCGCTAAGCAGTCGAACCTAATCGAAATGCCTGATGGCCCGACCCTCCTTCCAAGAAAAGCTCATCTCCCAGATTCCTGCGGTAGAACTTCTGCAGAAGCTCGGCTACGAGTACCTCAGCCCGGAAAAATCAGTCGAAGCGCGCGGCGGGCGGTTGGGCAGCGTACTGCTCGACAAGATACTGGCGGAGCAACTCCGCAGGCAGAACACCATTCTGTTCAGAGGCCGCACGTATCCCTTTAGCGAGGGCAACATCCTTGCGGCGGTTCAGGCACTGAAGGACCTAGTAGATGATGGCCTGCTGCCAACTAACGAGAAAGCGTACGACTTGCTGTGTATGGGAAAGAGCCTGCAACAATCGATCGAAGGAGACACTAAGAGCTTTCAACTTAATTATATCGATTGGGAGCATCCCGAGAATAACGCCTATCACGTAACTGAGGAGTTTGTGGTTGAGCGCAGTGGCACCCACAAGACCCGCCGACCCGACATCGTGCTCTTCGTCAACGGGATTCCGCTGGTGGTCATTGAGTGCAAGCGGCCCGACATGAAGGACCCTATAGGCCAAGCCATTAGCCAGCATATCCGCAACCAGCAACAGGACCAAATCCCCCGTCTTTTCTTTTATGCGCAACTCCTCCTCGCCATCTCGAAGAACGAGGCCAAGCACGCCACGGTAGGGACACCTGCCAAGTTCTGGTCGGCCTGGAAGGAAAATTTCAGCGAGAGCGAAGTGGCAGATCTGAAGGAAAAGGTGAGTCTCCAGCTAAGCGAAGGCCAAATCGACAGGATTCTTGCTACGAAGGAGTTTTGGAGCCGAGAGCGGGAGAACTATGGCAGCCTAGAACGACAGGTGACGCCGCAAGACCAAGCACTCTATGCCCTGTGCCGCAGGGAGCGGCTCCTCGAATTGATATTCCGTTTCATGCTTTTCGATGGCGGAAAAAAAAAAGATCGCCCGCCATCAGCAGTACTTCTGCGTCAACAAGATTCTCAACCGAGTGCGGGAAATCCAGCGCGACGGAACGCGCCGTGGCGGCGTAGTTTGGCATACTCAAGGCAGCGGCAAGAGCCTGACTATGGTGATGCTCGCCGAGGCTCTCGCTCTCGAACGAGGCATTACAGACTGCAAAATCATTCTAGTAACAGATCGCGTCGATCTCGACGATCAGATCTACAAGACCTTCCACCACTGCGGTACACAGCCTATTCAGGCCAAGACCGGCAGGCACTTGAGGCAACTGCTCAGAGACGACAAGGCGCGGATAATCACTACGGTCATCGACAAGTTTGAACTCGCGGTCGGCAAAGCTGGCGTGTGCAATGAGCATCCGAACATTTTCGTTCTCGTCGATGAGAGCCACCGAGGCCAATTCGGAGAGTTGCACGTCAAGATGAGACAGGCACTCCCCAACGCCTGTTTCATCGGCTTTACTGGTACGCCCGTGATGAAGAAAGACAGGAACACTATCGATCGCTTCGGTGGTCTGATTGACGCCTATACCCTAGAGCAGGCCGTTCAGGACAAAGCCGTGGTTCCTCTGCTCTACGAAGGAAGGCACATCGATCAGAAGGTTGATTCTGAGGCGTTAGATGACTGGTTCGAGCGATTTACGAACCGTCTGTCCGACGAACAGAAAAGCGACCTGAAGAAGAAATTTTCGTCGAGCGATCAGTTGAACAAAGCCGAGCAAAAAGTGATGCGAATCGCTTGGGATGTGAGCGAACACTTCCGCGACAACTGGCACCATACTCCCTACAAAGCACAACTTGTGGCCCAAGACAAAGCCACGGCCCTGCGTTACAAGCACTTCCTCGATGAATTCAACATGGTCAGCAGCGAGGTGCTGATCTCGGGACCCGACGACCGCGAGGGCGAGGAGGATATCCACGAGGAATCCAAGGATGTGGTCAAGGTTTTCTGGAAGAAGATGATGGCGAAATACGGCAGTGAGAAAGAATACAATCGCCAGATCATCAGCGCGTTTAAGCAGGCCGAAGATCCCGAGATCGTCATTGTCGTTGACAAACTACTTACCGGATTCGATGCGCCGCGCAACACCGTGCTCTATCTCACCCGGCGGCTGAAGAGCCATACCCTGCTGCAAGCGATTGCACGGGTCAATCGCCTCTTTGACGGCAAGGATTTCGGCTACATCATCGACTACCGGGGCGTCTTACAGAACCTCGACAAAGCGTTCGACCTCTACGGCCAACTCGCCGAATTTGAAAGCTGGGGAATCGACGATCTAGCCAGAGCGATAACGGATGTGAGTTCTGAATCCCGCAAACTGCGGCAACGCCACTCGGACCTATGGGATCTGTTCAAGACTATCCAGAATAGGCACGACGAGGAAGAATATGAGCAACTCTTGGCGGACGAAGGACTGCGCGACCGCTTCTACGAACGCTTGAGCACCTTCTCGCGGACGCTGGCGGTCGCGCTCTCTAGCTCGATCTTTCTCGATGAGACACCGGAAGATAGGATCGCCGCATACAAAACCGACCTTCGCTTCTTCATGCGCCTGCGCTACTCGGTAAGTCGGCGCTACGCCGAGGCGATCGATTTCAAGGAGTACGAGCCGCGCATCCAAAAGCTAGTCGATCAGCACGTGGGGACAGGAGAGCTGGAACAGATCACGGACTTGGTGGACATCTTCAACGCCGACGCCTTTGCTAGGGAGGTCGATAAACTCGCTAGCGCGTCGTCTAAGGCCGACACTATCGCCTTTCGCACCAAACGCACGATAAACGATCAGATGCAGAAAGATCCGGCCTTCTATCGCCAATTCTCAAAGTTGCTTGAAGACGCGATCCGGGCCTTTCGAGAACAGCGACTTTCCGACGCGGAATACCTGCGGAAGGTAGAGCAAATTGCCGAACGCGTACGCAACCGCACGGGCGACGATATTCCCGCAGCCCTCGCTCATCGAGACGTAGCCAAGGCATTTTTTGGCGTGCTTCAAGAAGTGTTAGACCAAGCGGCCAATGCACGGGAGATTAGCAGCACGATAAGTCTAGCTATTGACGACATCGTCCAAGAGCATCGCATTGTCCACTGGACCCGCAACACCGATGTCCAAAACCGGATGAAGGGGGCGATTGAGGACTACTTGTTTGAACTCATGGAGCGAGAAAATCTCGAGCTGAGCTTTGCGGAGATCGACCGCATTTTGGAATCGGTTCTGGATATTGCGAGAGCGCGATATGCCTGACAAGCATATCCAGCACGTTGTCGTAGCGTATGCAGGCGAACAGATTTCTATCTCGCTCGAATTCAAAAAGCGTCGGTCCCTGTCAATCTCAGTTCATCCCGACTGCTCGGTGACAGCATCGGCACCTCTGGGTTGTTCCCCAGAGGAGGTGCTAGCGCATATTGAGAGCCGACGGGCGTGGATTGCCAATCAGCGTCGCTATTTTGAGGCTTTTCATCCGCTGCCGGAAGTCAAACGGTTCATCTCGGGAGAGACCCATCTCTATCTTGGGCGTCAGTATCGACTGAAGGTTCGCCACGACCGCGACGTTGAGGTCAAGCTAGTCGGCCGTTTCCTGAACGTCTCTGTCCCAGAGCCGGAAGAGCCACAATGTGTTCGCACAGCACTTGACGCTTGGTATCGCGCACACGCTGAGCCCATCTTCCGGGAGCGAATGGCTCGCTGCCTAGAATCAGTCCCTTCCCTGCAGAAAGTGACACCCACTTTGAGAATTCGACGGATGACCAAGCGTTGGGGTAGCTGTACTAGACGAGGAACCATTACCCTTAGTACCGAACTTATTAAGACGCCCTTGCACTGCGTCGAGTACGTCATTATGCACGAACTCTGCCATCTGTGCATCCATGACCATAGCCCGGCGTTCTTCCGATTGCTTGACCGCTGTATGCCAGATTGGGAGACGCGGAAAGCACAGCTTGATTCGGTAGTGTTGCAATAAACCCCTCACGGCTGCGTCGGCTCCAAGCCCAACAGCACGATCAAAAACGAGCGCACCCAATAGGCGCTGTTCATGTAGGGATTTTCGGCCGAGGGCCAGTTGCTCCAATAGGTCTGGTTGTGGGGGATGCGGTGGAACCACTGGAGCAAAGGAATGGCCGGCAATTCGGCCAGCCAGATCTCGAGGGCTTGGCGAAACAGCGGCACGAGTGCCGGGTCGTCGGGGGCGGTCTGGCCCATAAGATCGACCAAGCGGTCGAAGTTTGCGTTGCGCCAGCGCCAGAAATACGGGGTGGCCGTGCCGGTGGGCTGGACGTAGCGGCTGTGGTAGAGCCGCAGGGTGAAGTACGGGTCGCGCACCGAGCCGCCGTTGCCCATGACAAAGGCGCGAGCCGTACCTTGGGTCATGCGGGTATAAGCGTCGGAAAACATGCGGAAGGAAGCGTCGAAACCCGCGCGGCGCAATTGCTCAACCAGCACGGGCGTGAAGTCTTGGAAGAGCGAGGGAAAGACGACGACGGGAATTTTCAGACGCTCGCCACCGCGCTGCCACATGCCGTCCGCATCTTTTTTCCAGCCCTTGCGCTCCATGATGGCAGCGGTCTGCGCTAGGTCGTGTTGGCCCACGGGGTACTTTGCTAGCAGATCCTGCACTTGGCTGATGTAGTGCATTAGCGGCGGGAAGTGGGGGAACGGCAACAGGGTGTACTCACCGGCCCCCTGCCAGCCGATGGCCACGAGCTGTTCGCGGTCGATGGCGTGGTTTACGGCCCAGCGGATGTCCGGGTCGTCAAAGGGCGGCTCTAGGTTGTTAAAGCCGAGAGCCGGCGGCCACCAATCTCGATAGCCGTAGGGCCGTTGGCGGCCCGACCACGTGGTGACGTTGGGGTTTTGGTCGAGGAGGGTCTTGATGTTGGAGGGCCGCAAGTCAATGCACTGATCCATCTGATTGGCGAGGATGAGCTGGACCCACTTGTTCTCGTCGCCTTGGGGCAGGTAGATGATGCGCTCGACTTGGGGCAGGCGCTGAAAGCCGATTTGAGCGGCCCACCAGTCCTCGCGCCGGTCCCAGAGCCGCTGTTGAGGCTCGGAGAGGGCGAGGCGATAGGGGCCACTGACGACCGGCAGGCCGCGGGCCAAGTCGAGGTTTTTGAACGAGGTCGGATCTTCGCCTTCCCAGATGTGCTTGGGCACGATGTGGATGCCGTTGCCGAAGTTGTAGGTGAAATAAGAGAAGACAAAGCGGGGGTTGGGCGCTTTGAGCACGAACTGCGCCGTCAGCGAATCCGGGACTTCAACGGCGGCGACCCAAGTGTCCATATCGGTGGAAAAGGCTAGTTCCGGGGCGTGGGCCTTGAGCATGTCAATGGTGAACTTGAGGTCGTGGGCACTCCAAGGGTGCCCGTCGCTCCACCGCACCCCTTGGCGGATGCGGATCGTCACTTGGGTGTAGTCTGCGTTGTACTCGTGGCTTGTGGCGATCCAAGGTATGACGCGATCTTTTTCTACGTACGCGTTGTAGAAGTAGAGCGGTTCAAACAGGTAGTCGAAGCCCGGGGATTGGGTGCCGACGATAAAGGGGTTGAACGAATCGTAGTCCCGCATCTGCGGCAGGCCGAGGATGAGGGTGCGGTTGCGCGGGACGTGCTTTATGGCCCCCTCGTCGGCACCACAGGCGGCGAGTGCGACGAGCAAGCCCCAAGCAGCGAGTTTTGTCTTTTGCAGGAATTTGTTCATACTTGTCTCGATGGTAGGGGCACAAGAAGTTTGAGACGATGGCTGAGGACGGATGATGAGGATCTTTTTGCTTATGGCAGCCCTATACGACGCGAATGTAGCTTTGGCGGAGACCGCGGTCAAAGGCCGGCCGGCCTTGGTGCTCAACGGCGAGGTGGCCCGAGTCGTAGTCGATTTGCTGGGTGGCTCAATTGCGGATTTTCACTTACAGGACCAAGGCGTCAACCCGCTTTCATGGGGGCGGGAAGAAGCGGGCGCCGGGCCGCAATCCATGGGGCATTTCCTCTGCTTAGACCGCTGGGCATCGGTCTCAGAGGCCGAAGCCGAAAACGGCATGCCCGCCCACGGCGAAGCCTCGGCCGTGCCGTGGCGGGTCGTGCGCGGCCCGGAAGAAAGGGATGGCTTTATCGAAGCCGAGATGGCCGCCACCCTGCCGCTGGCCGGCTTTGCGGTGCGGCGTTGGCTGCGGCTGGCCAAGGACCGCGCTTTGCTCTCCGTGCGCGAAGAAGTCCAAAACACCGGTGCGCTCGGCCGCCTGTACAATATGGTACAGCACCCGACCATTGGCCCGCCCTTCCTCGACGAGACTACGGTAGTTGACTCTAACGCCCGCAAGGGCTACATGGTCTATAGCCCCATGCCCAACCCCGAAGAGCCGGCGGTGTTTTGGCCCCAAGCGCACAAATTGGCGAGCGGAGACGAGGTCGATATGCGCTACTTGGGCGGCGACGACGATCCGACCAACGCGGGGTACAGCTTTGACGACAGCTACGGCTGGGTCGCAGCCAGCACGGCCAGCCAGGGTCTGCTCATCGGCTATATCTGGAAGACAGCCGAGTACCCTTGGCTCAACATCTGGCGCAATTCAGACGCGGGAAAGCCCGCCGCCCGGGGGCTCGAATTTGGCACCACGAGCCTGCCGCTGCCGCCGGCGGCTTTAGCGGCCAAGGGGAAAATTTTCGGTATCCCGCTCTTTGAGTTTCTCGACGCCGGTCAGACCATCGCCAAGGGCTATGCGGCCTTTCTATTTGAGATCCCGTCCGACTACGCTGGAACGGAACAGGTGGCCTTGATCGACGATCGGCTGGTCGTGCGCCCGTGCGGTGTTATGGGCGAGCGCACCAAAGCGCTAGAGGCTGCGTCCGGTGCTATTAAACGCACAAAGGCAGACCTAGAGATGGAAATTGATGCGCTATTTATCGAGTAGGTTTTGCGCGGTCCTGGCTCTGTTGTTGGCTGGGTGCGGCGAAGATCCGATCATCATCGCCCGGGTCGGCGAGGTGGAGATTGGGCAGGCGGAGTTTGCCGCGTTTGTCGAGCGCCTGCCGCCGGGATTGCGCAGTCCCAAGGATGGAGCGGCGGCCGACCGCGAGCACTTGCAGTCGATGATCGACGAGGAACTGATGTTCGCTGAGGCGCGGGCGCTTGGGATTGACACGAGCTTGGCGGTTGCACACCAGCTCCGCGAAATGGTGCGGCAGCGCCTCGTGGAGCGCTACCGCGCCCAAGTGATTGTGCCGCAGGTGGCAATAACATCCGCAGATATCGAGCAAGCCTTCGTGGAGATGGGGTTTGACCGCGAGCGGCTCTTCAGTCGCATTTTGGTGCGTACCCCCGAAGAGTTGGCGGCGGTCAGGCACGGCCTGCGCGAGGGCCAGCCCTTTGAGCAAGTGGCCGCGCGCTTTGCCGCCAACGACCTCTTTGCCGCGCAAGGCGACGGCGTGGTCGGCTGGATCGGGCGCACGCAAGCCATGCGGCGGTTCTCCATCCCACCCGCCGTGTTTGCGGACTTGCCCGCTGGGCAGGTCGCAGAGCCGGTTGCGCTAGCCGGCGGCTATCAAGTCTTCCGCTTTGTCGAGGATCGCCCGGCCGCGCTCGTCGACTACAGCGAGGAAGTGGCCGAGCGGCTGCGCCAGGAACGGACGCGCGAAAAAGAAGAAGAGGAATTTGAACGCCTGCACCTGCGCTACGATGTGCGCCGCGATCCAAAGGGCGAGGCCATCTTGTTCCAGCACTCGGAGCATCCCCTGACGACGGCCGAGTTGAATCACCCCTTCTACACCTACGAAGGCGGCACGATCAGCGTGGTTGAGGGCTTGGGCAGCCTACAAGCGGTCGGGGCCCAAGCCGCATTGCAGGACGGGGCCCAAGCCGCCGAGCGGATCGGGCGGTTGTTGCTGCCGGTGCGGTTGTTTGAGGCCGAGGCGCGCCAGCGCGGCTGGACTGAGGAGGCGGCCTTTGTCGAGTGGCGCGAGCACCAGCGTCGGGCGCTGATCCTCAACCAGCTCTTCCAACGGGCCACAGCCGGTGCCGCGCCCAGCGAGGACGAAATTAGAGCGCATTACGAGGCTCACAAGGGCCGCTACCGCACGCAGGAAGCCGTGGTCGTCCACGAGTTGTGGACCGCTGGCCGAGAAGACGCGGCGGCTTTGCACGCCGAATGGGAGGCCGGCGCATCCATTGCCGACCTGCTCGACCGGCCCGGGGTGCGCTCACACGCTGGCGTCGCCGGGCACGGCGTGCGCGAGCACGGCTGGGAGCTGCGCCTAGTGCGCTTGTACGAGCCGCGCTATCCCGCGCTGGTCAAAGCGGCCTTTGCCGCTGAGATCGGGGCCCTTGTCGGCCCGCTAGAGAGCATGGACGGGTACGCGGTGTTCCGGGTGCTGCGGCGGGAGGGCGGCCAACTTCAGCCCTTTGCCGAGGTGCGCCGCCGGGTGGCCGCCAGCGTACGCCGCCAGCGGGAAAACGAGCGGATTGGCGCGTTTATCCGCCAGTTGCAGGACCAGTACCAAGACCAAGTCGTCGTCTTGGTGGATTGGTAACGGCTAAGGGCCGCAGCCATCTTGACAGCCTTGGGGCAAGCGAGGGAGAACGCGGAACTATGAACAGCCACGCCGTCGGGCCGATCTTCGTCGGCCTAGTGCTGAGTTGGGCATGGGCCGAGGCCCAGTCGGGCTATCAGATCGCCAGCGACCAAGTCGTAGTTGAGCAGGCTAGCCACTGGCAACAGTGGTCCATTCCCACCCATCTGGCGCGCATCCACGAGGACGGGTCGGTGCGGGCGCACGCGCTGCGGACGGTTTTCAACGTCTTGGACGACCCTGAGTTCAAGCGTCCGATCGTCATCAGCAAGCCCGACCGGCGCATTGGCACCATCGACAGCACCATGCAGTTCGATGTGTTTGGCGAGCCGATACGCAATACGCTCAACCAGTTGGTCTTTGACTATTGGGTGCGGCCGGGCATCAGCCGGGTGGGGTCCAATCCGCAGCTTGCGGCCAACATCCTCGACGGCGATCCCACCACGTTCTGGCAGCCCGACCCGCACGACCCCATTGAGCACTGGTGGATTGAGGTGGACTTGGGGCGGGTGGTGCCGGTGGAGCGGCTCAAGCTCCAGTTCGTCGACGAGTCGCTCGGCGATCCCTTCTTGCGCTTCATCATGCTGCTGTCCGACCGGCAGAGCGCGCTGCTGCACGAGCCGAACAGTCGCATCGGCTTCCAGCTTTTCATCCCGCAAGACGCGCCCAATACCACGCAACGCAAATACATCTTCGAGAGCGAACACACCAGCCCCGAACTGCCCCCGGCCCTGGGCGTGGTCAGCGACAAGAAACTCGCGGAGAGCTTGCACCGCTCGCCCGAGTGGGCCGGGCGAAAGATCGAGACTATTCGCATCGTCATCACCGATACGCGCGGCGGGCGGGCCGAACAGATTGCACAAGAGGTGTGGGAGGCCCTACCGCAGGCAGAGCGCGGGGATATCGTCTATTTTGCCCGCGACGTGGCCGGCCGCGAGGAGCCCGTGGACGAGGCCACCTATCGGGGCTTGGCCGAACAGCGCCAAGGGCGCAGAGATTACTACCGCCGCGAGTTGCCGCGCCTAGCCGAGGTCGAGGCGCACGGCTGGGGCGACAACTTGGCCATCAACCTGATTGAAAACGGCGGCTCGTACGTGCTGACGACCGATGGGACCAATACGCTGCTTGCGTTCGATGGCGACGCCGGCACTGGGTTCTCACACCAGATCCGCAACCCGAAAAACCCCACCGCCAACGTGCTAACCGTCGATATGGGGGGCATTGTGCGCTTGGCGCAGACCCGCTTAGTGGGCAGTAGCCGGGGCTACATCATGCGCGTCTCCACGGGCGAGCGCGACGCTCAGGGCAATCTCAAGTGGCAGCGCATCAGCCCAGAGGAACGCGAGCGCAATGTGTTTACGGGCAACTTTCGCGACATTGCCGACCTGCAAAACCCGCCCGTTTTGACCCGCTTCCTCGACTTGGTCACCATCGGCCACGTGCCGCCGGGATTTAGGGCCACCGGCCCCGGCGGCACTGGCCACATGAACCAGTTCTGGTCGTATCACCACGAGCTTATGCTGCTGGCTGAAGGGCCGCCGGCCGAAGTGGTGCTGGAGTCCGGTCTGATCGAGCTGCCGGGGTTGGTGGCCTTGGGCGCGGTGCGCTGGCAGGCGAGCACCCCCCCGGGCACGGACGTGGAAATCCGCACCCGCACTGGCGACCAGCTTTTGCAACAAATCCGCTATTTCGACAAGACTGGCAATCAGAAAACCGCGGCTGAGTACAAGACGCTAGCCGGTTTTCTGAAGGGACCTTCGGACACCACGGTGGTGGTAGGGCCGGGCTGGAGCGCGTGGAGCCAGCGCTACTTGCAGCCCGGGGATTTGGCTACTTCGCCGGGCCTGCGGCGCTTTATGCAAATCCAAGCGCGCCTCAAAAGCAGCGGCGAAAATGCGGCGGACCTGCACCGCATTGCGGTCGCGTTCCACCAGCCAGTGGCGCAGCACCTGCGGGCCGAGGTGTGGCCGACCACCGCGGCGGCCGGAGTGCTCGACACCTTTGCGCTCTACGTGCAGCCCAACTTTTTGCAGCAACCGGCTGCGGTGCGCAGCCCGGGCTTTGACCAATTGCTTTTGCACGCGGAGCCGTCGTTCGATTTGAAGTTCGTCGATGCGGTTATGGGCACTGAGGCCGAACTGTTGGCCGGAACGCCGCTCCAGTGGGATGACGAACTCATGGTACGCGCCGAGGGCGACTCGCTGTGGCTGGAATTTCCGCAGGCTGTGCAGGGGGCGCCGGGCGATGTGCTGGCGCCGGTGTATTACCGGTCGGTCCTGCCCGGCGACGAAGTGCCCACTGGATTGGATCGCAATCTGTTGACCTTTACCTCGCACAGCCTCTTGCCGGAAGCTGAACGGGGTGCCGTGCGCTACTTTCAGCGGCTGGCGAATGGCAGCTTGGCCGAAGTAGAAGCCGCGGCCTACGACGCGCTCAGCACCCCCGAGCAGGGGCCGGTGCGCTACTTCCGCAAGGTGATTGGGTTGGGCGATCAGGTGCCCTTTGGCGTGGCTGGCGATAGCCTCGACGAGCGGGGCTACGGTCGGTTGGGTAGTAAGCGCGGTTGGGTGGTGGGTCGCGGCCGGCTGTTGCGCGTGCGCTTTGCCGGGCGGGTGTACCTACAAGGGACGCGGATGCAGGTCGCCGTGCGGCAGAGCCAACCGGCTACGCCTTGGCAAGTGGCCGACGGAGGCGATGCGACCTCCGTGAGTCCTTCCAAGAGTCTGTCGATTGGCGCCCAAGGGGCGCGGGCCACCATTGACGATATTACCATTGCACCCAATCCGTTTACTCCCAATGGCGACGGACTGAACGAGACGGCCGAGATCGGTTTTTCCCTGTTCCGCGTACAGGCCGCCCGGCCGTTGGCCATCCACCTGTACACGCTGGCTGGACGGCGGGTGCGGCGGCTAACCGGGCTGGCGACCGGCGGGCCGCAGCAGTTTAGATGGGATGGGAAGGACGCGGCCGGGCGAGTGGTGCCGCCGGGGTTGTACTTGTGTCAGATTACAGTGGCGGCGGATGCGGCCGGGCTTGGCGGGACGACCCGCACTCGCCTCATCGCCGTGGTCTATTAACGGACTGACGTTCCGCCGCGTCTGTCCCGCCAGCGTAAGCAGGCCCTCACAGCCGCCGGCTGGCAGCCGGGGCGGGTAGGCTGGATTCCCGCCCCGGGTCGGGGTACGGGGTGCCGTTCTTGCGCGGGAAGGACGACCGAGGGGCCAGAAGCGTCAGATCCAGATTAAGAGTGCGTAGCATCAGTCATTATCGATTTTCAGCCGCCTGTTTGAGCATTCGGCTGCGCTCGTACAGTTCGGCCAAGTCCATTTCTCGGAGGAATACCAAACCCCGCGTGGCGCGAATCAGGGGGCTGGGGTGCTCTTGAAACCACTCGCGGCCGAGGCATGTTTTGATTTTTTGGTACTGCTCCACCTGCACCCGCCGCGCCAACTCGGAAAACGGGCCGTCGTGCTCGTAGCTGGGGAACGAAGCGTCGCGCTGAGAAATAAAATTGCTCATAAACGCGCTCTGCATCACCGAGAACATGTTGAGCGAGACCGGCACGAAAATGTTGGCTTCGCTGGGATCGAAGCGATACCACACATTGCGATAACCCCAAACCTTGATGGGCGCGTCTTTGCGCTGCCGCTCGTAGCGGCGCAGGGCCTCGGTAACGGCCTGCAACACCTTGTAGTGCGTGTCCGGGCCGCTGGCCTCCGGGTCCAGCGCCACGCTAACCACATCGGGCGAGACTTCTTTGAGGAGCGCGAGCACGGGCAGCACGTCGCCTTCCACCGTCGGCTCGGCAGTGAAGATGTCGCCGGTGTAAAACCCAAGGCGCAAGTGCTTGACTTGGGCGCAGTTCCATCCGAGGTAGCCCCATGTGCATTCGGCTTCCCATTCTCGGCACAGGCCCTTGAGAGCTTGGACTTGGGGCACATCTTTTTGGCCGGGATAGCGACTGGCAAAATAGGCTGCTAATTCGGCCAGTCGCGCCGCAAGGCCCTCGCGGTCTGCCACGCCGTACAGCGCGACGAGGTTGCGCAAAAAGCGCCGCGCCATCCCTTCGTCGCGCATCTGCGAGTCATCGGCTGCTACTCCGTCGAGATACAGCCACACATCGCGGTCGCGGCCGTGCTCATAGCGCGGCGCAAAGTAACCTTCGGCCATCAGCGCGGCGCACTCAGCACTGGACAAAAAGCTCCGCACCCGCTCAATGTGGTCCTCGATAAAGCGGTTGGTCACCGCAGTGAAGCCGCCGGTGAAGCAGACGAAGTAATGCACGTTCGTGGCGTCGCGCACGTGGCGGACGATATAGGGCAAATAGCCCAACATCAGGTCGTCGTGGTGCGGCTCGGTGTGGAGAAAGCGCGTACCGGAAAGAGTCTGGCAGCCCCGCTCAATTTTGCCGATTAGCCGGTCGCGCACCCGGCGCGTCAGGGCCTCGACCGGTCCGGCGCACCGCTGCAACAGCACCGCGCCTAGCTCGTCTTGCGTCAGCTCCGCCTCAGTCAGATCGACGACCTTCTTGCCCAGTTTACAGGCCAGTTCGACGACGATCTTTTCTACTGCTTCGTCGTCTATAGCCTGCTGCTGTTGCAACAGCACCCGCTGCCGTACGCGCAGCAGCTTGGCCGCGCCGTGCGTGATGTAAAACCGCGCGTACGGCAGGCGGTGCAAAACCGAGGCCGGATAGCGCACATCAGCCGCTTCCTCAATGGCGGCCGCGACAATGCCCGCCTTGGCTTCGCCCGCGGCGATAATCACGGCGCAAGCATCGAGACGGGCGGCGATGGTGCCGAGGCCGATGGTAATGACCAACCGCTGGCGTGCCACCTCCATGCCGCCCAAATCCGCGGCCGCGGCCGCTTGCGTCTCGTAGTTGACCGCGGTCAACCGCGTCGTCGAAAAGTGGTCTGAGCCACGCACGTTGAAGCCAATGTGCCCGTCCGGGCCAATGCCGCCTAAAAAGAAGCCGATGCCGCCCAAGGCGCGAATTCGCTCCTCGTATTCCAAGCACCATTGGTCAATCCTTTGCAGCACATCTTGCTGCACGTGCTCCAATAGGGTGCGGGCGGCCCGATAGCGCAGCGACAAGTCAACCGCGCCATCGGGCCACACCTCGGCGAGAGTCTGTCCGGACTGCAAGCCGATCTCAGCGCAATTGATCAGCAGTGTTTTGGCCGGATTGAGCCCAAAGCCGTTGATGTAGAAGCGGTTTACATAGCTGTAGAAGCTATTGTCCTGCCGGGGGTCTATTGGATAGAACTCGTCGATCTGCACGAAGTGCAGGCCGCGCAGATTGGGTTTGCGTGCTGGATCGACGCCGGCTTCTACGAGCGTCCGCTGGACTTCGGCTTCGTCCCAATGCCGCACCAACCGCTCGACCCAGCCGATAAAGTACTGGGGAGTTTTGCCGGTCGGCAGCGAGACCACGCCTTCGGGATGCTCTTGCACCCATTCGATGAAGCGCATTGCCGCTAGCTTGCCCAGCCCCGGAAAGTTCTCCACCACAATGGTTTTGATCTTTTCGGTCGGCGGATAGAGGGCGTCGAAGGGCGAGTCGGCTACGGCGCGTTGCTCGACGGGGGTGAGGTTTTGGGTGTGTGCCATAGCTCAGTTTCTCTCTTAAGTGGCTTATAGTCAAGTGCGAGGCCACTACTTGGTCGAGAAGGAATGCATAGTTGAGATGGCTCCGCATATAGAGCAGTAGCCAAGAAAGTAACGTGATGGAAGTGAGCGAACTAAGGCTCACCGCCTCTTTTTAAGTCGATCCTGTGCTTTTTGCAGTAAGTATCTTGCATTTTTCTTAGAGTCTTTTTCAGATACTCCTGAACAGCGTTTTTCTTGGTTGGCAGCATTGTCTGGTTGCGGCGACGAAGTCCCTTTTAATAAAAGGTCCAAAGCACTATGGGCTTGTCTCCGCCTCAATAATCCTCTACTTACAGCTATCTGTGTATCAATTCCTAAGAGACAATCTAAGCAAGCAGTCTCACAACGTTGGTGATGGTTTGATTCGACATAAAGAACACGCAACGCCTCTTCAAGCCATAAGCGGTCTAAACTCAATAGTTCTCGAACATGACCAGCACCTCCTGAGACATTGTCGTAAAGCACAACACTCCATCCAGAGCCATCCTTACCAGCAGGTACAGTCATCAAACCGATTTCGCGCATGTCCAGTTCAAGTATCTGAACGCCTGCTCTTTGCAATGCATATCCCAAAGTTGTAATCAGAGCACAGTCCTGCGTTTGGAAATCTGGACAATTCACAAAGTCGATCATCAACACATCTGTAATCTCGCGTGCTGCTAACATCTGTCTCCGAAGAACTGGGGATTCCCCATCAGGCCAGCAACGGGTCCAAGGATTTGAAGAATACAAAGGCGCGTGGTTGACAAAATCAGAGGAAAGGTTCTGAATACCATCACCGTACTCCGTCTCGCTTTCGGCAAAACCACACTTGAGACAAACGGCAAATCCTTGGTCTTTTTCTCCATTATTGTACACCAGTATTTCTCCATCCTCCTGATAGCGACAAACCAATCCTTGTATATTCCCAAAATCTTTGATAGGTGTAGTTCCTTCATCTTGATTCTGCAAAAATGTCATTGTAACTGTCTCTACATTACCAACACGCTCTACACTGGTGTTAAACTTTGGTGGATCCCAAGCTGCACTGGTAAAACCATGTCTAGGAAAAAGTATTTGTTCCGGAGAACGATCGGGTTTTGCTCCACATATAGGACAAACCTCTTCCACCTTGGTTATCCAGTAATAAAAATGATCATTGACACATTTACACCATCGACCTCTCAAACCAAAAGAAGCGTCTATATCGGCCCCCGTCCAGTGCTTCAACAAACCACGCGATGAAATCAACTTGCCACCTGCCAATAATTGGGAGCCAGGGACATATTCGCGTAATGCCAATAAACTGCTGCGCTCTAAACGATATTGATCCTCTTCGCGTTTTTTATTTTTGTATTCTTGATCTGGTGCAATAACTCGCAACTTTTGCACACCGATGGGAAAACCATAACGAGGCAAGAATTGTCGATCTGCTAACCCCTCAATCACCGTAATTTCGTACAATGCATGTAGTTGATAACGGATTGCATTGGCTTGAGCTCGCTGTTCTTCTTTAGTCGCATCCCAACCCAAGAGTAAATTCTCATATTCTTCGCGCCAACTGCGAACGGCCTTACTAAAATGATCGATAGAACATTGTAGAAATCTATGCCAATCTTCTAACTCTTTCAACAATTGAGTTTCGTTCAACAAGGTCTCAATCTTATTAGCAAGTATCTCTTGTCCTCTATCTCGTATCCATTCCAGATAGCTCAAAAACTGTTTTTGAAGACCGGATTCTTTCAAATCAGGATTCCACCATGGGAAGTCAAGCTGGTCTTCCAATTTAGGTTTTTGAATACTCGGTTTGGGATCTCCCTTCTTCCAGTATGCCACCTTTGGTACACCGCAAAAAGTGCCCATGTTGCCAAATGCGTCCATCGCTCCTACATGTTGATCTTCAGGATAGATAGATCGAAAAAATTCTCCGACCAAGAAGGCGTGAAAATGACGCTTCACGACGCGATTACGATCGAGAAAAACCAGAGGCTTGCGTAAGGGCCGATCAAGATAGTCGCCAATCCGATTGAAAACTTCTCGATCATAAGGCTGGGGGCGAGCATAGGTTATCACAGCAGAAGACCCATCAGACCGACGGCCTGCGCGTCCGGCACGCTGTAAATAATTGGCTTTTCCCGGTGGTACATTACTCATCAAGACTGCATTCAAGCCGCCGATATCAATGCCCAATTCCAGAGTTGTTGTCGCACTTAAAATATTGCGAATGCCATATTTGAAGAGGTCCTGTAGTCGTCTATTTTCAGGAGGTGACAACTGTGCGCTATGTTCTTCCGCCCATAACCCCATCTGGAAAACTTTTGAATTGCGATATTCACGCCGCTGCCGACCAAAACGAGCATCTTTGTCCAGTTCCTCATCTGATGTATTTTTACTGCTTAAAGTGCGATCACAACCAAATTCAGGCGCACAGCCCAAGATGCTACGATACCAGAGGTGTCCAGTCTTTTCACAACGATAAATCTCGACAGGACGCCGCAATCCCAAATAATCAAAGACCAACTGAATAGCATTTTGTGTTGGTCCAGTTCCAGATTGCCTTGTGGAGTGCTGAAGCCATGGCAATTGTCCATCAGAAGGTTTTTGTCCCGCAGGATGCGCGGCTATCATCAACTGGCTAAATGCTTCTCTGAGGACTTGGTCTGCCAACTCTTCTACTTTATCCGAAACACCACAGGCCCTCAATACCTGAACGGTGAACCACAGCCTGCGCTGCCGCAAAGATTGCCCCACAAAGCTAACTAATCGGTTTCCAGTTGTTTTTTCTGCACACCAGTAGCCTATATAAGGCAAATCAAACGGGCTGTTCTCCAAAACATCTGAATCTTCAGGCACAATGACGCCATCAGATCTAAGAGTATCACATAACGCCTTGAGAAAATCTGCCCATACTTGAGATAACTGGGTCCGAATCTTTTCATGGGGCAAAGTACCAAGTAAGGCATTGGGCACTTCCAATTTATTAATTCCAGGATATGTCACCTCAACTAGACCGAGATTTGCCAATGAATTATCCCCGCGATAGGCCCGGGCAAATTCGTGTGCCAAATACGATTTGATGTGACGCTTCACTTGATTATAATTCTCTTCCCATTCTCGTTGTCCCCACCTTTCTTCATCTTTTTTAGGTACATGACGCCAAGCTGTCTCTCGATCCAACAATTCGTATAGGAGAGACTGGCGAGATAGTTCTTTGCACCAGTCATCAATAGAACCTCCCGCGGCTGCGCTCTGTGCCCGTGATCTCAAATCTTGTAGGACACCTTCAAATACTCGTCTTGACCCAAGGGGAAGGTCAGGTTTTGCAAGTTCTATTTCAAAGTGCTTAATCTGTTTCTCAATTTCAGCAATCGTTCTTTCTCCGCCTAGTGGCTCTTCTGCAATCTGTTTTAGTATAGCGGCGCGGATAACTTGCAATTCGTGCTGACTTGTCAAGCGGGGGCCTAAACGCGCTGCTTCCTGCCGACTGTCGCTGAAGACCAGCAACCTTCGGCCTTGGGCAGGGAGGTAGCCATTCGACAGAGTTGGGAAACGTGGCATCTCCGATAATATTGTTTCGGCTAAAATTGATAGGATCAGCCGCGACCACCTAAAAGCAGTAAGAGCCTGTTGGCTTTCACTACAACGAGGACACTCTGAGATTTTGTATAAAAACACGGCATTATCTGATGTGCCCCCTAGCTCAGCAGTAATAGGATCCATGCCATATTTCTTGCCATTTTGGATTTCTTGCAAAGAAAAAAGTAAGGAGTCGTTACTCTCATCCGAAATAGCGGGCTTAAGATACTGCTGGTCCCGCCTTCCTGCCAATAACCATTCCCCACAATTACGACATCGAAATAGAGATAGTACAGCACCTCTACAAGAGGGGCAGGATTCATGAAATCCTGAAAAAACACGACCTAAGGCGTTCAGTTTTAAATGTTGTTCACCAGAACAATGTGAATTAACACAAATAAACAATTCATCGTTAGATCGTGCTATCAAATGGATTCGATGAGGCACCAAAGGATACTGATCGTGTTTTGCCCTTGCTGTTGCTGCAAGTTGGAGCAACACAATTGTCGCTTTCACTTCATCTATTTCATGCCCTCCCCAAAGTGTCTCCGCTAGTTCTGTCAACGGCAAATGTTTTTTTTCATATAATTCTTCTTCTAACACATGAATCAAAGGTGCGGCTCCTAATGTCTCCTTGAGCAGACGGGCTGGCACATCTTGTTCTTTTGTCCTATTCACCAAAGTTGAATGGACCAAAACCTGTAATTTTTGTCGCAACTGCTGACACATATCCGGCTCTTTAGCCAGTATAGGCTGCATATCTTCATCATAGGTCATCAAAGGACGGTTCAGCCAATCCTGTTTAATCAGATCTTCCGGCATGACCTTCAGCTTTGGCGGTGCGGGCGTGTCTAACTGAATACGGGTTGAGCGTCCTTCTATAACCTGAACCTGGTCAATTGATTTTGAAAAAATTGTGGCTGCAAACCTTTTGAGATCACTCACGTTCCCCGACCCAAGCGTTGCAGAAGTAGCCATTTGTAGAATATCTGAAGGAGAAACCCCGCAACGAATAGCCAGACGTCGCAATAAGAGCGCGATTTCAGCGGCCAATGTTCCCGTATATAAATGCGCTTCATCCAGCACCACAGCACGAAGTCCTGGTCCAAAAAACACAGAATCTTGTGGCCTACAAAGCATGTATTCCAACATAGAATAATTTGTCACAAGAATATCTGGAACTTGATCGAGATTTGGAGGAGCCTGCTTTCTGCCAGTTTTTGGATTTTCCAGTCCTCTGGCCTCTTGTCTAGTGCGGACGCGGCAGTGGTCCCAATAGGGTATTCCATCGCGGTCAGCGAATTTTTTATTTTCGGGCGTTTCACTGGTAAAGTGGAAAAGTCGGACATGTGTTTGGCCTTCAAGCCAACTGTAGAGCCGATCTACCTGATCATTGACCAAGGCATTCATAGGATACAGTATGATGCACTTTACACCATCTTGTTTTATCGGAGAAGTATAGAGCGCATTTAGAATAGGTAATAGAAATGCTTCTGTTTTACCTGCGCCAGTGCCCGCAGTTACAACAACTGTTGGTTTTTTTGGTTGTTTTACTAAATTTTCAGCACAACATAGAGCTTCATATTGATGGGTATAGAGAGGCCGTTCAGAGGGGACAGCCCCGGTTTTATCCAACTGATTGAGAAGTTGAGCATCAAATCTTCTAGCATCAACCAACTTAGCAAGTGTCCAATCAGACTGTTTGGCAGGAAAATTGCCCTCAACCCATATATCGCTTAACAATCCGCCATCTTGTGGCATTGAAGACCATAATGCTCGACAGATATCGACTAACTGCGGATCTCTTACAAAGTTGTTATCCACGCAAAAATCCGTCAATCGTTGACGGATTTTTTCAGACAGTTGCAAAGCATCAAGTTGTGCCATAAGTTATTCCTTTATGTAGTGGATTATATCGTTCAATATGTTGGCGCATAGGTAACAATTAAAAGGTTGCACATTCATTGATCTCTCAAGATTTTCTTTATCAATTCCCGAGAGATGTGGCTTGTGTTGTCCATATTTTGTCAATTCCACGCCGTGTTGAGCGACATGTTTCAAGAAATGAGGATCGAGTTTCATGCTTTGAGCGGCTTCATCAAGCCGTTTTTCCTCCTCCTGTCTGGCGTATTGCTCTGAGGTTCGTGATGGCAAATACAGAAAGCACCGTTTAGCACTTTGCAAATGATCGATCCACTTGGATGTTTTAAAATTCTTGTAACCCGAATCCAATAATGCCTGCACTATACGTCCCATAAAAATGGGATTTATATTTCCTAGGCGGTGAAGTGATTCTCCAAAATTGTTCAAAAATCGACCTTGTATCATCTGATCAATAATGGCCGATGCATCTTCAGGTTCAACACGAATATCAAAAAACAGTTCTCTGATGTTGGTAAACCATGTCTCAGATGTTTCATTAAAGCATAAACCCCATCGAGGCCCTTGATCTTGCTCCCAAGCAGACAGTACAGCAACTAAATTTGCTTCGATGAATCGAATGATTTGATCTTTCCATTCTGGCTTGAGGATAGGAAGATGCAACCATCGCATTATCGCTGCCATATCTTGAGCAATTCCAGTATTCAGAAAACCCAAAATATCTATATGATCTTCCCACCAACTACCCATACATTCTCCACGATACGCAATACCACAGGCAACCAAAACTAAATGACTATCGACTTCTATTTGCCATTGACGGCCCCCATATGCTCCAATTTCAAACTGAGACACAAGCCCATTCCGTGATACACCGAGCAAGAAATGATCATGCCCTGGTTCTACATCTCGGTGTAAAAATATCTCCACAAGAGTTTCATCCATCAGTACCCGGTCTATAATTCCATGATCAATTACCCCCGCGGATAGAGTCAAAAGTTTGTCTTCTGGTAAGCAGTTATACGGTTTTTGTACTTTCAGAGGTGCTCCCAATCCCATCAATCCGCCGAGTGTTCTCGGACGCTTCCACAATCTACGTAGAAACACATTTCCTTCCATTAAAGCGAGATCTTGAAGCTTCCCCCGCCAATGGTTTGGAACGAAAATTTGTACACGATTGGATTCCAATTCTTTAACCGTTACACTTCGCCCAGTAAACGTCGGCTCCCAACGGGTATGTCGTTCAATGACTGATCCTTTAAAATCTAAGTCTACTGGCAATCGAAGACGTTTTTTATGACCATTGTAGTCCAAACGAAGCTCTATCTTGCTCCCTCGAAGGGTCGCAAGTGCGACCTCTGGTGTCAATTCAATATTTTCAATTCGTCCTTTTCCCAAATAGGTTGTGACCGCAATAGCTTTTTTACAGAAAATAGCGTGAGAAATTTTGACTTCGACAGGAATATTTTCGATCACCAGATCGAATTTGTCTCCAAACTCCAGTGTAGAGCTAGGTACTGCCTTGATCCGAATCTTATGCTCCCAACCAGCGAGATGAGATGTAGTTTCGTCTGACGGATCAGATTTTAAAAGAGGAGACCAGAAATCTTCTCCTTTAAGGGTAATTTTTAAGCCAGGTGACCATCCTTTCTGCAATAGAATCAACCGCCATTTTCCTTCTCCAACAAGTCGCCATGGCTCAATGAGTGGTTCAATGTCAAAGTCTGCTGAGGTAATCAATCCATATTTTGTTCGAGTGTCCATCTGTCTTTCCCAAGCATTGGTCTTGCGACCCGAAGGTAAATGAAAGACACTAACCATCAAGTCATCTTCTTCATTCCAAAGCTGGATTTCCTGAGTATAACATGTTTTGCCTTCCAAATCACATAGACGAATGATCTGCTGTGGGCTGTCGAGAGGGAGACGAACTTTCTCTATACTCTCATATCTACCATTGGTATCTCTGAGAAGCGAGTCTTTATAGTTTTCTCCCACAAAAAGGTCGTAACGATCATCATTTAGATCCATAAGATCAAGTTGTATAGAACATTCAAAAAATGGCTTGTCGATACCATCCCATTGGAGTATGAGTTTATTAATTAAAACTACGTTTTGCTCGTCTTCTTCTGCATGCACATGGATCGATACCGATCTATGCTTTATGGAAAATTGATCCTCAAGTTTCTCGATTAACTTTGCAGCATCCAGTATATCTCGTATCTTTTCAGGTAACACCCAAGGATTAACATCGAGAATTTTAGAAGCTACATCCCGCGGTATGCGGTTGAATCGAAAATCTCTCAAAGCGTGGAACAAGTGATAGAAGCTCTCGCTTTTTAAGCTTGTACCTAATAATAAGTCGAATGAGCGTAACGATTTATTCCCCGTCAACATCAAAGGGAGGTGTTTAATATGGGACAAAGAAAAACCATATTGTAATGTCATGGTTATATAATAATCTTGCGTACCTTCTTGTCCCAAAACATGCCGCAGATCAAACTCTCGACAGGTCGATTCTATCACATCTTTAAATCTTTGATTTATGCCTTGTCCTCCTTGAAAGACAACCTTCCTAGCGTCACCATTTAATCGTTTGCGGACAAATGGCCAAAGCGTACTTGATCTAGATTCTCGGCGACCAACCTCTGTAGCAAATACAAGTAATAAAAGACCAGCTCCTGAAGCAACAGAAGTAGTTTGTCCTACTACCCACTCAAGAGATTGTTCATAATCGTCTAATAATGTACGCAAATTAGATGCGTCAATATGATTTGCCCACGAGATCAGCCATTGATATTCTTCTTGATTGATACGTAATTCGCATAAAGAGCGAGGTTTTGGCAGACCTTCAACGGCTTTAATGATTCTCAGTATAGCTTCACGAGCGTCATCGGGATTTTTTGGGTCTAATGACACAAAAATATGTCTAAAATGACTTTGAGCATTATTTTTAATTTTCGCTAAAATCACGTCATAATCTAAATCGCTATCATACTTGAGCGATTTTGTACTTTCTTCGAGCAGAGGTTCGGACGAAGATTGTAAGATTTCCGCTTCGGCATATTCGGACAAGGCATAAATAGCTCGATCTATTTTTTTTATTTTTCTTGTACGTACTAAATTTTGAAGAACAGGGTTGACTCGATTTACCGACAATCCTCCGGGAAAATCCGGAAATAAATCTTGGGCCTTTGAGGCTATGATTCTAAAATGGGCAGGTCGTTTCAGAACTTTCAGCGTCCGAGTTATACAAGTTCTCAGGTTGAGAGAGGATTGGTGGCTCTCTTGTACACATTGAAATAGAATATCCCCTTCTTTTTCGCTGAGACTCCCAGTACATGTTCTTGTAGCGACGGCCAGATAATCTTCTTCATTTATGTCATATTCTTTTTCCCAATGTTCTAATCCGGGAGGCTTTCCCGAATCCTTCCCCCAGTTTACCCACAACCAGTCACTGTCATAGACTTGGATTGGTTCAACCATTGCAATTGTTTTTAGAATTTGGCATAGACCTTGGCTTGTAATCCATCTTCCAAAATAATCTTCCATCTTTCTTGCAATCCTGTCAGGATACACAAGACGCATCGAGGGCAAGTCGAGAAGGTTTCGCCCCAATACATAACCAAAAATCTTCCGAAATGAAGGGTGCCGTAACTGCTCAATCGGCTTTTTAATCTTCTGACGTGCTCTTTCCCTTGAAAACCCAAAAAACCGTCCTAATTCTTCAAGTTTATCTCCATCGAGTAACCTTCTCTCGACCAAAGTTCTTTCATTATCACCGAATTGAGACAACCAGTAATTTTTATAGTCTAAATCTGGATGAACAGGTTTTAAAATCTGATATTGAACACATGCTTGAAAGCCATTCCAAGAAAGTACCACCTCAGCTTGCAATCCCCAATGTTGACAAAATGAAAGGAATGTATGCATATAGGAAATAGATATATTCCCATTACTTAATTTTTCAACTATTCCCACTTGTTCTAAAATGGTCCATAGATCATCGATATCTAATTGATAAGGACCAGCTATTAACCGGCACATTCTCTCACCAAGTGTATCAGGTATAGGCTTTTCTGAATCAGTGTGCGAACACCACCGCAGCAGATACCCACATGCAGATTCAATCAATGTTTTTCGTGGTATAAATCCCGTGGGTAAAGATTTGTCTTTAGGTTCAAGTGGTATATAAGCAGGGTGTTGCAGCAAAATACTTTCTAATTGTGCTAGCGAAAAAACGCATTCATCACTTAAAGGATCGACCCAATCATATATCTGTTCTGATGTACGAGGAGGTGCAGTATTTTTTGCGACCCAGCTAAGCATTTTTTCAAAGTGTTTTAAGCTTTCCCCTGTTTTCGTAGTAATGGTCACATACTGAGATATATCTGACCAGAGACGATAGGCTACCCTGTTGTCTTTCGAAGATGAATATCTTGATTCGCATTTACTCATAGTTATCACCACAACACCCCAAAAAGTAAGATGCTCACAACCGCCAAATAAACCCCCATCCACACCCCCGGCCGCAAATACCAGCGCGGGCCATCCGCACCGACCGCGAAGGGATACTTAGGTCGGACCGGGGCTGCCGTCAGCGTCTTTTGCAACCAAGTGCCTTCCAGCGCCGCCAGCCGCCGGGCCATGAGCGGGCGCAGGGCCGCCGGATCTTCGTCGCGCACGTAAATCAGCCCGCGCAATGCTTCGTCGCGCACCGGCCCGCGCCGCCAGTCAATCAGCTTGGAGGCTATGAGCATACTCAGTGCCGGCAGCACCAAGTTCCACAGGTAGGTCCACCACGTATTTTGGTACCACACCGGCAGCGGCCACTCGTTGAAATCGGCCAAGATCGCCGACATCCCATAGCCAAGCCCGACCAGCAAACCGACGATCCCAGTCTCGCGGTGGACGCGCGTAAAGACCCCCATCAAAATGACCGTCATCAACGGCACGGCAATGGCCCCAGCCAGCCGCAAGTAGAACAGCAGCATCCCCTTCTCGCCCAAAAAGGGCACGTAGATGAAGCCCAGTGCCAGAATGATCGGCACCGAGATCCGTCCCACTTTAGTGTAGTGCGCGTCCGTGCCGTTTTTGACGATAAAGCGCGCGTACACGTCGCGCACAAACAGCGAGGAAATGCCAATGCCGACAGAGTCGAAAGTCGAATACCCAGCCGCCACCAGCCCGGCGACCACCAGCCCAACCAACCCAGCGGGCAAGTACGCTTCAATCATCAGCGGATAGGCCCGATCGACGATTTCCAGGCCGGGAAACTGCGCCCGCGCCATCGGCCCCAAGCTGACGTTAAAGAATAGACAGATCGCCGTGGCGATGCTGGCCACCAGCGCGGCCATTTTGAAGTCCCACTCCGAGCGTGCGCCGAGGAAGCGAATGGCCTCGTACTGATTGATGACCGCATACGTGGTCAACACCACCAAAAAGCCGAAGATCACTATGAAGGGAGGGACCCCGGACGGCGAATAGCCCCCCACGTGCAGCAGCGTATCCGCCAGCCCTTCTTCTACGGCCTCCAGCCGCGCCGCCACCCCATCCCAGCCGCCCAAACCCGAATAGACGAACCCCCATAGCACAAAAGAGGCTACGATCATCGTCGCGCTTTGCAACGCGTCGGTCAGTACCCCGGCTCGCAAGCCACCGCGCACGATGTAGAAAACCGAGCTGAGTGCCACGCCCACCACCACCAACCAGCAAGTCGTCTCCTCGATTCCGGCGATGACATTGAGCACCAGAAACATAGAAAAGAAGATGTTGCCCAACACGTTGGTCCGCGACTGGATATTGATCAAGACCGCCAGCAGGCGAGCCGCTGGCCCGAAGCGGAATTCCAGCCACTCGGCGTTGGTAAAGACCCCCGAGCGGTACATCGGCACAATGACGAAGAAGCTGAGCACAGTCCAGCCCACCGCAATGCCCAGCCACCACTGCGCCAACTGCGATAGCCCGAGGTTGTATGAGCCGCCGACAATGCCGACGTAATCGCCGCTATCAACGGCCGTGCCAAACGCCGACAGCCCGATCACCCACCAAGGCATGGACTTGGCCGCCAAGTACCAGTCGAAACTCTCGCCCTTGTTGCGGAAAGCGATCAGGCTGTAGGCGACGATGCCGCCGTTGAGCACGACCACGATCGCCCAGTCTAAAGCGGTCATTGCATCACGGGGCTGGCAGGTGGTATCCGTCCTTGCCGACTGTTATCTGGGCCAAAATGCCTGGATTTTCCGGCGGCGCCCCTCCGCCGTAGGTGACGTAGAGCGTCTTGCTCGCCGCGCCGCGCCCAAACGCCACATTGGTCGGGACCTCGGGCGTGGGGATATAGGCCCGTTCTTCGCCCTGCGGCGAATACACGACAATGCCCGGGCGCGTCACATCGCGCACCGCCACGTACAGGTTGCCCTCGACATCGGCGACTAGGCCGTCTGGCCCGTCTTCGGGAAAGTAATCCACTAACACCTCGCGGAAGGTGGCCGTGCCATCGGGATGTAGATCGTATGCCAACAGTGCCATCCGACCCTTGTGTGCGGGTTCGCCTTCCACGCGATATATGCCAGTATTGCCGTTGTCGTTGCTCACCACGTAGAGCGACTGCTGGTCCGGGGACACGCAGACGCCGTTGGGCTTACCGGCGTCGGTGATGATCCGTTCGATGGTGCCGTCCGGGTCAATGCGATAGACCGCCATCACTGGCTGGTCGAGCGGCTCGTGGCCGAGGTAGCGCGGGTCGCTAAAGTAAATGCGGCCCTTCTCGTCGATGGAAATGTCGTTGGGGGCGTTAAAGGGGCGGCCCTCGTATAGCCCGGCGATGATCTCGGCCTTGCCGGTGGTCAGATCAGTGCGCGTCACGCGCTGCCCGCCAAAATCCGCGCCTTCCGCGGCGATCAGCCGACCCAGCGCGTCGAACTTGAGGCCATTGGACATGCCGCTGGGCGAGCGGTAAACTGCGGTTTGGCCGGTCTGAGGATCGTAGCGCCAGATGTGCCCGGCCTGCATCCCCGAAGGCTTGGAAAAGGTAATGTCGCTAAAGAAAACCGAGCCATCGAAAGCCACGGCCGGTCCTTCGGAAAAGAAGGCGTCGTCGAAGAGCACTTCGAGCTCGGCATCTGGAGGTATGATCGACGGATCGCCCGTCGGCTCTTGGGCGAAAGCAGTGCTGGCCAACAGGGCCAGCGCGATGGTGGCGAGACGTTGCATTGTGGTATCCCTCCTTTGGAGTTATGTAACTGATGTTAGGCAGTCGCTAGTTATCGTCGGCCCCTTGCTGGCCCCGGCGTCCTTCCTGCGAAAGAACGTCACCCCGTGCTCCGACACGGGGCGGGAATCCAGCCTACCCGCACCAGCTGCAAACCGGCGACTGTGGAGGCAGGACAAACGCGGCGGAACGTCCGTTAATTTTCACGCACTCGGCGGCCACGGGTCCAAACAGGCCCCGGTCGGCCGCGGCCCAGTCGGTCGCCAGCGGAACGCATCGTACGACTGGTACTCCACGTCCAGCCAAGGCGTTGCCAGCCGCTTGTGGCCCTCGTAGCGAGACGTCAGTGCTGCTTCGAGGATGCCGCTGGTCAGCAGGGTGCGCTCGACCGGATACTGGGCCTCGCCGCTGAGGAACATCTCTTCGACGTTGAGCGATAGGTAGCTGAAATGCGCGTAGGCACCTTCCTGCCCGCCGTGCCCTTGAGTGTGGAACTCGCAGGCTTGCACCGCGCCGCCGACCCGCGCCGCATACGCCAAGTCGTGGACATAGCCGTTGAGCATCAACACGGCCCCGCGCAAGCCATCTTTGTATTCTACTAGAAAAAGTGCCGGATTTTGGCAGTGTTCTTCCATCGTCCCCGCGGGCTTATCGGCAATAGTCGCGCAAGCGGCCTCGGCTAAATCCCGAGACCACAATCCCGCAGCGGCGGCCCGCCACACCGACTCCCCCTCCAGACAAGTCACCGCGGCCACGCCCGTCTCGCCGCCGCGCCGCCGCTCGACCATGCATTGGAGCACTTCTAGGGTATGGAACCCGTAGATGTCCAACCCGGAAAACCCAATCGCCACCGCTTCTTCCACCGAGGTCTCCAGCTCGTGCTCGAGCCAAGGCTGCCGCCAACACACCGGCAGCGAAGACCCGCCCATAAACGCCGCGCCCACCGCCTGCGCCCGCTGGTACATCCACAGCGCATCGGCCCAGCTATAGGACAAGTGCTTGTCGTTGAACACCGGCACCCCCCGCTTCGCCGTGGCCATCACCCCGCAGATTTGCTCCATAAAGTAGCGGCGCGGATAGAGCTGCTGTTCCTTTTCGTTCCAAGCGTAATCCCCGTGCTCGCCAATGGACAATACGCCATCCACCGCTAGCTCCCGTCCCCCCAGACACAGCGCCGCCGAGATGCTGTTAAAAATCGGCACTCCGTGCGCTTGGGCCATCGCCCGTCCCATGTCGTTTTCGGGGAACTGGTCGATGTACATAGACGCGACCTCGACCCTCGGCGCACGCAAGCCCTCGTCTGTGGGAAACCCCTTGAGGAACTTGGAGACGATCACGTCGGCGTGCGACCTTGGGCGGTATTCGGTGATGATCGCCGCGATTTTCTTTTTATTCGTTGCCATTTTGCTACTTAACCGCCGCCAACGCCGCAAACAACGCCTTGATGTACCCCACCGAATACGCCAATCCTCGCGTCAGGGCCCCCTCGTCCCCCTCTAGTGCTGGTATGTGGTCGGGGTTGATACACCCGTCGAAACCCACCCGGTCCAACTCCAGCAGGATTTTGGCCATGTTCATGTCGCCGTCGTCGAGCAGGGTCTCCTCAAACCCCCCAGCCGTGGCCAAGCTCCCGCGCACATTGCGCAAATGCACCATGAAAATCCGGCCCTTGCGTCCGTAGTTGTGGACCTCGTCGAGCACCAGCGGCAAGCCCCCGGCCTCGGCGCGAGTGCCGCAGCAGTAGAGATACCCAACCTGACGGCTGGGGAAGGCGTCGATGACCTTGTGAAAACCCAACCCGCCCAGCGGCGTATCCGGCAGCGGCGAGTCCGAAGGGTGAATCGCCAACTTGATGTCGCGGTCTTCGGCAATGGGCACTAAGCGCTCGTACACCGAGCAAAAGCGCACCCACCAAGCGTCGAGTTGTTCGAGCGATGGCGGCCCCTCGGTGCTCTCGGCCAAGCCGCGACTCTCGGCCCGGTAGTGGTAGCCGCCGCGCCGTGGCGAGTTCCAGCGCCGGAGCATCCAGGGGAACACGTCGCCGTGGAATCGCTGCCGCGCAATGGGCGCCCCGGCCTCGGCAAAGACCTCCAGCGCCGCGGCTGTGTTTTCCAGCTCCTTTTCGCAGCCGTCCGCGCCAGACATGAACTTTGCGGTTATGTCCGGCAGGGTAACGCGGTTGAAATCTAGCCCCCAAGAACGAATTTTTTTTCTTATTTTTATTACGGCGTCCAAGTCGGGATAGCCCTGCTCTTTAACCCCAGGGAAGTAATCGCCCGAGCCAAAGTCCAAGCAATCAACCCCGAGCTGGGTGACGTAGCGCAGGTACGATTTCGACAAATCGCCGTGCCAAACGGATATTTTAAACATCGCTTGCCCTCCTTTTGCCGGGCACAAAATAGTCAAGTCCCCGCAATCCAACAAGCAGCGTCGCTCTTGCTCACAGGATGATAGAACATACCAGCACCGCTTCCCGACTTTACACTCGCCCTCGACGTCCGCGACTACGAATGCGACCTCCAAGGCATTGTCAACAACGCCGTGTACCAACACTACCTCGAACACGCCCGCCACCAGTATCTGCAAAGCCTCGGCCTCAGCTTTGCCCGCTTCCACCAACAGGGCCACGACTTGGTCCTCACCCGCGCAGAAATTGACTACAAGGCCCCTCTCCGCAGCGGCGACCGCTGCACGGTTGAGCTGCGCTTAGAGCGGGAGAGCCGCCTACGCTTTTGCTTTGTCCAAGATATCTTCAGAGAATCCGACGGCGCACACGTGCTGCACGGTCGCCTCATCGGCACCAGCCTCAACCGCGACGGGCAGCGCGGTTTTCCGCCTGAGATAGAGGAATTGCTGGAGGGCCGCTAGACTTTGGGCGGCCTTTTGCTACGGAACGCTGCTTGACATTTCTAGGCTATCGCAGAAGATTATCGAGGTATGGCCGACTTTGACGTTGTTTCCAAGTATTTGATTCAACACTACCCCGACGACATCGCCCGCTTCGCGCTCGGCCGCGACGATGTCGAGGTCGTAGAATGGCTCGACGCCGAGCAGGCCACCTTGCGCCGCCCCGATAGTCTGCTGCGGGTGCGCTTGGGCGGCGAAGTGGTGGTCGTCCATACGGAGTTTCAAACCACTGACAGTACCGATCCGCCGATGCCACAGCGGATGGCCGGGTATATCTGGCGAGCCATTGAGCAATACGGCCTGCCGGTGTATGCCAGCGTTATCTATCTGCGGCCAGATGCCGGGCGGCGCGATCCGGGGTACTATAGTAAACTCCGAGAATAGGTTTACATTTTTTTGTATTTATGTTATACTGTATAATTA
>RKRN01000218.1 GCA_007571365.1 Candidatus Latescibacterota bacterium
AAACAGGCTTGCGCCGTGGGAAGGGCGGCTAGGGCTTCAGACCGGCTTTCGCATTGGACGATCTCCATCGTGGGGACCGCCTCAGACATGGCAGCGGCCAGCTCGCCGGCGGGTGACAGAAAGACAAATTTGAAAGACATGGTATTCCTTTCGTTGGCGCATGGTTGGGTGTCGGCGGAATATATCGCAAGGCACCTGAAGCGACAATCAAGCCGCAAATTCACTTTTATCGGCAGTGTGCGTATATTTCTCGCTAGACGCAGTAGATCCTCAGCCAACGGCTTTGGCCATGCCCACCTATTCCCAAATAACACCCGCTGAAATGGCCGCCTACCGAGAAGCGGCCCGCCACCGCCACCGCGCCGAAAAGGGGTATCTGCACAAACGTCGGCAGCGTGCTTGGGAGCTGGCGCGGCAGGCCGCCTGTCTCTTAACAGAACGCTTTAACGCCCAGCGAGTGGTGCTCTTCGGCTCGCTGGCGCACGAGGATCGGTTCAACCCTTGGTCCGATGTCGATATCGCCGCTTGGGGCCTGCGGCCCGAGGACACTTGGCGAGCACTCGGAGCGGTCCTAGACCTCGACCCATATATTGAAGTGAACTTGGTTGATATGGCCTGTTGTCGGCCTGCTCTAAGATTGGTTATCGAGCGCGAGGGAGTCGATTTATGATCGCTCGCCACCTCGTCAGCGCCGAGCGTATCCGCCGCGAATTAGAAAACATCGCGGAGGTCGTCTCTCGGGTTCACCGAGCGATGGAGGCCACCGGCGGCGACGCGGTGAACAACGATTTGTACTGGGACGCAATCGCCCTCAATCTGCACGACTTCTACACCGGCCTAGAGCGCATTCTGCGCCATATCGCCGCCGAAGTAGATGGACATCTGCCCACAGGCAGTGAGTGGCACCAAGAACTGCTGCGGCAAATGGGCATTCAGCTACCGCGCATCCGCCCGCCTGTGTTTTCTGAGGGGACGCTCAAGCATCTGGACGAATACCTGCGCTTCCGCCACGTGGTACGCAATGTCTATGCCTTTGAGTTTGATCCCCAGCGGATAAGGCCGCTGGTTGAAGCCCTGGCCGGCGACTTTGCCCAAATCAAAGGCGAACTAGCGAGCTTTATTGCTTTCCTCGAAAGACTAGCCGATGCCGACTGAAACGCACACCGCCGAGGCTGTGCTCTACAAGAAGGTCGCCTTGCCCGCAGAGTTCGTGCGCAACGGCACCGGCGGCGACCTTCGCATCGGCGACCTGACTGGAGACGGGCAGGTCGATTTCCTCGTGTACAATGCTCTCGGAGGCATCAAGCCCTGCTTTCTAGGGGCCTTTTCGCTCGCTGGCGAGCCGCTGTGGGCCGTGGGTGATCGGGATTGTACCGCGCTCGACGCGGATGGGCCGGGCCGCCTCGCCGCGATTTCTCCCGACCGTCCGGGACCGGTGGCCATCGGCGACATCGACCATGACGGGCAGCAAGAAGTCCTCTGCTTGCTCGTCGATCCCCACGTGCAGCGCACCAGCAAATGGAACCTCGCCGACATGTTCATCGCCATCCTCGACGGGCGCACGGGCGCGGTCAAACGCTGCGCCGCGCCCGAGGAACTGACGCGCTGTAACGCCTATGCAGACGGCGCAATGCACATCCCCAACTACGTGCATCAGCGGCTGCTGATCGCCAATTTCTGCGGGCGCGACCAGCCGCGGGACTTTGTCGTCAAGCTAGGCAGTGATGTCCTCGCGTTCAACGACCAACTCGAAGTGCTGTGGCACTATCGCAGCAAGTGGCATCGCTATCCAGCGCACGCCGCGTACATTCCGGCCATCGGCGACTTGGACGGCGATGGCCGCGACGAGGTCAACGGCGGCCACTTTGGCCTCGACCACGACGGACGGGTGTTGTGGGAAACTTTTTTGGGCGACCATGCCGACAGCGCGTTGGTGGATCGGTGGGGCACCGAGCCAGCGGCCATCATTTCGGGCGGCGGTCAAGTGCTCGACAGGCGCGGCCAACACTTGCTGCACTTGGGGGTAGACGTGGTTCCACACGGGCAAGAGGTGCGCTGCGGCAACTTGCGGCCCGAATTGCCGGGCCGCGAATTGGCCATCCGCTACAACGGGCACCATGCCGACGCGATGATCGTCGCGCAAGACGGTGTTGTACTCAATCGTTTCCGAGTTGATGAGTCCCCCAACAACACCGGCATGGAAATCGTGCGCTGGAATGGGCCCGGGCAGGCGGACTTGCTCTATAGCCCGGCTGCCCTGTTCGACGGCTGGGGCCACAAGGTCGCAACCTTCCCGGAGCTGCCACCGCCAACCGGCGGCAAGATGGGGTGGTATCACTGCTTTCCAGCCGATGTGTGCGGCGACGAGCGCGAGGAAGTGGTGCTCTACGACCCTTATGGCGACGCCGTGTACATCTACACACCCGCGCCGCTCGAAGAAGGGCGGTTTGGCGGCTATCGACATACGCCGCGCCAGTACAACGCCCGGCTGCTCAACTGACGGAGGACGGACCTAGTCCCGCCCGCATTGCGGGGCCGAGCCCCGCACTCATAGAAGCTACACACTCAGAGTACGTGTCGCGTACTTAGGACGAGGAGCAAGAATGCCGGAAACGATCGACAAATTCCTAATCGTTTCCATCGACTGCTGGCGCTACGATGCGCTGAGCCGGACCAACTCGCGGATGAACACGCCCAAATTCGATCTGCTGACGCGGGATTACGCCTTTGCCGAGCACTACTTTGTCACCGCGCCGGCGACCCGCCCTTCGCATACCTCGTTGTTCACCGGACTGTATCCCTTTGAGCACGGGCTTTTTGGGCAGACCTATCTGAAGATGTTCGCTGGCGTGGTCAACCTGTTCGACGTTTTTGCCGCGGCTGGGTACAGCGTTCGGGGGTTTTCCGAGCGACCGGATGTATTCCGCTTTCTCGACTTCGCGCCTTTTATCGGGCCAGTTGATCCAGCGGCCGCTCAGCAGCACTTGGGGGCACTCGAACGCCTGTGCGCCGAGCTGATCGAGCCGAGCGGCCCGCAGTTTAAGTTCCTCCACTTTTGGTACACGCACGGCGGCTACGGCTTGGGCGATATACCCCAGCGGCCCGATTTGGGGCAGCTGGTGGCGACGGGGCAGGTAGCAGAGGCACTGCGCTACTACGAAGCGGCGGTGACTCACGTGCTGGAGTTTTCCCTCGTCGAGCTGCTCAAGCGAATCGACCTCGACGAGTGGGCGGTCTTTATCTGCGGCGATCACGGCGAGGGGTTTTGCCGGGAGGTTATGGCCCATGGCGACCGGCTGCATCCCAACGTGGTCCACGTGCCCATGTTAGCCCACGTACCGGGCGGATTTTCCTTTCCGCACACTGGGGCAGTTTCCGCCATTGACCTCTTTCCGACTGTCGCGGCGTTGGCCGGTTTAGAGGTGGACTACCAAGGGTTCGGGCAGAACTGGCTGGAGCCGAGGGCCGCGTTAGCCGAGCGCTGGGTATTATCCGAACTAGACAGTCTATACGGCATTGGTTTCCTCAGCACCGATAATCTGCGCTTGCCCGCCGAGCGCGTCACATCGCCTACGGCTATTGACGGCGAAGAAATAGCGCGCTATGCCGAGGGCATCCGCGAGTGGTGCTTGTGCAACGGACGGCATTTCTACCGCGAGGACGAACAGACGGGCGCATACGTCCTGCGCGACCTGCGCCACGGCGACGCCGACTTAGTTTGCGACGAGCCAGTGCCCTACCGCATGCACTATCGCGCCTTGCGGGACCGCTCGGCCTACCAGCAGATGCAGACTCAAAGTGCGGCAGCCAGCGAGGCCGCGATCCTCCAAGAACGCTTGCGCGCCTTGGGGTATTTAGATTGATCGCCGCGGCCAAGCTGTTCGTCTTGTTACTCGTCTTAGCCGGATGCGGCGAGGACGCGGGGGTGAATAGCACCCTAAACGGCGACTGTGAAGACAACGTTCTGCCGGGCGACCACATCGTGCGCTCGCGCGAAGACGCGGATGCGCTAGAGAGGGAGGGGCGATGCAATTACACTATTGCTGGCGACCTCGAAATTACGCGCCTAGACCTCGCCCTTTTCGAGGGCTTGAACCAGCTCAGTACCATAGATGGCAACCTCACCATCCACGACAACGACGAACTCAAAAGCTTTGAGGGGCTCAACAATCTCGCCTCGGTGGGCGGCGACGTCTCCATCCACGACAACAAAAATCTCGTCGATCTCAAAGGGCTGTCCTTCCTCCGCACAATTGGCGGCCACTTCAGCGTCTCCCACAACGACAAGCTGACGGCTGTAGATGGCTTAATCAAGCTCAACGCGGTCGCTGGCAACGTCTGTATCGACAACAACAACCAACTGGCCAATATCGATGGCCTGTTCGGCCTCGCCACCGTCGATGGCAGCTTCACCATCGCGTTCAACCCCTCTCTCGAACGCATAGAAGACCTTTCGCGCCTCAGCCGCGTGGGTGGCGACTTCGTCATCGAGGACAACTTATCCCTCGTCGCCCTAGAAGACGTGGCGTCTCTAAAGGCGATTGGCGGCAGCTTGCGCATTGGACGCAATGCCGCGTTGGACCTAGTTGAGGACGTATCTAGCCTAACGGAAGTCGGCCAAGACCTGAGCATTTACAGCAACTCGCGACTGACCAGCATCGTCGGGCTAGCGCGCCTCAGCCGCGTCGGCGGCAACCTCAATATCTACAACAACGACAAACTGACCACATTGGCGGGGTTGGAAAACCTCGAGCAGGTCGCCCAAGACCTCAACATCTACGCAAACGAAAAACTAGCCAGCCTCGCGGGACTGGCCAATCTCGGCGTCATTGGCGGCAACGTACTCATCGTTGAAAACGGCAACTTACCTATCAGCGAGGCCCAAGCCTTGGCCGATCGCGCTGCATCCGGCGAGGTGTCTGTCGCCGACAACGCGGATTAAGAAAGCCCCGTAATAACCTGCTCCACTTCGGCCACGGTCGTTTCCTTGGGGTCAATGTCGTCGGCGACGACGCGGCCTTGGCGCAGTACCACGATCCGCTCCACGACTTGGAAGACATGGTGGATGTTGTGGGCGATGAAAATGCAGGAGTGGCCCGAGTCGCGGGCACTGCGGACGAAGCGCAAGACGCCTTGGGTCTCGGCAACGCCCAAATTGTTAGTCGGTTCGTCGAGAATGATTAGCTCGCTGTCGAAGTACATGGCCCGCGCAATGGCCACGGACTGACGCTCGCCGCCCGACAACGCACCGATGGGCGTCGTCGGAGGAAGGTCCTTTTTAATGCCCACCTGCTTGAGCAAGGAACGGGCCACATTCGCCATGGCCTCTTGGTCCATGCGCCCTAAAAACGCCGGGCCTTGCAGGGGTTCGCGGCCCAAGAAAAAATTTCGCGCAATGGACAACTCGGAGACGAGAGCCGAGTCCTGATAGATGGTTTCAATGCCGTAGCCAATAGCGTCGGCGGTGCTTTTGATGTCGGCTTTTTCGCCGCGAATGAAGATGTCGCCGCCGCTGGCTGGGATAGCCCCTGAGAGGATTTTGATCAGCGTGGATTTACCGGCCCCATTGTCGCCGAGCAAGCCGACGATCTCGCGCTCGCCGACCGTCAAATGGGCGTTTTGGAGGGCGCACACCCGGCCGTAGAACTTGCTGATGTTTTTCATCTGGACCAGTGCCGCTGTCATCGGCCAGCCCTATTTTTTATCGGTTGATAATTGCGGCGCAGTAAATCCAAATTCTCTCAAGGCCACAATCAGTAAGGGATACGACTGAAACGACGCCCTTATCTATTTTGAAGGTATCTATTGCGCTCATGCGTTTTCCCACGCCTTCTAACGATCCAATCAGAAGCACCCGGGCTTTTTCTTAAAACCCGGGCGCTTTCAATACAACAGGAACCTTTGGTTTAGCCTCAAAAAGACCTACGATTTCGTCAATACAGCCACCGCCAAACCTGCCATAGACAGCATCATAGTAAACATAAGCGTTATCAGCGTATAAAACTGCTTATCTGCCCGCGCCCGTTGGTCTCTTAGCTCCGCCCGCTGGTCTCTTAGCTCCGCCCCGAAAGTTTCCAGCATCTTATTAAGCTGCTCCGCAATTCCCTCCAACTTACTGAGACGTTCAGCATGGTTTACCAGCAAAGAATCCGTGGACTCCATGAACCTCCGCCTTTCTCTTTTGCAGCGTCCTCGCCGAAGGGCAAAGACTTCTATATTGCAGTATAAAAGATGGAGTTAAGGGAGTCAATTTCGTCACACATTCCATCCGTCATCTGACTTGGGCCTCAACCATCGCCTAGTACCTTTCCTGTCGCCGGCGGTCAACCCACGAATGCAGGGCCATCATGCCCAAGATGATCGCGCCGATGAAAATGTTGTACGCCAGCCCGGGCACACCAATGAGCACGATGCCGTTGCGCATCAGGCGCAAGATGAACACGCCGAGCACCGTGCCGATGATCGTGCCTCGCCCGCCCGTCAGCGCCGTCCCGCCAATCACGACCATGGCGATGACCTCTAGCTCGTAGCCCGTGCCGCTGTTGGGATTGGCCGCGGCCGTGCGAATGGAACTGATGACGCCAGCAAAACCCGCCATGACGGCCGACAGGACAAACAGCTTGACCTTGGTGCGCTCTACGGCCACGCCGCGGGCGCGGGCCGCTTCGGCATTGCCGCCCGCCGCTTGGAGCCAGTTTCCCATTTTGGTCTGCGTCAGCAGGTAGCCAAACAACAGCGCGGCCGCCACAAACCAAAACAGCGACATGTACACGCGCAGACCGCCCAACTTGAAATCCCCGACCAGCACTGCGGCGAGCAATAGATCGGCAGCGTCCCAAGTCCGCTGCGGAAACCCACTCGTCACTACCAGCGCACTGCCCCGCACGACGAGCAACATGCCGAGCGTCACCAAAAACGAGGGAATCCGCAAGCGCGTGACCAACAAGCCGCTGGACAGGCCGACAACCGCAGCCGCGCCCAAGGCGAGGACAAAACCGACCTCAATGGACGCAGCCCCGGCGTTGTACAGGGTCCACATGAGCACCGGGCAAAACCCAAACAACGAGCCGACCGAAAGGTCGAACTCGCCGGCCGTCATCAGCAGCGTCATGGCCAGCGCAATCAGCCCCAACTCCACCGTGAAGGCCAACATGTTGCCGATGTTGCGCGGCGATAGAAACGCCGGATTGATCTGCCAGAAGACGAAAACCATAGCGACTAGCAGAATGAACGGGCCGAATTCTGGCCGCGACACCATGCGCTGTGCGGCTGCGTTCATCTACTTGCCCGACAGGATATCGTCGTATATCTGGGCTTTGTCGGCCTCGTAGAGTGCGCCAGTAATGACGTCAAAACCGGGCGGAATGCCGCTGGCAGCCATAGAGGCCAACGACAGTGCCATGTAACTGATCGCCAGCGGATCTTGCCACATGGCCGCGTTGACGTAGCCGCTGAGGACTTCTTGCGTGGTGTCGAGCGAGTTGCCCCAGCCGACGACGGGAATGTCGCCGGGGGCGAAACCGGCTTGGTCAAAGACGCGCTTGATGCTGCCGGTTACTAGGTCGCCGAGGCCGATGATCGCGTCGATCTGGTCGCCGTTGGCCGTCATGTAGTCGACCATGCGGGCGATGACTTCGGCTTGGTCGAGGGTGGCGTCGGTAACTTCCCACGTAATGCCCAACGGCTCAAAGACGCTGGCGACGCCCTGTTCTTCTTGAACGCCATAGGTCGCGCCGGGTACTTCCACCGGCATCCACACGAAGTCGCCGGATTGGACGTGGCCTTTATCGACCAGATACTGCGCCCACTGCCGACCGACCGCCACCAAATCGCCGCCGACATACGCGTCGAAACTGGCGGTGGGATCGGGTGTATTCATGTTGATGATGGGAATGTTGGCCTCGTTGGCTTCCTTGGCCACTTGCACCAAACTGCCTGGGTCGGGGCTGCTAGAGACAATGCCGTCGGCTTCAGCGGCAATGGCGGCACGCACGGCCTCCTGATGGGAAGCCACGTCGCCGTTGTGGAAGGACGTGTTGACTTCGTGCCCGGTATCTCGGCTCCACTGTTGCGCCCCGGCCAAGAAATAGGTCCACACCGGGTCGGCGGGTGAGCCGTGCGAAATCCAGTAAAAGGTCTTGGCCTCAGCCAAGGGCGCATTCAGGGCCAGCAGCGCACTGGCAAGCGCAACTATCCTCGCTTTAAACATCGGCGTTCCTCTCTGTTAAAATGTCGGCTCGGCAACGGTGCGCCGAGGTGGATTGAACCAATTATAACTTGGATGTGCCAGGTCGAAGGCCAAAGGCTTGTCGCTTCAAGATATTTCCAATGCCCTACTCCATGGCTTCGTTGCAAAAGTCGAAGCGCAGGGCCAACTATCGTAAAGCGAGAAGGGCCCCACGAATGCGCCGGTGGATTCCAGTCCGAATATGTGTAGAGGTTGAGCTCTATTAAGAAAACTATACTAATACAAACCTGTCGTCGTACACTTAGACTAGTAAGGTAGTCAGGCACCTATACGAGTTTCATACGTCAATCCCCAAGGCCGCCACCTGCGCCAACAGGGTCTCGCGCTCGTCGGAGCGCACGGGGCGCAGCGGACGCCGGGGATCGCCGCACTCCATCCCTATGCGCTGGCCGACCACGGCTAGGACGCTGCCGAAATAGCCGAACTGCGCTACGGTGCGGTGAAAGGCATTGGCTCGTTCCTGAGCCTGTTTTGCGGCGGCCAAGTCGCCCGCTTGGTAGGCATGCCAAATGGCCATCCACAGCTCCGGAGCCGCGCACAAAGGACCATCAACCGACCCGACGGCTCCGACGGTCATGGCTGGCAACATCAGCTTGCCGCTGCCGATAAAAGCGTCTAGCCCCATGCCGACGAATTCGAGCAGGTTGGCGAATATCGGCGACGAGTGTTTCAAACCGACCGTTTGGGGCACTTCCTCAACTAGGCGCTGCATTAGGGCCGGACTGACATCGAGGCCAGTGCAGCCAGGCAAATTGTAGATGAACAGGGGCCGGGCGGCCGCAGCCCCTACAGCCCGATAGTATTCGACCACGCCGTCGTCGTCGCCTTGATAGAAAAAGGGGGGTACCGCACAGATGGCTTCCACACCGGCTTGGGCTGCGTGGGTCGCCAGTTTTTCGGCCCGCGCCGTGGTGTTGGCTCCCACGTGCATGATGACTTGGGTGCGCCCCGCATTTTGGTCGGCGGCGATTTCGGCGATGCGCTGGTTTTCCTCGTCGTCGAGCAGGACGCTCTCGCCGGTGCCGCCGGCGACCCAAAAGCCGTGTACGCCGGCTTGTATATTGAACTCCATGGTGGCGCGGAAGGCATCTTCGTTTAAGGTACCATCCTCGTTTTTCGGACTGATAATCGCCGGCACCACCCCTTGGAACTGTCCCATATTTTCCTCCTTAGTACCACTATTGTTATAATATCTCAGCACTCTTGCGCGCCGAGGCGGACCACGCTCAATATAGGCGTCGATTTCTCGGCTTCCAACACTCAGACCACTAGGAGAATCGCATGAAAACCTATCGCGTGGCCATACTAGGTTGTCGGGGCCGCGGCACGGCCGCAGCACGCGCGTACCACGCCCACCCCCGCACGGAAATCGTCGCCCTCTGCGACCTCGTGCCAGACCTGCTCGACACCCTGGGCAACGAACTCGGGGTCGCAGCCCGCTACACCGATCTAGACGAGATGATGGGCCAGCACCAACCCGACATCGTCGCCATTCCCACTGGCACGGAATTCCACCACTCGCTGGCACTGCGCGTCCTCGAATACGGTGCCCACATCGACATTGAAAAACCCCTGTGCGTCGATTGCCAGCAAGCCGACGAGGTGCTGGCCAAGGCCCGCGAAAAAAACGCACGCATCGCCGTGCATCACCAAGGGCGCGTCGGTGTCTATATGAAAGCTGTGGCCAAAGCCCTTGCCGAGGGACGCATCGGCCAGTTGCGCCACATCCACGGCCACGGCAAGAACTACTACGGCGGCTACAACCTAATGAACATCGGCACCCACATGATCAACAACATGCTTAAGGCCGCCGGCCCGTGCCACAGCGTCGCGGCCACGGCCACCACCGCTGGCCACCCCATCACCCCGACAGATGTGGTGCCCTCTGCGCAGGGCATGGGCACCATCGCCGGCGAACACATCACCGCGACGCTCAGCTTCGCCGACGGCGTCACCGCAACCCTCCTGCAACACCGCTTTCCCACCCCAGTCAATCCGGTGATAGAATTCTGCGGCAGCGAAGGCCGCTTAGTACTCTCGCAGCTCGTCTGGAAAAGGGAACTCGGCGCGTTCCTGCTGCCGCAGCCCCACTACGCCCTCAACGACCAAAGAGAACCCTATGAAGTGCTTCCGCCCATCTACTGCGAGAGCTACGATCCGCAGAGTTCGGCCCACCCAGACGACTACGCCTATGTAGATGAATACGTCGCAGCACTTGACGAAGGCCGCGAGCACGAATGCAGCGGTCAAGCCGGCCATCACATCGTGGAAATCATGATGGGCATCTTCGAGTCTGCCGCGTACGGCAAACGAGTGGACTTACCCCAGCAGGACCGCGCCCATCCTCTCCTGCGCTGGCGGCGCGAAAACGGCCTGCCCCCACCCGATCCCATGCCGCGTCCATACAAAGAGTGGCTAGGGGCAGAGGACGTGCGCTTAGGGCGGCGTGAGTGAGCCAGCGACTGACGGGAGGTCAGAATCGACGTGAACGACACTGAAAAATTCCTCTTCGACCTGCAGGGCTTCATAGTCGTCCGCGAGTTCCTTTCGCCGGGCGAAGTCAAAGCACTCAACGACGCTTTTGACGCCAACTGGGACCAGCGCCGCGAAGATCCAATCGGCGACCCCAGCGGCAACATGGCCGGGCGGCATAAGCGCAGCATCCTCACCGGCATGCTCACTTGGGAGCAGCCCCATTGCCAGCCCTTCCGCGACCTGCTCGCACACCGCAAGCTCCTGCCCTACCTCGACACCCTGCACGGACGCGGCTGGAAGCTCGACCACGAGCCGTTCATGATCACTGGTTCCAAGGGGGTCGAAGGCCTGCGCATCCACGGCACCACCAACGTCCTCTTCAATGGCTCCCGCTTCTACGCGTACTCCAACGGCCAGATGCGCTGCGGCCTGCTCGTCGTCCAGTACACGTTGCGCGACCAAAACCCCGGCGACGGCGGCCTTTGCGTCATCCCGGGCAGCCACAAGGCGAACTTTTCCTGCCCGCCGCAGATCACAACTTGGGAGGAGTACCAAGAGGTCGTGTACCAAGTGCCCCTGAAGGCCGGCGACATGGTCATTTTCAGCGAGAACACCTTGCACGGCACCCTGCCGTGGCAGGCAGACCACGACCGCCGCGCCCTGCTCTACCGCTACACGCCGAAGTACCTGCACTACGACGGCGGCACGTACGAGGTCGCGCAGCCAGCATGGGTATCGGAATTGACCGAGGCGCAGCAGGCGGTACTCGAGCCGCCCTACATCTATCACCACCCGCTCATCGAACCAGACGGCGAGACGGTGGTCCGCCCGCGCCGCGAGGATTAGCTCTGGTCAGTTTACTATAGGGATTTATGATTATCGCGCTGATGATAGG
>RKRN01000024.1 GCA_007571365.1 Candidatus Latescibacterota bacterium
TCGGATACCGGGGGCATCTCGCCCTATGAAAAACGTTTGACGCCAAGAGATTTTGTCCCCCGCAAAGCGGCCCGATGGGAATTTTAAAAACGCTTCTTAGGACGAGCTATACGGGTAATCGCGGTGTGCAACTGCCAGATGCAGGTGGTGGGATAGCATTCAATGCTAGGGATACAACCGCAACTAATTCTCAGGGCTTTCTGCTCCCTATGGTACATGCGCGATACAAGCCGCTGCGGTGGCTGCAAATTCACTTTGCGTATACCAACACATTAAACTACCCGGACTATAGCGCAATTGTCCCGCGGTATGACGTGTCACTGGCGACGATCATTTACAATAATTATTCGCTAAGGACGGCTTCGGCGGAGAATGTCGATCTCGCCATATCGATCTATGGAAACGCAGTAGGATTGTTTACTGTCAATGCTTTTCGAAAACGTATAGAAGATCTGATCTTCCCATCAACAACATTCCTCAGCAATCTCAGTGCATATCCAGATTTACCTCAAGATGGTCAAGGAAAAGGACAACTGTATAACTTCAGTACGTTTATTAACAATCCGAACCCGACCGACGTTCGAGGTATTGAGATTGACTGGCAAACGCATCCATGGTATCTGCCTAATCCCCTGTCTAATCTGGTCTTTAATGTCAACTACACTCGCGTGTTTTCGGAAGCAGATTATCCGCGCACAGAGTTGGATATATCGTATGATGAACTTGGAACGCTGTACAGAACGGTGGTGGATACGTCTTATACGAGCCGCCTATTGCACCAGCCCAATGACATCTTTAATCTAGCAGTCGGATTCGATTATCGTGGATTCTCAGCCAGAGTGTCTGTCTTGTACCAAGATAATATTTTCAAGAAACCCGACTTCTGGTTGCAACAGCGAATTCACTCGGACGAGTATACACGGTGGGATCTCGCGGTCAGCCAGCGGCTTCCGTGGTTTGGAATGCAGGTGTTTTTTAACCTGAATAATATTACAGGCGCGGATGATATTGATCTCAATCAGAAAACTAGCTTTCCGGCGTTGCAAGAACGGTACGGTATGACGGCAGATATTGGATTGAGAGCAATGCTCTAGTGGCACGATAAGGGTCTTGGCAGATACCTTGTAGGTAGCGTCAAACCTAGCGAAAATCACCTATCTATATTTCGCACCAGTACTCTCATTCTTTTAGCAGAGTAGCTCTGCGCATTGCCGGCAAAAGTCCAATCGGAGTGTTTATCAGCCCGATTGCCAATGCCGATATCGGCGCGTTCACCCCGACGCCAGTGATTGATGGCAAATAGTGTCTGTGCTGTAGTGGCGTTGTGTATCTGCATACTGCCATAGCCGTCGGCGGGGTCTATAGGCTGGTCGCCAAAGTCGTAGCTATGCTGAGAGGCATTGGGCACGGCCGCGGAGTTGGCAGGAGCGTAGTTGTTGGGCCAGAACTCGATGCGGCCTCCTGCGAGGCCGATGCCGTTGTGGACGCCCGTGTTGGAGAAGATGTTCATCTGGGAGACGGGTTGTTGGAAGTGGGCCCCCGAGGCCAAAGTCGGCATGCCGATCATTTTGAGATCATCGGTAAAGGCATCCAGTGAAACGTAAAGAAAGCGCGTTTCGCCATTGCTGTGTTGCAATTCCAAAAAATAGGCGATGCGGTCAAAAGGCGCGGTAATCGCAGCGCTATTGTCGACGTCATAGTGAATATCCACACCGAGGTTGGCCAGATCGAGGTCGTAAACGAGGCGATAATTTTCCGCTTCAGGCACTTCTATTTCGAGCCGATCGCGTTGGGGTACGGCACCAGCACGGAATGGAGCAGCGGGTAGGCCGGCGGCGTTGACTAGATTGGGTTCGGCCAACTTGTGCCAGGCAAAGCGCACCGCCACGGGGTTTGCAACACCCGGTGCTGAAACTACAACCTCATCGCCTACTATCTTGGCATTCGCCCTGACGAATCCGCCGCGTTCTCGGTCGATCACCGCAAAGTGATCGGGTGCCGCGCCATCGCGTGTTTGCAGGCCGCCGCCGTGGTCAAAGCGCAAGTGAATTTTGTCGCCTTTGATCTGCATCGAACGGTAGAGCGGCCCTGAGTAGACCACCTCTTGGTTATAGGTCTTGGCCAGTGCCACCAGCGCTAAGCGTCGCCCGACCTCCTGCTTGTTTTTGGGGTGAATATCATTGGGGTCGCCAACATCGTGGATGATGACCATGCCGGTGTGGGGAATTTCCAGCGCGGCCGTTTGCGCTTCCCAGAATTTGGGTAGTACATCAGACGCTTCGTCGCCGTAGGAATAAGGGGCGATCTGCACGTAGTAGAACGGGAACTCGCCGCTTGGCCAAAGGCCGCGCCAGCCTCCGACGAGTGCCTTCATTTTCTCGGTATAGCGCATGCCCTCGGTGTGGTTGGACTCGCCCTGGTACCAGATAGCGCCGCGCAATGCAAAGGGGACGAGGGGGTGGATCATGGCGTTGTAGAGCACTGTGGGTTGCTGCGGGTCGTTGGGCGGCAGGAGTTCGGGGGGATAGGTCGGCATTTTCGGTACTGGCTCCTCTCTTTGTCGCGCCGCCCGGGCGACGTTAAGCCAATCCTCGACTTCGTCCAATACGCCTCCTAGGCGCTCTTTGTACAGATCGCTGCGCGGATTTTGCAATTGTAGTTGTTTGTAGATATCACTCACAGCAGGTACTGCGGCAAAGCCGGCGGGCGAGATCCAGGGTTCGATGCGGGTACCACCCCAAGCGGCCTGAATCAGGCCGATGGGCACGTCGAGTTCGCGCTGTAAGTGGCGGCCAAAGTAGTAGGCGGTGGCTGAGAATCCACCCCAGCCGCCCTTGGCGATGGTCTCCGGGGTACAGAGGTGCCAATCGGTCTTGATGTCCGTTTGGGGCTCAGCGCTGAGTTTTTTGGGAATCCGGAAGAGACGGATCTGTGGATGATTGGCTGCGGCGATCTCCGCTTCTGGGTTGAGGCAAAGACTGAGGCCCATTTCCATATTCGATTGTCCCGAGCAGAGCCAGACTTCGCCGACGAGCACGTTTTGCAGCTCAATGCTATTGATGCCTGTCACCGTCAGCACATGGGGGCCACCGGCTTGGGCTGGTGGCAGTTCCACCTTCCACTCGCCCTGTGCATTGGCACTGGTACTGTCGATTTGCCCAAGAAATTCGACGATGACCTGCTCGCTAGGTCCAGCCCAGCCCCAGATAGGCAGAGGGCTATCGCGCTGCAATACCATGTGATCGCCGAATATCTTGGGCAGACGCACGTCGGCAAAGGTCGGTGGAGCGAGGGCTGACGCGAGGATCAGGACGATCGGATACAGGGGATTGGGCGCAAGGAAAGATAGAGGTTTTCGCATGAGTTCTTAGCTCGACTTGGCGTTGGTAATTTTAGATTGTCAGTCTTGCATTGAAGTACTCGACATAGAGAGGAATGCTTAACAATAATACCAACGCCCTAAATTTTCGGGGACTATGCCGCTTGGCTGCGATTAGAAGTGGGCATCCCCCAAGTGTCCTTTCAGCGAAAGTTTTAGCGCACGACAGAGCCTGTGCGCGAACATCTCAACGCCGGGCAACTCGGTGTAGTTGTGGGAATACACCGCCACGTTGAGTTGGTGGTGCCGAGCGTATTCGAGTAGATAAACATTGGTTTCTCCAGTCAGGTACATGTCGATGTTATGGGACATGGCATCCCGAATGTAGCTAGTGTAGATACCGGCTCCAGTGACGCAACCTATGCGTTGGACGGTTCGATTCGCGTCATAAATGCTGCGTGGTTGCTCTTGGAGGAGCGAATTCAATGCCGAGCAAACTGATTGGAAGCTCGTCGGGGTAGGCAGTTTGCCGATGCGAGCCTCGCCTTTTGAAGGTTTATAAACATGGTGACACCCGATTTTGGTGAGTAGTGTAGACGATGTGCCAAAGTCTGCTAGATCTAACGGCAGATGAGCCCAGATATGCGTCAAGCCTTTGTCTTGGAGCAAGCCACAAACTTCATCCCTTTGCTCAAACATGAATTTCCACGCATCGTGATGGGTCACAATTACATCTACGCTGCGGTCAACTGCTTCATAGATGGTCTTGGGCGTAATCGTGGTCGCATAGCCCAACGAGGTGGGATGGGCACAGTGCTCTACGATTCCCCATTCATCTGGGTGATCGTCAAGGAACTTTTTAGAAAAGAAATCATCCAACACCGCGCGAATCATACCAGTGCTTCCTGAGCTGATTTATTCTGGAGTGTACGTTACTTCGAGCTTGATGCCATCGGGGTCGAAGAAGAAAGTCGCGTAGTATCCTTCGCCGTACTCTGGACAGTCGATAGGTGGGTCTTCGACCTCCACATGCGCTAGGGGCTTGATCGCCTCTTCGTAGATTCTGTCAACTTCTGCACGTGAGTTCACCGAAAAGGCGAGATGGTGTAAACCCGGCTTTCCCCGCTCGTGGCGGCCTACTTCCATAGTGCGACCAATCAGCAGGATCATCCCGTCCTTTTCGAATCGCAATCTGCTGATTTCGCCCTGTTCTGTCAGTCGCGGGGACAACTTTCTAAATCCAAGCGCACTGCCAGCAGAGGCGAGTAGAATCTCGTCGCCGCCTCTAGATCGGAGACTGATAATCGGATGTGGTGGATGGCCGCCATCGACTTGTTGTATATATGTCTGTTTTCTATAGAATATACGGTCAATGTTAAGGACGGACGATGGATTTATTTTTGCGCGTTATTACGTATCTGATGGGGCAACCCTCTATAGAAGCCGCTATGAGAGTGAGGCGTGGATGGATCGCCGGTATTGGGCTTGTAAACCTGATGTTGGGCGTAGGATGCGGACCGGCAGTGGAGCTTGAAACAGCCGTGGCCGCGGTGCAATTCGTCGATGCGACCGAGGCTGTTGCCCTCGATTTCCGCCAAGTCTCCGGCAGCGCGGAGCAGCACTATATCCTCGAATCGATGTCGTCGGGTGCCGCCTTTTTCGACTACGATAGCGATGGGTACCTCGATCTATTCTTAGTCAATAGCACACGGGTGGAGGCCGATTCTTCGGACCACACCAATCGGCTCTACCGCAACAGCGAAGGGCCCAATGGGCGCATCTTCGCGGACAAAACCGACGAGGCTGACCTGCGGCGGACGGGTTGGGGTATGGGGTGTGCGGTAGGCGACTACGACAACGATGGTGATCTGGACTTGTATGTCACCTATTGGGGGCCCAATGTGCTCTATCGCAACGACCGGGAAAGGTTTGCCGAGGTCGAGTTGGGCGTAGAAGATGGTGGTTGGGGGACCAGTGCGGCATTTGGCGACGTGGATGCCGACGGATTCTTAGATCTCTATGTGGCTAACTATTTGGTCTTCGACCTAGAAAACCCGCCCGGCGGCGGTCAACTCTGCAGTGGCTTCAAGGGGCTAGAGGTCTATTGCGGTCCGCACGGCATGGTGCCGCAAGCCAATGTGCTCTACCGCAACGAGGCCGGAGTTGGCTTTGCGGATGTGAGCCGGACGACGGGGATTGACGCAGACAAGCAGGCGTCTTTGGGGGTGGTCTTTTTTGATAGCGACAACGACGGAGACCAAGATCTCTACGTGGCCAACGACGGCTACCCCAACCTGCTCTATCGCAACGACAGGCATTGGCAACTGGCGGAAGTGGCGGCCTTCGCCGGGGCGGCCTATAGCGAAGACGGGCGGGCACAGGCCGGCATGGGCGTAGCGGCCGGCGACTACGACAACGACGGTGATCTGGACTTGTACATGACTCACTTTTCGGACGACGTCAACACGCTGTACCAAAATCAAGGAAACGGCCATTTCGTCGATTTCACGGCGGCAGCGAGACTAGCTGGTGAGGTTCGCCCCTATTTAGGCTGGAGCACGGGTTTTTTCGACTACGACAACGATGGCTGGCTGGACCTATTCGCGGTCAACGGGCACATCTATCCCCAAGTCGCCCAGCATCCTGCGGGACTGCGCTACGCCCAGCGCAATCTGCTTTACCAGAATGCGGGTGGGACGTTTGTCGAGGTAGGAGCTATGGTTGGGCCGGGCTTTGTCCAAGAAAAGGTCAGTCGCGGCGGGGTGCTGGGCGACTACGACAACGACGGCGATCTGGATTTGCTCGTCGTGAATCTGAACGACGCCCCGACTCTTTTGCACAACCTCGGCGGGAGCCGCAGCAATTGGCTAGGGCTAGCGTTGGTAGGTACTGAAAGCAATCGCGATGCACAGGGCGCACGGGTCACGCTCTTGGCGAAAGATGGACAGCAGATGCGGGAAGTACAGCGCGGAGTGGGGTACTTATCGCAAAGCGACGGTCGGGTGCTCTTTGGGCTGGGGGCCGTCGAGGAAGTGGAGCGCGTCGAGATCCGTTGGCCCAGCGGTCGAGTGCAGGTATTGGAGCGACCGGAGACTCGGTGTTACTTGGTGGTGCAGGAAGGGAAAGAGGGCATCGTTGCTAGTTATGTCGGGCCAGCGGATACAGGACGCAAGCAGCTAGTCCAAATAGACAGTCGGCCGGTGATCGCTCGCTACGCGGCCGGGGACGACCAGACGGCTACAGACCACTATAAAGCGGGAATTGAACTCTATCGACAGGGGCGCTATCAGGAGGCGATTGACGCCTTGAGAGCGTCTATCCAGGTACAGCCGGACAGTCTCAAAACCTACTACTCCTTGGGGATTGCGCTCTATTCGGGATTGGGTCGGGCCGAAGAGGCCGCGGCAGTTTTGGCTGAGGTGGTGGCCCGTGATTCGTCGTGGGCCCTAGCCTATATGCTGCTGGGAGCGGTCTATATGGATCTCAATCGCAAAGACCGGGCCATTCAGTTCCTCAAGCGCGCCGTGGCTCTGAACCCTGAGTGGGAAAACTACAACCGACTGGGACTGGCCCAACTACGCAGCGGCAATCTGACGGCGGCGAGCTTGGCGTTCGAGTACGCAGTGCGTCAAGCACCGTGGCATCCGCATCTGCACCTAAATTTAGCTCGTATTTATGAGCGACAAGGGAGGAAGCAGGCGGCCGCACGGCAGCGGCAAATTTTCGCGCAGTTGCGGCCTGTGCAAGACCAAGTGCAGCGCCATCTGGAGAACCTATCCGCCTTCCCGGGCGATATTGAATCTCGCCATCTGTTGGGCGAAGCCTACGTGGCACAGGGGCGCATTGAGGAGGGGCTCGCTGCTTTTCGTCAGGTCATCGCCATCGATTCCAGCTATGCGCCGTCCCATTACGGCTTGGGTGCTGCGCTGCACTACAAGAACGAATTGCAAGCTGCGATTGCGGCCTATGAACGAGCCTGCCAACTGCAACCGGATCTGGTAGGGGCTTTTGCCGATCTAGGCCAAGCCTACCACCAACTCCGCGACTATGAGCGGGCTATCGCCGCCTATTATCGGGTGCTGGCGTTGCAGCCAGATATGGAGGCCGTGCAGACCAAATTAGGTATGGCCTATGCCCAGCGGGGCGATCTGGAGCAGGCTGTGGAGATTTTCAAAAGGGTCCTGAACGTCGATTCTACCTTGGTTGAGGCTCGCGACGCGCTGGCACAGGTGTATGCCGCACAGGGACAGTACGCAGCGGCCATTCGCGAGTGGGAGGCGGTGCTGCGGCTAGACCCGCGCTATTCCCACGCGGCGAGTCAGTTGCGCTTGGCTCGCGCAAAGATCCAAACAAAGAAAGCCCCCGGTTCGCATACAGCAGCGAAACGAGGGCTTGGAGATGAGTAAGGAGCTAGCAGAGGGAGTTAGCGGTCCAAACTACTCTTGAGCTGACCCCAACTGGTTGCTTCAACGCTCGTCGCCGGAAAGTCAATGCCCTCTTCAAGCGGAGCGAGGACAAAGTCGTTGAGCGCGATATTGCTGCTCTCCGGGGTGGTGCCCCAGAAACCCTGATAGGCGTGGTCGGACTGGGGTGCGTCAATATCGCCGTTGTTGATCGAGATGTGGATGATATCTTCCTCTTCGAGGTCGTAAATCTCGATATTGTCGGGCGTGGCACCCTCCCGGGGGATCTCGGCAATAGGCGTAATACCTAGTTCGTAGTAATAGGTGCTTTCGCCGAACTGATCGCCATCGAAAGACCAACCATACGACGTAAAGTCGCCCCCGTCCGAAAGCCAAGCTAGGTTGCCGATAGGCTCGAGCGACTGATAGACGCCTTCAATCGGCGGCACAACCCACTTATAGGCGATCCGGTTTACCGGCTCGTCGGCGAGGTTCTGCTCGTCGGCCGCTAGGTGGGTCGGGTTGACTTCGACCTCCCAGTTGTCGTCGTCCCAATGGCGGGCCGGATCTTCGCGGTCGGTATTGTGGATATTGTCAAAGACTTGGTTGGCGAAATAGAGCTTGTTGAAATTTTCGTTCCAACCGAGAATGTGTAGCGGGTTGAAGTCGCTGAGGTCAAGTTCACCGCGACCCGCCTCGTGGAACTGAGCTGGGTCGTAGAGCTTGTCGCTGCGGATCACATAGGGCTTATCCGGGACAATACTCCAGTCGGAAAGGTCGCCGTCTATGGTCGGCACGGCGTTATCGGGAAACTGAAAGATAAAGAATAACTCACCCGGCGGATTGTGGGCACTAGCCAGCCCAGCCGATACTAGCAGCACCATTAGTCCTCTTGCGATTTTTTGCATGTCGAGAAAACCTCCTCAGAATATTGGTCGTGGGACCAGATTTGAGTGGGGGGATGCGTTGCGAAGGAATCGCCTGTCGAAAAACCTCCTTTCAACGACCGGCTCGTGGAGAATTTGGCTATGCGACAACATTTGGCTATACCCCTGAGTACACGACAGGGAGCATCAATTAGGAGTGCGGGCGTCCCACCCGCCTGAGGGGCTACTCAAAAAAACCTACGCAGAGTAAAGGTCGCGTACTAAGCTATACCCTAAGACAATCGCCAAAAAGTGTCAAACAAATCATGCGTACAGAACTAGACTAATACGCTACTGCGAGGAATCCCATTTTTCTTTTTTTTCGCTCGACATCGAGGGATAGCTCGTATAAGTAAAGCCCGGGGGGGACGCGCTGGCCGTTGGCGTCGGTACCGTCCCACTCTTGGCGAAACTGCCCACTGCGAGACCGCGTTGGGGGCAATGCGACCACCTCTTGCCCAGCTAAATTGTAGATATGCAAGGAGACTATGCGATCCGTCGCCACTTCGCGCAGATTGTAGGCGATAGTTAGCGTCTCGTTGAGGCCGTCTCCATTGGGGGTAAAGGGATTGGGGCCGACTTCTACATTGACCAGCAAATTGCCGCCCACCGGGGTTTTAACGGCGAGCACATCGCCGGAAAAGCGGAAGGTGGCGTTGCCAGGCCGGACCTGCTGGCGGATCTGGTCGGGGTCCTCGCTGTTGAAAACCCAGCTACTGAATTCAGTGCCGAAGCGCAGCACGGGCGCGTTAAAGGTTACCTCCAACTGCTTGAAGCTATCCTCTTCGCCCTTCACTGCTGGAAATTCGACTACGATCCGGTCGTCGAAGATCTCATAGGGAAAAAAATCGAAATCCACTGGGGACCCATCGAGTACGACCGCCTCAATAGTATTGACCCGGGCGTGAGTGAGAATTTCTAGGTGGTCGAAGCCGATATTGTCCGCCGCAAAGGAGGGCAACACTACATAGGTGAAGGTAGTAGGCTCGAAGGAGTCCACTTCAATGGGCCAAATCTCGCCGACGACTTCTTGGGCCGCAGGGGCCTCACCTAGCTGTAGTGAGAGTTGATCCAGCCGGGGGGCGGCGAAAGGAGCAGAAAAAAACTTGATGGCGATCTGGATATAGCGGCTTGGACCTGGAGAGAGCAGGGGCGTGCCGTCTTGCCAGGCTTCGGCGGGCAACGTCGCGTCGCGCAAGCCGGCGGCGAAATCGTAGGGTGGCGACCAGAAGCTCCAGTTTTCAGTATCGTACTGAGTAGGCAAGCGGGACAGCGCGTCGATCTTTAAGTAGTCCTTCAGGGTGATTTGGTCTAGATCGCCGTTGTTGTTGGGGGCAAAATAGAGCTTGGGGTCGGGGGTGTGCCCAGTGCGGGTGCGGATCTCTGCCCGTGCGCCCTCGGGCAACTCGCCGCTCCAGCGGATCCGACCCCAGCTAATTGGGCGGCCAAAGTCCAGAATTTGGGTGATGTAAGTCATCTCTTCGACGAAACCCTCGCCGTAGACTTCAAACTCGGCGAGTTCCCAGTTGCGCAAAGGATAGGCTTGGAAGGTGAGAAAGCGGATGGATTGTAGCTTGAAGCGCAGATCAGTCACCACGTCGAGGTTTTCACGGGTGGAGTACAACACGGTCAGCAAGGGGTCGTTCTTAGTGATCCAGCGCCGGCCGGGTGTGCGCCCGCATGCGCCGTCTTGAAAGGGCAGCGAAGCATCGCCCATGCGGAGATCAAACCAGCCCACGAAATTATCGGCAAAGCTGTCTTCGCCAAAAGACTCAAGGGTCGGTTTAGGCTCGGCAAAATTTTCGATCAGTAGGCGGTCTTCCTCTTGGCTGAGGCGCGGATAGAAGCGAATGCGGTTGATCGGCACATTGGCACCAAAATCGAATATGATGGCATCGTAGAAAGGTTGACCTGAGCCGATGCCCGGTGCTTTGTTGGGATCCTGCGTAAAGGGGCGGAACTGAGCGGATACCGGATTGGCGTCGAGCATGAGTTTGTTGAGGGGGGCGTTGTTGCCGGCAAAGAGACAGTTGTAAGCCGAAGTCCCATTGCCATAGGATACGCTGACTTCTCCCCCGGTGAAATTCAGGGGGACCTCGTTTGACTCGGCACTTAGATCGGTCAGAGCTAAATTTTCGAAAGGGTCGATGAAGCGGGGACGGATGGAGCGGTCGGAGAAATCGACGAGGGTGTCCCCACCGGTCTCTTGTGGCGGCGTACCCACAGCAACGCTCTTGAGCAATTCGCCATTGGCGTCATAGACCAGATACGCGCCCACTTCGGCTTGGCTGCGGGCGTCTTGCCAAGACGCGTCGTCCACGCCGCCTAGATGGTATTCGGTGCGGGCATTTACTTGGACAGTGGCGAGCAGAATCGCGCAGATGAAGAAAGACTTGGGCATGGCTCATCCTTCCTTGAACTGGGGGACGAGATTTTATAATATCATAGGCAAAATAAAGCCATATCAACTCGATTCCAACAGTCATTTCACAAGCACCGGCTGCCAAAAGCCGCCATGTTGGAGTACTGCCATGCGTGTATCGGGCCGTTCTTGGCACGTTTGCGTCTTAGTATCAGGGTTGCTAGCGGTTGTTTGGGTCCCCGTTTTCGCCATCGAAACCGTTACCTTAGGGGAGGGCGGCCAGTTGGATTGGCGGGGCGAAGGATCCTCTGCCGTGGAGACCATTGACGCCAAATACCTCGCCCCCCCCGATCCCAACAACCCCGGGAGCCCTCCTCAACTGCTAGTCGGCAATGCACCCGGTGATCTCGTCGAATTCGACAGTGTCGATTTCCCCGGTGGTATCTTTCCTCTGCGTATAGAAGACGGCGAGAACATCGCCAATAATACAGTGGCGCGGGGCGGTAACATAGACGCGCCCAACATCTTTGACTTCGGGCGCGATGTCGGCGTCGCC
>RKRN01000275.1 GCA_007571365.1 Candidatus Latescibacterota bacterium
TCCCGTGCCACCAGCGGGCTGCGGGTTTGGACGACCAACTTAGGCTTATGCCGCTCGGCCATAATTTTTAGCAGGCGGCGCGTGAGTTTCAACTCGCGCTCAATGGGCTGATACGGATCGGTGACGCTGCTCATATAAATGAGCTTGTCGTCCAGCGACTTGCGCCGCTTATCCAGCAGCTCGATTGCGTTTTCTTTTACATTGACCCAATAGCCCCACGAATCGCGCTTTGCGGCATCGCGGCTGAAAAACGCCGCGTAGCAGTAGGTACAGCCAAACGAGCAGCCGCTGTATGGGTTGCGCGTAAAATCGTACGCGTTCATAAACCCGGTCGGCTTGGTCAGCAACTGCCCGGTTGGGCCATAGGTCACGGCAGCTTTGCCGGTTTTATCGGGGCCAGAAACGTCCACCCTGGAATTGGGGGGGGCAAACAAGTCTTGCTGTATAGGGCTTGGCATGGCAAAACTTTCTTAGTAAAACGGTGGTAACTGGCCAAGCGCGGCTCGATTCGGATGACTCAAACCCGAACTTTTCGCTTGGCTTCTGCCTATGTACGCCGCTACTGTTCTAAGCGTTCTCAATATCGTCGTCGAAATCGTCGTCATGGTAGTAGCCCCACCAGAAATCAAGCTCTTCAGGCGGGAGTCTCTCTTCCTCATGGGTCTGCTCCCATTCAGTCTCATCTGCTATTTCGGGCTCAGTCTCGGCCTCTTCCGGCTTTTGTCTCAACAACCTTGCACGACGAGATGAAACGCACTGGAACAAAATGCTGTCTTTCGGCAAACTGAATCGGTGGAGGCTCCACGTATCTACTTTATATTTATACTCTTCATCCTGAAAACCCAAACTTGGAGCGCAGTCAGTATAAAACTTAGAAAGGCTTTCAACGCCATTCCCATCACTAAGAATAGAAACTTCAGGTTCCCTGTCCCAATCGTAATAACCGCCCACCACCACTTTACGCAGAGAAGACAATTTCTCTTTATGGCAGGTGAAAAGTCCGTGCTGAGGAGACCCCCGACAAATCTCAGACTGTACGCTACTTATGATATGTTCTCCAACCTTATAGCTTTTCCACGGCAACTCCAAATGGAACGCCGTAACTATCTTCAGCGTAGCGGCAGGAAGTTCCGGTATGCTGTCGCTGTTCTTGGGATTATCTCCTACGAAATCTCGGAATGCCTCCCAGAAACAATTCCCTGCGGACTGCATCGCCTTACTCGGTTCAAAAGGCGTGTAATAGGCGTCAGGTTGTTCTTGATACTCGGACAAAGCAAGAGCTAGACCCACGCGACCGGCCCCCGTACCAGCAGCTACATCATAAACATAGATTGTGTCAGGAATATCTATGCAGTTAAAGATGCTCTTGAATACCCGGTACGCCATCATACAGTGCGACAGGTGGTATTTCACTATATAAGCAGCAGCCACATACGGATCGCAATAGTCGGGGCCAGGGTCCGTGTTCAACCGACTTATTAGGTCTTTTAGACTATTGGCGGCCCGCTTACGGTGCGCTTGGCATTTTTCGTCATGCCTATTATCGCGCAGGAAATCCCGCAATCCCTGCTCATGGGCTTTATCTAACGCGCACAACAAGCGGGTATTAGGTAGATCGTACGTGGTCTGTTCGGACATGAGTTAGTTTTGGGTTGGGATATTGCTGCATTTGTGGCTGTTTGCAATGCTCGTGGCGGTAGTATCCACGCTTGGTATTGTCAAGAGATTCGTATGCGTCTCGTCACGTGCCGGTGCAAGATAAATACGGTTTATCGTCCAACCAAGGGCGTCGCGGTTGACAGAAAATCGCCGTTATGCGGATTTTCAGAGGTCGCAGTAATACGCATCGGCGCCGAACCAGTCGGCCCGTCCCATTGAACAGACGAAACAGAGCATGCGCTACGCGCCCAAAATAGCCCTCGCACTGGCCAGCTTAGTCGTCGGCATCGCGCTGTGCGAGTTGGCATTGAGCTTCTTGCACCCGCAGCTTTTCCGCCGCCCCCCTATTTGGCACTACGATCCCGAATTGGGCTGGAGCCACGTCCCGGACGGCATCGGACGCTTGGTTACGCCGGAATTCGACGTAGAAATGCGGATCAATAGCATTGGGTTGCGCGACCGCGAGTTCGCGGCCGAAAAGGCGGCGGGCGTCCACCGCGTAGCTCTGTTCGGCGACTCGTTTGTCGAAGGGTGGGGCGTTCCCATAGAGGCCGCGGTCAGCCGCCAGCTCGAAGCCTGCCTGCGGCGGAAAGGCGAAGCGGTGGAGGTGGCTAACTTCGGGGTGGCGGGCTACGGCACCGACCAAGCGCTGCTGTTTTTTGAACAACAGGGGCCGCGCTTTGGGGCCAATGAAGTAGTGCTCTTTTTTTATGGCAATGACTTGTGGAACAATGCTTCGCGCCGCGGCATTGGGGCCGAGCGGGGCTTCAAGCCCTACTTCCGGGTGCGGAGCAACGGGCAGCTTGTGCTGGCGGGCGTTCCGGTAAAGGAGGCGAGCTTTTGGCAACAGCCCACAGACTCGTTGCCCTTCGCAGTGCGATTGCAGCGCTACTTCTCGCAGCACTGGCACTTGTACCGGCTGGTACAAAAGGTGTGGCAGCCAGAAGTGCCGCGCGGGCAGCAGCAAGATTTTTACGCCGGTCTATATGGCGCGGATGTGCGCTTTGCCCCGGCTTGGGAGCTGACGGGCCGCCTGCTCGCGGCCTTTAAGCACAGCGTTGAGCAGCACGGGGCGCGGCTGACCGTGGTGTACGTGCCGTCAATCGTCCAAGTAGAAGAGGACAACTGGCGCGCCAAGCGCGAGCTGTACGGCCTGATCGGCGAGTTCGACTTGAGCAAGCCCAATGCCAAGCTAGCCGGTTTTGCCGAGCAGTACGGATTCGCGCTGATTGACTTGCTCGACGAGTTCAGGGAAAAGGCCCAAGCCCAAACGCTGTATTGGCGCGATAGTCACTGGAATGCGGCCGGCCATGCCTTGGCGGCTGAGCGGCTCTGCGCGCATCTGCGGAGGCCTTAGCCGGTGGAGTGGCGCAAAGACCTAGGTGCGGTAGGGCTGCTGGGAGCGGCGGTCGCCATTTTCTTTTGGCCGGCCGCGGCGCTAGAGGGGGCGTTTTTTGTGCAGGACGTGATGGTGCAAAACCACCCGTTCCGCGACTTTTTCGCCCGCGCCCTCCGCGAGGGGCAATTGCCGCTGTGGAATGCGGCTATCAACTGTGGCTTCCCCCTGTTTGCCGAAGGCCAGGCCGGGCCGCTGTATCCGCCCAATGTGATTTTGGCGCTGCTTTTGCCCACGTGGGCCGCTATCAACTGGAACATTGTTTTGCATTTGTGGTTGGCCGGTGCGGGCATGTACGCGCTGGTGCGCGCTTTTGGCGCGGTGCGGCCGGCCGCGCTGGGTGCTGGGCTGTGCTATGCTCTGAGCGGGTACATGGTCGTGCGAGCCATGTCGCCCAACTTCATCGACGTCTGCGCGTGGCTACCGCTGCTGTTTTGGCTCGTCGATCGCATCCTGAAGCGGGGGCACTTTTTTTACGGGCTGCTCTTCGCCTTAGTGCTTGGCTTGCAACTGCTGGCTGGCCATCCCCAAGCCTCTTTGTACGGGGCGGTCGCGGTCGCGGGCTACTGGCTCTATCGGAGTTGGGTTCAAAGTGCGGGGTGGATCGCTTGGCTGGTGCTGGCTGTTGCCTTCGTGCTGGGGGCGGCCCTCGCCGCGGTCCAGCTAGGGCCTACGGCCGAATTAGTGCAGCTATCCAATCGCGGAGCTGGCCTGTCGTGGGCCAGCTTTGTCGCGATGTCGTTGCCGCCGGAGCGGCTGGCTACCTTGTTGTGGCCCAACTTGTTCGGCAATTCGGCGCACGGCACCTACGGAAGCCGGGAGGTAGGGTTCTTTATCCAACTCTGCACTTACGTCGGGGTGGTGCCCCTGTTTTTGGCGTGGGCGGCCCTGCGCGAGCGGCGAGACGGTCAAGTCGGTTTTTTTGCCGCGCTGGCCCTCGCCGGTTTGGTGCTCGCCCTGGGCAAATACACGGCCATCTTTTCCTTTTTCCACCAGATTCCAGGGTTTAGCCTGTTCCGCATTCCAACGCGCTTTTTGTTGTGGTTTGCCGTGGGCGCGTCCGTGCTCTGTGGCCTCGGCTTGGACCAAGTGTTGCGCCGCCAGCGTCAACGGCCCGCGAATGGTTGGCTGTTAGCGGTAGTACTTGGCGTGGCTAGTGCGAGCCTGTTGTGGGCCAGCGGACTCGCGCTGTTTGGCGACGAAGCAGAACCAACGCGCTACATCCACCACTTGCGCGGCGATGGTCTGCGGCTGGTGGGGGCGTTGATAATCGGCGGGTGGCTGCTCGGGCGGCGGGCGCGGCCGGCCGCTGCGTGGGCCGCACCGGTCGTCATTTTTGTCGAGCTGTACAGCTTTGGCGCGGATTTTAACGGCACCATAGAACCGGCTGCGTACACCGAGACTCCGGCGACAGTGCGCGAAATTTTGGCCGACCACACCGATGCTGCGCCGCCGCGGATCGTCAGCTTGGTCAACGAGCGGAACTCGCCCTTTGATTGGCACGGGGGATGGGCCTACGATTTGGAGTCCTATCGGCGTTATAACGAGACCTTGCGGATGTATTCGGGAGGGCTGTACGGCGTGGCTAACGCGCTGCCGGGCTGGAGTCCGTTGCATCTGTATCGCCACGGGGAATTCGCCCGCGGCTATCCGGCGTTTGCCGCTTTGGCCGGCGTAGAATACGCGGTGCGCTACAGCCGCGCTGAGGGCTTTGCGGTGCAGCGTCTGCCTACGGCCTTGCCCCGTGCGTACGTGGTGGGCCAATACCACCTCGCTACCAGCTCGCGGGCCGGGCTGGCTTATATGGCCGGCGGGTTTCCCATGCGGCGCGAAGTCGTCTTGGCGGAAGCACCGACCGCGGCGCTGGGGTCGGGCGGCACGGCGCAGATTGTCCACTATGAGGACGAAAAAGTCGCCGTGGCTCTCGCCGCCGCGGCTGGGGGAATTTTGGTCTTGAGCGATACCTACTATCCGGGCTGGCGGGCCTTTGTCGATGGGGTTGAGCGCCCGATTCTGCGCGCCAATCACGTGTTTCGCGCCGTTGTGGTCCCGGCCGGGGCGCAAAAGGTCGTCTTTTCGTACGAGCCGGATAGTTTTCGCTATGGCTTGCTGGTCAGCGTGGCCGCGGTCGCGCTCTGGTTGGGGCTGGCTTGGGGGGGGCGGCGGCTGAGCTTGCCGCCGGTGCAAAATATGCCAGCCGACGCCGGGGCCCAGTGGAGGGTTTGGGCCGTGCTGGGCGTCTTGATCGTCGTGCTTCACGCCATAGCTACGCAGGGGCCTTTGTGGAGCGAGTGGCTGGAACGCCTGCGGCTAGGGGTGGGGTCGTGACGGCCGGGATTATCGGGCTGGCGGCCGGGGCGGCCGCGCTTGCAGTCTATGGGATGACGCTGTGCCCGACTGTGTACGTGGAGGGGAGCGGCGAGCTGATCGGCGCGGCCTACAAATTGGGGACGGCGCATCCGACCGGATATCCCCTGTTCTGCCTCAGCAGCCGCTTGCTCGCGCTGGCACTGCCGTGGGGTAGCCCAGCTATGGCAATCAATGCCGCGTCGGCTCTGTTTGCCGCGGCCTGTTGCGGAGCTTTGGCGGCCGTACTCTACGGGCGCGGGATACGGCCGGTGGTGGCCTTGGCCGCGGCCTTGGCCTTGGCGTTTTCGCGCACTTTTTGGTCCCAAGCTGTCATCGCCGAAGTCTATGGTTTGGCCTTGTTGCTGGTGGTTTTGGTGCTGGCTCAAACGCTTAGCGTGGGTGAGCGCAAGGAGTCGCGCCACGTGCTTCTCTTGGGCTGGCTCATGGGCTTGGGGCTGACAGCTCACTTGATACAGGTGCTTATTTGGCCGGGCGTGATCGCGGTCTTGGCTTGGCGCTGGCCCGGGCTATGGCGGCGACCCTTATTGCTGGCGTCGGGGCTGCTTGCGGCACTGGGGGGATACAGCTTGGTGGCGTACCTGCCGCTCCGCAATGGTCAGGGCACAGGATTTCACTGGGGGCCGCTCGACGCTGGCGCGGCTTTGTGGCAGCACTTGAGCGGTGCGCTGTATCGCTCGTCGTTTTTTTCGTTGCCCTTAGAAGGCATGCTACTCAACGCCCAGCGCTGGCTAGTGCAGGTGGCAAGCGAGTTCCACCTCACATTAGTGCCGTTGGTCGCTTGGGGTGGATGGGTGGCTTGGCGGCGCGATCGCCGTGTATTTGTCTTGGTTGGGGCAGCCATCGCCTGTAACTTGATCGCTGCGCTCAACTATCATCGCGATCCCAATGGCTTGCCCGTGTTTTACTTGCTCAGCATAGTGGGGTTGGCTGTGTGGTTAGGTATGGGATTGGATGCGTTGGCCAGCCGCGTGCGGCCGGTCGTCGCGGTGCCGATCGCTGCACTCGTCGTCGCCTTGGTGCTAACCGCGCACTACGAGGCATCCGACCGCAGCGAGAATTGGGTCGCCGATCGCTATGGCCGCGACATCCTCGCCGACTTGCCGGCACGTGCGATCCTGATTACCGAGGGTGACGATGCGGCTTTTGTGCTCGACTACCTGTGGCGGATAGAGGGCTTGCGCCCGGACGTAACTCTGTACAATCGCTTGGGGCGAGGGACGGATGTACTCGCTTGGAGCGAGCACGGGCTGGTGCCGCTAAAGCAGGAGCGGCTGCGCTGGCGACGCGAAGCCGCATTGGCGCGGGGCGAGCGCCCCCTTTTTTATTTGGTTCCGCGCCGCTCGCCCATCGCGGGTTGGGTATTTGTCCCGGCGGGCTTGGTCTATCGGCTGCAAGCCCCCGGCGACAGCACGAGGGCCACTGTGCCGATCGAGATGGGTAATGCGTTGGCCGCGGGCTTTTTCCGCGACCCGTGGGTGCGGAAAATTCAGAGCAACTACTACTTTATGGCCGGCGAGGAGCGGCTATGGGCTGGGGATCGGGCTGGGGCGGCGGCCGCCTACGAGCAGGCCGCGGCTCTGGCTTTCGATTCGCGCACCACGCGCTTTAATGTGGCGCTCAAGTTGTTTGAAGTCGGCGAGTTGGACCGCGCTATGAGTCATGCGGAGGCCGCGGCGGCCATTGACCCTTGGCGGCCTACGCCCTATCGACTGATGGCGCGCATTGAGCGCGAACAGGGGCACTATGACGAGGCGCGGCACTGGCAAAAAAAAGCAGGTGAGTTGCAGCGCGTACCTTGACGGGGTTTGGCGAGGCGTTCTTTACTTACTTAGGCGAGTTGGAAAAGGACGTAGGTATGCCGGAACGAAATGCGAAAGCACTAAATGGTTTGGCGATTATGAATGGGTTAAGTTGAATTCCTGCTCATTGGATGAAAGGAAATATATTAATGAATTCGAATAATTGGACATTTATTGATTTGTTTGCTGGAATCGGAGGGATGCGTATCCCTTTTGCAGAATTAGGTGGTGAATGTATCTTTAGTTCGGAATGGGACGAATTCGCTCAACAGACCTATCGTAGCAATTTTGACGATATGCCAGCAGGTGACATTACAAAAATTGATGAAGCGGCTATTCCTGACCACGATGTCTTATTGGCGGGATTTCCTTGTCAACCGTTTAGCATTATCGGCAATAAGCATGGTTTTGGAGATACAAGAGGCACTCTTTTCTTTGATATAGAACGAATTATAAAAAAAAAGCAGCCGCAGGCTTTTCTTTTAGAAAATGTGAGGCAGTTGGTAAGTCACGATAAAGGAAGAACCTTTTTGGTAATACGCAAACATCTCAAAGAACTAGGATATACTATATACTACAAAATTTTGAATGCACTCGATTTTGGTTTGCCGCAAAAAAGAGAGCGGATTTTTATTGTTGGGTTCCTCGAACAGATAGCATTTAATTTTCCTATAGGCACCGGGAAATATAAGCCCTTATCAGAGATTCTTGAGCCAGATGACAAGGTGGACGCCAGTTTCTTCGCATCGGAGAGAATCCGAATATCTCGTCTTAAAAAATGCAAAATAGAACCGTTTTACCCTTCTATCTGGCATGAAAATAAAGGAGGTAATATATCGGTATTGCCATTTTCGTGTGCATTACGAGCCGGAGCATCTTATAATTATCTCTTAGTGAATGGCATTCGGCGTTTTTCAGGGAGAGAACTCTTGCGGCTCCAAGGCTTTCCCGAAGATTTTAAGATTGTTGTAAATATCACGCAGCTTCGGAAGCAGACTGGCAACAGCGTCGCGGTTCCAGTGATTAGTGCAGTTGCGAAGAAAATGCAGGAAGCCTTACAGCAACGAAAACGGCCTGAATCTCATACGAAACAACTCAGCTTTTTTGAATAAGGACTTCTATCTAATGGACAATCGATACGCTAAACAATGCTTGGATAAAGTTGTCAAGAAGGCACGTGTCCATTTTTACAAACCCATACAGATCGCAGAGATATTATACAGAGACAGATTAGAATGCGATATTAATCTTGGCGATGTAGAGACCTACAGAACAAACTCAAGAAAATGGCGTGATGAAATTTGTTTGAAACTTTTAAGAAGAACCTCGACCTCAAGTGCGAAATTCCAAGATAATCTTTTCGAGCCAAACGCTACGCCCCCATCTGTTTTGATGAGATTGGGAGAAATAAATCGAAAACATGATGGAGCAGTCGAAGTCTATATTTATGATGCCTTTAAGCGTAGACATTTTCAGATGTCGGCCGGTTTAGGTTTAGTAAACCAGTTAGGCAAAACCGATTTTGTTTTGAAAGATTTTATTAAAGTTTTCAGGCGTGACCCTGGGCTGTCACGAAGCGTCGACAAAATTTTTGAAATTGTGGTTTATGCTTTGTTTTCAGTGCTTTTGGAATCTCTTGAAGTTAAAATAGGCATAAGAATTGAGAATAGTAAAAACATCATTCTCCAAGAATTCGAGGACTTTACAAAGAGAGTACTCGGCTTATCTAAAGGAACATTGGAGGCATATCAAGATCCAAAGGTATATAGAGCTGGGGTTACCAATGCCGCAGACAGAGGACTTGATATGTGGGCAAATTTTGGGGTTGCTATTCAAATAAAGCATTTATCTCTCACGCCGCCAATGGTGGATGATATTGCTAGCGACATAACGGCTGATAGAATTATTATTGTTTGTAAGGAGTGTGAGAGGAAAATTCTCGTTTCTGTATTACAGCAATTCGGAAGTGCTAGCAAGATTCAAAGTGTAATAACAGAAGACGATCTCGACCTATGGTACGGAAAAGCCTTGAGAGGTCGATCAGCGGAATTGATTGGAGACAAAGTGATGAAAAGACTGGAAGACGAAATTAAAGTTGAATTTCCCTCAACTACCGAATTTGAAGAGTTTTTTGCGAAGCGAAGATATGATTTTTTATCGCCTATTGGCATTTGGGAAGATTGAGAATCCGATCTCTATAATAGCGTCACTTTATTCGATAGATTGCACAATGGAAAAATGGGAACGCATACTGGATCCTAGCAAGATTTGCGTGGGCCTTAAAGCCAAGAGCAATTTCAACGCCATCCGCGAATTGGCTACCGTGCTGTGCCAAGACGCCGCCGTGCCCGACCAGAAGCGCTTGCTGGCGGCCTTGATTCGGCGCGAGCAACAGGCTCCCACCGGCATTGGCAAGGGCGTGGCCGTGCCCCATGCTCACGAGGATGGGATCCAGCGCCAGCTCTTGGCCGTGGGCATCTCACAGGCCGGCATTGACTTTGGCGCACCCGACGGCCAGCCCGTCCACATCATCGCGCTGTTAGTCACGCCCCGCAAACATCAAAAACAGCACATGGTGCTGCTGGCGGCCCTGTCGCAGCGTTTGCAGCAGGCGGAGGTGCGCCAGCGCTTGCTGCAAGCGGCTGATGCCGCTGAGGTCGTCGATATTTTTACCGGTGCTTCACCGGCCGGCTGAACGCAGCGCAAAATCATGGTTCCAGCATTCACTAGGGCGGTACACGGCCCCCTATTCGAGCAGCACTCGTGCTTTCTCGCCGGGCCGCTCGTAGCCGGGCAGCGGCCAGCCCTGATCCAACGGCTGCGGGTTTTGCTCACGGCCGGAGTGCCTGGGTACACCATTTTGGTGCTGTTGCCCGACCGGGCGACCGCCCGGCGCTTTCGCCAAGCCGTCGATCGGCTCGACTTAGGCCCGTACAGCAGCGTCGATCTACAGACGTACTACGGGCTGGCCAGTCGACTGGTGCGGCTGTTTTGGCCGCTAGTGGCTGGCCAGGCCGGCTTTGCGGCCCCGGCGCGGCCGCCGGTTTTTCTCAACTACGAGGCTGCCCAATACCTAATGGGGCAGGTAGTGGAGCCGCTGCTCGCCGAGGGCTATTTCGAGGGCTTATACCTGCGGCCCCAGCGCATTCTCTCCCAACTGCTCGACAATTTGAACAAGGCAGCCGTAGCAGATTTCGCGCTGGCCGAGGTGGCACCGCGCCTGAGTCGCGCTTGGGCCGGGGAAGAGCAGCGGCTGCGCGTGTACGAGCAGGTGCAGACGTGCATCGACCGCTACCGCAGCCACTGTCTGCGGCACGGATTGCTCGACGCGTCGCTGGTCTTTGAAGTCTGCAACCGCCACCTGATCGCGCAAGAGGAATTCTGGCGCTACTTCACCGAGCGCTATCGCCACCTTTTGGTGGACTCAGCCGAAGAGTTGGTGCCAGTGGCTGGCGATTTGGTGAGGCGGCTCTTGCCGAAGTGCGACTCGGCCCTGTTGGGTGGGGACGCGCAAGCCGGCTTCCGCATCTTTTTGGGTGTTGATGCGCCCGGGGCCACCGAGCTACAGCAACAGTGCCAAGAGACCATCGTCGCAGCGCCAGAGTCATGTGCCAGCCGGAACATGGCGGCCTTTGCCGACCGTATGGGCGCGAAGTTGGGTCAGGCTACCGACCTAACTTTGGGCGGGTCGCCGCGGCGGGCGGTGGTGGATGTGGTGCAGACCCGCTACCGCGGGCAGATGATTGAGGCGGTGGCCCAGCGGATCGTCCACAAGATCGCCGAAGGCGTGGCTCCGGGCGAAATCGCGGTCGTGGCTCCACGCGCCGACGGAGTTTTGCGCTTCCTGTTGTCCGAGACTTTTCGCGCCGCCGACATTCCCTTTGCGGTCGTGCGGCGCTACGAGACGCTGCGCGAAGAGCCGGTGGTGTGCGCCTGTCTGGCGCTTGCTGTGCTCGCCCACCCCGATTGGGGGCTGCGCCTGTCGCTCTTCGATTTGTCCGGGGCGTTGGAGCGGGCGCTCAAGCCCTTGGACCGGCTGCGGGCCGAATTGATGGCGCGGCACTTGTACGACCCGCGCTCGGGCCAGCTCAAACCCGCGAGCGCGTTGAATGCGGCTATGGCAGAGCGGCTAGGCCGGGCTGCGCTCGCCCGCTATGAAGTACTGCGTACTTGGCTCGCGGCGTATCGCGGCGGAGCGACCAATCCTTGGGACCACTTTTTGCGCCGGCTCTTCGGGGAGGTGCTGTCGCATGCTGCGCTAGAGCCTGAAGACGCCGCGGTGTACAGCAAATTGATTGCCTCGGCTACCTCGTTCCGCGAGGTGGCACCGGCGATGGCGCTAGCGGGCGCGGCGGTTGGCCAGCGCTATGTCGAGATGATAGGGGCTGGGGTCGTCGCGGCCCAATATCTGACCGATGTCGATCTCGACGAGGCCCCGGAGTCCATTGCTCTCGTCGCGCCGGTCTATACGTACTTGCTCTCCGGCCACGTGGCGCGCTACCAGTTCTGGCTGGATATTGGCTCGGCCAACTGGTGGGAGCCGCTGCATCAGCCGTTGACCAACCACTACGTGCTGACGCGGCGCTGGGAGCCGGAGGAACGCTGGACCGACGCGGTGGATTACTCCATCCGCAATCGCAACCTCTACCGCTTGGTGCGCGGCTTGTGTCTGCGCTGCCGCGACGGGATTTATCTGTGCGCCAGCGAGTCGGAAGGGCCCGGCTCGGCGCAGGATGGGCCGCTGATGATGGCGGTGCAACAGGTTTTGCAGGAAAGTGAGTGAGGGCGCGACGCCCGCGCTCTGAGGCTGAATGTTAAAACAGCTTCTAAAGGGAGTCGCGAACAGTCCTAATTCCTAATTAGCTAGCTGTTTATGGCGTATTCAGGAAATACAGAGCACCAAAAAACGAGCTTTGAGCCGCGGGCGGGCCAGCGCGAGATTTTGGCTTATCAGGGCGGCCTGCTGGGCGTGTCGGCCGTGCCCGGCAGCGGCAAGACCACTGCGATTGTCGCCTTGGCGACTCGGCTGATTGCCGAAAGGCAGGCCGAGGGGGGGCAGGTGCTGATCGTGACGTACCAAAACGCGGCCGTGGATAATGTCCGCGCTCGGATCGGCCAGCGCCTGCAAGCGATGGACCGGCTCCAAGTCGGCTACGACGTGCGGACTTTGCACAGCTTGGCCTACGGCATCGTCCAAGCCAATCCCGGGCTGGTGGGGGCCGCTGCCGAATTTGTGGTGCTCGACGAGCGCGCCAGCGAGAGCCTGCTCGACAAGGCGGTGCGGAGCTGGAACGACGACAACAAAAGAGTGTGGGGCCGGTTGGGGCCGGGAGAATACGTGGATCAGCGGTGGGAGCAGGAGTGGCGCGACATTGCGCGTAAAGTCGCCCGCACGGTCATTACCACGGCCAAGAACCGCCGGCTGCGCGCCGAGGACTTGTTGGCGCGGCTCAGCGGCCGGGAGGACGACAGCCCGTTTTTGCGCATTGGCGCGGAAATCTACCGGCTCTACCAGCAGCAAGTCGAGACCATCGGCGGGCTCGACTTCGACGACTTGGTGTGGATGGCCGTAGAGATGTTGCAGCAGTACCCGGATTTGTGCAGCCGCTACCGGCGGCGGTGGCCCTTGGTGTTGGAAGACGAGGCGCAAGACAGCGTTCCCTTGCAGGAGGAACTGATCGCGCTGTTGGCCGGGCCGGGGGGCAATTGGGTGCGGGTCGGCGATCCCAATCAGGCGATTATGAGCACCTTTACCGCGGCTGATCCGCGCTACTTGCGCGACTTCTTGGATCGCGCAGACGTCGCGGTCGCGGAGATGACGATTTCCGGCCGTTGCGCTCCTAAAATCATGGATTTGGCCAACTTTTTGGTTGAGTGGGCCGCAGTCGAACACCCGCTAGCCGAGGTGCGTCAGCGCGCTTTCCGCCCCCAGCAGATGCAGCCGACCGACCGCGGCGATAACCAGCAGAATCCGGCAGACGCAGCCAGTGCCATAGGGTTCCGCGAATACAACAATCGCCACGATGAATTCGACAGCATCGCACGCCGGTCCAAGGGCTTTGCCGAGCGCAATCCGCGCTTGACGGTAGCGGTGTTGGTGCCGACCAACCGCATTGGCTACGACATGGCCGAGCGTTTGCGCCAAGCCGGAGCGGACTTCGACGAGGTACTGCAGAGTCCGCGCTCGGCGCGGCGGGTGGGCGAGGCCCTGTGTGCGGTGTTGGGCTTTCTCGCCGAGCCTTTGGGGCGCAACCAGTTAGAGCGAGCCTACCGCGCCTTGGTCGGCTTTTGGCCCGGGCCAAGTGGGCCGGGGAACGAAGAAGCCGTGGCCATGTTGTTGCGCAGTTGCTACCGGCCCGAAGCTCTGCTATATCCAGAGAACGGTCAGCGCATGGAAGCGGCCCTGCCCCCGGTGGACCGCATCGAACCGCAGGATTTGGAAGCGATTGATCTCTTGTGTGGTTATCTGCGGCGCTGGCTGCGGGCGGTCGCCCTGCCGGTGGATCAGCTTTTGATGACGGTCGCCCAAGATTTGCTAGTAGAGGAAGTAGATATGGTACGGGCGCAGCAACTGGCGATCTACGTGCGCATCCGCGCCGACCAAAACACAGACTGGCAATTGCCCGAGTTCGTGCGCGAACTGCTCGAGGCCGTACAGGGCCGAGCGGGTGCGCTCGCCGAGGCCGAGGACGCGTTGGGACCGCAGCCTGGGCGAATTTTCCTGACGACCATGCACAAGGCCAAGGGGATGGAGTGGGATCTAGTGTATGTCATGGGGGTGGATGGCGATTGGTTCCCCCACGACCTCGACGCGCGATTTTTGGGCGAATACGAGTTTCTCGGTGGCGACCCTTGCGAGGATGCAAAGGCCGAGCTGTTGGACCTGCTCGGCGAAATCGGGTCGAGCCGGCTGTCGGCGACCGATCGCTCCCACGCGGAAGTGATTGCCGAGCGGCTGCGCCTGCTCTATGTGGCCATCACCCGCGCTCGGCGCTATTTGGTCTTGAGCTGGAGTCGCCAGATTCCGCGTGCTACGCGAATGCAGCCCGCGCCGATGGCCGAGGTGTTCCGCCAATTGCAGCTCTATGGCGAGCAGCAGGGCCGGACGTGAAACTCTCAGTGAAATTTGAGTGTGCGAGTACGTCGTTCAGACGTAGGGCGGGACGCTGGTCGCAGGCGAACCCATCGCCGCCCCGCGCTACGCGGTTCCGGTGGACTTCAGCCGGCGTTGGTCGTACCACTAGCTACAGTGTAGCGGCAGTTTTTGCCTGTTGTTTTGGGTGCGCCCGCGCACTAACGAGACGAGGGAACGCCACTTAATATGTCAGGAGCAAGGAGCTAAACCTATGGCTACGACGCTAAAACCAGCAATGGAGGCCCGCATCGCGGCATTGGCGAAACGGCTGGACCTTACGGAGCCAGACGCGCACGAACGGGTGCTCAGCAGGGCCATTGATGCGCTAGACGCGGAAGTGCCGCCGCTGAGGCAGAAGATGACGCCTGAGAAGATAGCCGCGGAGTACAAAATGTTGAGCGCGGCCGGTCGCCGCTGGCGCGAGGAAAATCCCGCTGAATGCGACGGAGACCGTCTGCCGTCTAAGACTTGGCAAGAAGCACTATACGACGAGCAGGGGTTGCCGAAATGATGGCCGCCGATACCTCTGCACTGATGGCCGTGCTTATGGACGAACCAGAGGGACCGTCTTTTCATCAGCCATGGCGGAAGATGGGACCGTCTTGGTATCTACGGTCACAGCAGTCGAACTTATGATCGTCGCGCTGGGGAAAGACGATGCCGTTTATCTATCGGCGGTCCAGCTACTTGGCCAATTTTTTATCCGCCTGACGCCGCTGGATGAGCCGCAGACGCGGGCTGCTGTTAGGGCGTATGAGCGTTTCGGCAAAGGTCGCCATGCGGCCGGTCTGAATTTCGGCGATACCTTCGCCTACGCTTTAGCTACTACACGTCGGTTGCCGCTGCTGTTCAAAGGCGACGATTTCGCGCAGACCGATATGGTGCCCGCGGGGTAGCCAGAGACTATTGCCCAATCGCCTATCTACTGCAGGACCAGTGCCGATGATACCGCAGGGATTCAATTACAGCCAAAGTAGCCTAGCGGCCTTTGCCCGCTGTCGGCGGCAGTTTTTGTTGCGCTATGTCGAGCGGTTGGCGTGGCCCGCGCCACTGACCGATCAGCTCGACGAGTGGGAGGCCGCTGCTGACCGCGGGCGGGCGTTTCACCAGTGGGTGCTGCAGGAGAGCTTGGGGATGGATGTAGAAGATGCGGTGCAGCGCAGCCGCGACCCACGGTTGGCTGTTTGGTGGCGCAATTGGCGCGAGCAGGCGCCGGTTGTGCCCGAGGGGGCGGTATTCGGAGAAACCATGCTCTCCGTGCCTTTAGCCGGGAGGCGTCTGGTCGCCAAGTTCGACCGCGTGGTCCTGTCCGACGATGGCCGTGCTTGGATCTTCGACTGGAAGACGGGTCGCAAAAAGCCCGAACAAGCCGCCTATGCCCAAAGCTGGCAAACGCTGGTCTATCGCTTTGTCTTGGTTGAGGCCGGCGCGGTCTTGAACGAGGGCCGATCACCGGCACCGGACGATGTGACGTTGGTCTATTGGCACGCGCAGTATCCGCAGGCTTTGCAGCCGATAGGATATTCGGCCAGCGAGCACACGCGGGCGCGGGTGCTGTTGTCAGCGGCGATTGCCGCCATCGAAGCCCTCCCAGACGCAGCGGCCTACGCCAAGACCGATGATGTGAGCGAGTGCGCCCGCTGCGAATTTCACACCTATTGCAACCGACCGGTCGCCCGGCGCGACGATTGGGACATCGACGAAGACGAGCTGGAGTGGGAGCAGATTGCCGAAGCAGAGCTGTGACGCTGGTCAGCCTTTGAGCGCGCCGAGCTGGATGCCGCGCACGAAAAACCGCTGGCCGAAGACAAACAGCACAATCATCGGCAGCATCATCAGCACGCTCCCGGTCATCAACAGCGAGTAGTTGGTCCCCTGCGAAGAATCAAAGTAGCGCAGGGCCACTGGCAAAACCCGCATGTGCTCGGAGTGGGTGACAATAAGCGGCCACGTAAAGGACTGCCAAGTACCCATAAAAGAGAAGATCGAAAGGGTAATCAACGCCGGCTTGGACAGGGGCATGACGATGGTCCAGAAAGTTTTCCAGAGGTTGGCCCCGTCGATTTCAGCGGCCTCCTCAAGCCCTCTGGGTAGCCCGGTCATAAACTGGCGCATCATAAAGGTGCCAAAAGCAGTGAACATGGCTGGGATGATGAGGGCTTGGAACGAGTCGAGCCAACCGAGGCTTTTGAGGAGCACGTAGTTAGGCAGCAAGGTGACGATCCCGGGAACCATCAAGGTGGCCAAATAGAGCAGGAAGACGGCGTCGCGGTAGCGCCATTCGAGACGGGCAAAGGCAAAGCCGGCCATGGCCGAAGTCACCACTTGGCCGACCATTACGCAAACGGCGACAAAAAGGCTGTTCCAGCCATAGAGCGAGAACTTGATGTCCTTGTCGCGCAAGACCCGGATGTAGTTGGACCACATAAAGCGCGGTTCGCTAGTTTTCAACACGTCACTGCCATATACGATGCGTAGTTCTTCTTCTCCGGGGAAGCGGGCGTAGAGGACGTCGCCCCCGGCTTTTTCCGTCAGCGGGTCGTCGTCGCTTCTGAGCAGGGGAAAGGCCGAGCGAAAGGGGATCGCGTTGCCGTCGGCGTCGAGAATCGGCTCTTTGGCTTGGACGTCCAAAACCGGGTCTCCGACGCGATCCCAGGAAATATCGCGGTAGGTGTAGGGCGTGCCGTCGTCGCGCAACAGGGGCGCACCGTCGGTGAGCACGACCGAGGCTGGCGGTAGCTGCTCGGCCGTGCGCCAACTCTGGCGCTGCTGGATGAGTCGCTTTTGCCACCTGTCGCGCAGTGCTTCGGTCAACAGCAAGGGATCACCTTGGACGAGGATCGGATTCCAGCGGTTTTTGTACACGGCAATGCCACCGCGCTCTTCGACGTTTTTGCCGGGGATGGGTTGCCCGTCTGGGTCGTAGATCAAGCGGCCCTGCTGGTCGCGGATGGGGTCGCCTGGGGCACCGAGTATCACGGGGTTGCCGAGGGTGATGCGAATGGGCTCGCCGCGGGCGTCTCGCAGCGGTTGGCCATCGCGGGTCTTGAGCAGGTCGCCTTCGTCGCCGAGGCGCACCTCCTGCGGCCATATGTGGCTCTGGAAGACCTCGTTTTCGCTCTTGAGCGAGGTGAGCACCATCCACAGGAACGGCACCAGGGTCGTGAAGCCGAAGAGGACGAGCAGCCCGTGGCTCAGCGAGTGGAGCGCACTCGTGCGCACAACTTTGGCCATGCCTTGCCCCTCAGTTGACTGCGCCCCGACCGAAGCGCCAGTTGAACAGCGTGATGGTGAATATGATGACGAACATAAACCAAGCCACGGCCGCCGCGTATCCGAACTCTAGGTTTTCAAAGGCCGAGCGGTAGATGTAGTAACCAAGCGTTACGGTGTTGTCGCCGTCTTTGCCTGGGCCGCCATTGGTCATCAAGTAGGCGATTTCAAAGCCTCCTTGCAGCCCGCCGATAATAGACATGACGCAAATAAAGAAGGTAGTAGGGGCGATCATCGGCCACGTGATGTGCCAAAACTGCTGCCACTTGGAGGCCCCGTCGATGTCCGAGGCTTCGTATAGCTCCTCGGGCACATTGGCGAGGGCCGCGAGGTAGAGGATCATGTTGCCGCCGCCCATGGACGCCCAGATGCCCATAAAGATGATGGCCGTCTTGGCCCAGTAGGCGGCTTGCTCTAAGCCGAGCCAAGACAGCCAGCCCAAATCGACGCTGCTAGAAAGCCAGTTGGGCAAGTCGTCGATGCTGTTGAGACCAGCCAAAAGCGGTAGCGGCCCCGACAGCCAAGCCCAGAAGCCGCCGTATTCATAAGGGCCGATGATGATCCAACGGAGGGTGGCGACTGCAAGGAGTGCGAACAAGACTTGGGCCGAGCGCGCCGACGCGGCCTTGCGTACAAGGGCGTGCAATAGCAATCCTATCAGCACGAGGGCTGCAACGCGCACGGCGAGCGAGAAGTAAGGCCACGAGAGAATGGGGAGTAGGATCGAATTGACGAGGCCGTACTTGGGGTTGTAAAGCCACTTCCAGAGCAAGAAAAGCGCCACCCCATTGGTGACGGTGGGGAGGTAAAAGACGGTGCGATAGACGATGATGCCGCGCAGCTTTTGCGAAAGGACGATGGCCAACACGAGCGAGCCGCCGATGGACAGGGGCAAGCCCAGCATGAGAAAGACCGTGTTGTAGAGATAAAACCAGAGCTTGGGGTCGGTCAGTAGCCGAATGAAGTTGTCGAAGCCGATAAAGCGCGGCGCGGAGAATGTGTCCCACTGAAAGAACGCGAGGCCAAAGGAAAAGAGCACCGGCAGGGACGTGAATATCAAGAATCCGGTCAGATTGGGCGCGAGAAAGAGCAACGCCCAGCGCAGAATTCTCTTTTCGCGCGGTTTCAAGCGTCCATCTCCGTGCGTTGCCGCCGTGCGTAAAACGCTAGCCCGGTGCCGATTGCCCCTAGGAGGGCCGCGATCCCGAGGATATCGAGTGCGTGGCTGCGGCTGGAGAGCGTGCGGTTGCGCTTGGCCTTGGCCAAGGACTCGCGCATGCGGGCGGACATTTCGGCGACGGCCGCTTGGCCGACCGTGGGGTTGCTCACCACGCTCTGGTCGGACCGGCGGCCGAGAAATCGGTAGGTCTGGCGGGCCGTTGAGTCGGCTGGCTGGTACGCGGCATTGATGAGGTTGGTGCCCAGTGCGCCTTGCAAGCGGGTGATGTCAAACGCGGCCCCATAGGCGGCGGCCTGCTCGGCAACGGGGTGCTCCATGGCGTCGAGCAGGGCCGAGCGGTGTTGGTCCTCAGCGGGAAATTCCGGGTCGGGCTGAGCGAAGTAGCGCACCGAGAACTGCTTGCGGCTGCCGAAGGCGTCGGCGTCCTTGGTCAACAAGTTGTTGAAGTCCGGGCTGGACAAGTATTCTAGAAAGTAAAAGGCCTCTCGCTCGTGCTGCGTACCATTGCGGATGGCGGTCACTCGCCCACCCATCTCGCCGGCCTTGCCGCGGTGGCGGCCGGTCTCGCTGATTTCGCCCCAAGGGCCGTCGCGCCGGCTCGGATTGGCGCGTATCTCGGGATCGCTCATCCAGCGCTCCCACTCCTCGTAGGGCACGTAGCGCGGCATGGGGTAAATCTCGGTGGTAAAGCGGGCTTCGCGGCGCACCTTAATAAGCCCCCAGCGGCCGATGAGGATGGTGCCTAGCTTGCCCGCCGAATACAGCCCCAAGATGGATTGCCCGCCCCAACCGCCCCCACCTGTTTGCGCGGATTGGTCTTCGGCCGAGGGCACGACGTGGAAGGTGTTGACCAGATCGTACAGATATTGGGCGGCTGTGGCGCCGGCCGGGGAGTCGAGGGTGATTTCGGTGCCGTCGTCGCTGAGGAAGCGGCCACCGGCTTGGTATATGAAGTTGTTCAGCCCGCCGCCAAAACCCGCCCCGCCCGAGCCAAAGGTCTCATAGCGTCGCCCATCGTCGCTCTTTTTGGTGAGGGCTTGACACAAAAGGACGTAGTCCCACCAAGTCCAGTGGTTCCACGGCAAGGGCGGCATGGCCAAGTTCCGCGCTCGTCGCTCGCGCTGAACGGCGTCGTAGAGCGAGCGATTGAGAAAGGTAACGCTGACGGTGACGTTGTTGGGGACGGCAAAGATGCGAAAGCGCTCGTATTCGGCGGCCTCGGCTGGCGCGTCGGCCACGGGCACGGCGAGGGCATTGCGCCGATGCAGCCAAAAGTCGTCGAGGCTTAGCTTAGCCTCGCGCATGTAGTCGTTTAGTTCGACCATGACGCCCTTAGAGGCATAGAGCGCGAAGGTCGCATAGCTATAGATGTCGAAGACGTCCGGCCCGGAGCCGGCCGCGGCTTGGGTGAGAATTTTTTGCACGTCTGCGCTTGGGTCGAGGACGACGCGCACTTTCTTGTCTTCGTAGAGCCGGTTGAAGAGGGCCATTTGTTCGGTGCGTGCCGGATTGGGGTCGGAGGCCCAGCGGATGACCGTGTACTCGCCGTCGGCGGACGGGTCGTCTGGATAGACGGATAAGCCCCAGCGGTTAAGGGCGTACCAACCGACCAAGATCAGGGCGAGGACGGCGATGGTTGTAGATAGATCGCGCAAGGAAAATCCCATTGAAGATGCGGGGTGAAAGGGGCAAGTGTAAAAAAAAATATGGGATTGTCAATGCGGGCAGGGCGCGATCGAAAGAAAAGTAAAAAGTAATATGTATCTATTAGTATCTATAAAAATAGTTATCAGTAGTTAATAAATGCCTTGACAGCCCTGTGGATGGCTCATAAATTGCAATTCTATTTTTTGCGAATAATTTTATCAAAGGAGTTTTTACAGCATTCTTCTGAGGTACTTGGCACACCTGAAACTCACTAAACTACTGATAACTATTTTTATCGCCAAGTTTGCCGAGTTTCAGGGGCCATTTATCTAATCCCTTTCCATTCCATTTCACCCATGGAGGTTTCCCTTGAAGAAATTTGGTCTTCTCGCCTTGGTGACAGTGATGGCTGCTTCGGCGGCTTTCGCGCATCAGGCTAACTATTTCATGCCGCAGATTCCCAACCCCGACAACATGGTCATCGACGGCAACGACGACGACTGGGGCTGGATTGATCCGGCTTTTGCCATCAACCCCGACACCATGTACGAGATTCTCGGTAGCGAGTGGCCCCCGGCCAAAGACGACTGGGACTGTATTCTCTACGTGGCTTGGAGTTCGGCCCCCGACAATTCGCTGTACTACTTTTCTCGGGTTACCGATGACTCGCTGGGCCTGTTCGTCGAGAACCCCCAAGAGTATTGGAAGGACGACTCGCTGGAAATCATCGTCGATGCCGACCACTCGAGCGAAAACTTCAACGAGACCGAGATGACCTCCGGCCAGCAGTACGGTATCCGCGTTCTGCCCGCCGCTGGTCAGAAGGACACTTGGATTTTCAACGTGCCGCAGGAGAGCATTTTGTGGTCCACCGAGCGTCCTTGGTTCGTCTATGAGTGGACTCTCGATCCGCCGGATGCTCGTCCGATGGAGCAGCCGGCTGGTAGCTCGGTGACCTATACCTACGAGGTCAAGCAGGCTGTGTGGACCTTCCACGACAAGACGGGGCCCGATGGCAGTGCCCGGCACAACTTCGCCCCCGACCAGATCATCGGTCTGACCTTCCAGTTTGACGAGACCGAGAATCCCGAGGTGGGCCGCGAAAAACAGCCGGGCACGACGCCGGTTAACGGCGCGTTCCAGGACAACTCGAACGGTTCGGACTTCATCACAGTGGAGACCGAAGGCGCTACGGGTGGTACTGGTGGTGCTGGTGACCCGGATACGGCCGTCGAAGCCGATAGCTGGGGTCGGATCAAAAGCTACATGGTCCAATAAGGCGCACCCTAGCTAGCATCTTCGGCTAGATCGCACATTGTGTACAATAGATAAAGAGAGGTGGAGGCAACTTCATCTCTCTTTATCTATCGCTCTTGCATCGCTTTCAGGAAGGCATTCTCAATGAGGATACGGAACATCGCAACGAGCGGGCTTTTGTCGGCTCTTTATCTGTTCGCGCTCGTCGGGTGCATCTCACAGGTGGGGTTGCGGCGCTTCGCAACGTTTCCCGAGCCCGTTCCGCAACAAGACGAGGCCATGACCGTCCTCGACGACGGCGCGATTATCTACGCCAAGGACCGCTTGGAGATCTCGCTACAGGTGTTGGATGACGGATTCCTCAATCGCCAGTTCGCGGCCGATTCAAGAAAGGGTGCTGAATCGACCAATCCATACACGTATGGCAATTGGAAGCCTTGGGGCCAAGACTGGACTCCAGAGCGCTTTACCGTGGTTTTGCTGAAGGTCAAAAACTACGAGTATCCCAAGGTTTTTATCGACCCCAAAGCCCTCGTGATCACTACGTCGAACAACCGAGTGTACAATGCGCTCGATAGCGGGCAACTCGAAGATTACTTCAGCCCGTATCTGCGGGCTTATGCCGGCAACCAGCGGCAGCAGTTCGAGGCTACTACCGACCTGCTCAAACGAACTGTCTATCCGCCTGACATGGTTTTTTCCGGTCAAGAGTCTGTCGGGTATATTATCTTTCCGGTTTTGCACAAAGACGTGAGCTACTTCGCCGTCAACGTGCCGGACATGGCCGTGCGTTTCGACTACAAGGGCGAACCGGTCGAGACCATTGACTTAGCATTTAAGTTCCAACGCGAAATTTACCACGCTCTTCATCCCCGCGCGGAGACGCCGTAATGAAGCGAGGGATGGCGGCCCGTATTGCAGTGCTATTGTGCGCCTCGTGTGCTTGGGCCCAGTGGCTTGCTGCCGACGAATGGGTGCTTGGGGGTGGCGGTGGATTTCCGTGGGGGGAGCTCGTTCAGGTTCGCGCCCAGATCGACGACCAAAGCAGCCCCGGCGCGATTCAGATCCGCGGTTTTACGCCTGACGAAAACATCATTACCACCCTTTCTTGGGCCTACGGCAAGCCCAACGACTTGGTCAGCGAAGGCAATGCAGTGCTGTGGGACAACACGGCCGCTAGGAATTCCATTTCCCTATCAATCGTCGATGGCGACGCTACCACGAGCACGGCCGATCTCTTTAAAACCGCTGGCGTCGATCAAGACGGGCGCACCTTCTTTTTAGATATGGGCTCGCGCGTACCTGCCGATAGCTTGGTTTTCTTCCCCCGACAAGAGGGGACATATGCCAACGGCAAGCCCTTTAGCGAAGACTATGTTCGCAAGCACCGGATTTCCGTCAGCGATGGGCTGACGTACGTGAACGAACAGCCGCTCTTCACCTTACTGCGCGACGTCCCGGTGAATCCCAACAGCGTTTTCACCATGAAATTTCCCCAGCAGTTCATTCGCTTTATTCAGTTGCGCGTGGGGTCGCGGAGTCCCTTTGAGATTGCCGAATTTGAACTCTACGGCAATGGCTTCGTGCCGCGGGCCACGTACCGGAGCCAAGTTATCGACTTGGGCGAGGTCTCCAACTACGGCACCATCTCTTGGTCCCAGCGGGCCTTGGAATTGGTGGATGGTGCGTTGATTGAGTTGCCGGATCTGGGGCAGACCTCAGTCGCGGTACGCATGAAGACGGGCCAAGATGACAGCCCGCTGGTCCACTTCCAAAAGGTTGTCGACAACGAAACGCGCGCTGTGAGCCAAGTAGTGGTCTCGGAAGCAGACTACAACAAGCTGCCCTCGGGCGAGAAGGGCGATATCGAGGATGACGCTGATAACTGGAGTCCTTGGTCCTTGCCGCTCGAACCCGGGCAATTGATTCCACTGCCCAGTCCGCGTCCCTATTTCCAGCTACAGATTATCATGGAGAGCCAAGCCGTGACCCAGACGGTGCGCATTGACTCGTTGCGGATTGAGCATTCGCTGCCCCCGGCGGCGGCAGTCGTCGGCGAGATTTCCTTGGCTGATGAGCCTAATCCACCGGCCGACATCGGTGTAATCGACAAAGACGACGCCGTCGTGCTGCCGAGCATCGACGGGGGCGAAGAGGTGCTCTTCGCCTATGACGTGCGAGCCACAATAAACAACAACCAAAACGGCTTTGATGCTTTGCGCATTTACACGCCGACACCAGCGCGCTTTGTCGGCCTGCAAATGGGCGATCCGCTCGAGCCGGTGGAGCCCGACCGCGTCAGTGCAGGCGCTAGAAGCCTCGAAGTGATTTTCACCAGCAACAAGATCACCTTTGATAACAATGTGCCGCTGCGCGTGCTCTTTGAAGGATCGACCGTGGTGTTCGGCACAATTTTCACGGGCACGGTTTGGGATTCCCAGTCCGATATTCTCGGCCAGCCCGTGCTTGAAGGCGACGCCAATTTCGACGTCAGCACCAACTCGCTGCGCGTGGCCCTGACCCGGAAGTCCGTGGGCGAAATCGTCCGCGCTATAGAGTTTAATCCTTCGGTCTTTACGCCGAATGGAGATGGCATCAACGACCATATCGCCATCAAGTACACTGTAATTCAGATTTCCGAGCCCAAGCCCATCAATGTGGCCATTTACGACTTGGCGGGTCGGTTGGTACGCGTGCTGGCCGATCGCGAGCAGCCCGGCGGAATTTACACCGAGATGTGGGATGGGCGGAGCGATGCCGACGAGGCCGTGCCCCCGGGCAGTTACGTGGTCTCGCTCTCAGTTGACAGCGGGATCGGCAACTTCAGGCGAGTCGGCGTCGTCGGCGTGGCCTATTGATGGTCATTTATGGATTATGGTGCTGACGGTACTGACCGGCAAAAATTCAAAAGGGAGGATTCCAGCGTGAGGTGCAAGCTCTACGCAGCAGTTGTCACAGCCGGCGTCGCACTTGTATGCGATGCCGCTTTTGCCCAACGGGTTGGCTTTCTGACCGGACGCGAACCGCGCGGTGTGGATGTCTATGAAATGGCCATGACGCCGGCACAGCGAAAGTGGCAATATCCGCAAAGTCTATACCACTTCTACCGTTGGACCGGCGAGGAATACAGCAATTACGCCCGCCAAAACTACGAGCGCTACGTAGCTACCGAGCTTGAAGGCTTTCGCACCTACGACCTCTACGGGAACTACATCACTCGCGGTTTTGAGGTGTACAATTGGTCCGTCGACAGTCCAGTAACTTCGGGCAGCACGGTGCGCAAAGGTCCTAAGTATTCGTCGTGGTTTAACAGCTTGCTCGTCTCATCCATGTCAAAGGGGCAGTTTTACTCGTCGATGACCATTGGCGACGCCCTGCGCACCACCTTGACGCCGCTGATCTTTTCCAAGCCGACCTTTAATGGTATCCAGTGGGACTTTGCCGCCGACAAGTACCAGACGACGCTTTTGGCCTCGCGCTTGGCCTCCCCGGGTACCCGCGTAAACAACGAAAGCTCGCTTGGACAGATATTAGGAGACATGACGAATCTCTTCGGTGCGCACTCTAAAGTGCAGCTCGGGGATTTTTCCAAGTTGGGCTTTACCTATCTGAACATTGCCAACTTTTCCACCGGTCGCAAGCTGGGCGACAACTCGCTCAAAGGCGTGTTGACCGAGGCCCAAAACGGCGGCAACGTCGAGACAATCGTCCTGCGGCTTTCCGACGATTCGCCCGAAGATGGCGTGGGTGGTGCACAGCTTTTTTCTGAGCGCATTATCATCAACGGGGTTGATCACCCCGAAATTGTCCCCTCGCCGCGCGGGGGTGTGCGGCGCGCTGGCGTCATTGAGGCCAATGGGGCGGAGACGTTGGAGCTGACCTACAACATCGCCCGCGACTTTCGCCAACAGCCTGACGACGAGATCACCACGTTTCAGGAGATCCGCGAAATCGAGTTTGAGCTGGTCATCGCCAACGACTACCGGATCGAAATCACCTCTAACCTCCAAGTCAATGCGCAGGGCGAGCCCGTGTTCTTGGAAGTCGAGCGCGCCCACGGCAACGTCAGCGATGGCTCTAATCAGCACTTCATCCGCTTTGAATACGGCCTGCCCACCGGCAAGGACATCATTGGCTTCAACTTTGATATAGACGATATCAAGGGCTTCAATATGCGCTCGGAGCTTGCTTTCAGCCGGGCGTTTCGCCGCTTTCCCAACCAGAACTTCCAAGATCACGCCCTCGCCCAAGACCAAGGCATGGCCTATTACATCACGGCCTCGCAGGACGCATATCCGTTCTTTGCGTACGGAGAATTCTACCGTCTGGAACCTGAGTACCGGACCAATGCGTTTATCTCGGATGCACGGGGTTTCATCGACTACGAACACCCAGAGCGCTATTCTTTTGAAGCGGTTGACGACAACGACGACCAAGATCGCTTTGCCGACTGGAAGCGCTTGTGGCACAACGGCGACTTCGCCTTTGGCGAATCGCCTTTTGGCACGGGCGGCGCCGCGGACCCGCAGGTTTTCCCCGGGTACGATGAGAACGCGGACTTCATCTCGGATTTTAACCAAAACGACAATAGCCAGCCGGATTTCGCCGAGCCGTTTCTGCGCTACAATGTCGATCCACCCGAGTTCCTCTTTGGCGTTGACATGAACAACAACAACGTCATCGATCGCTTTGAAAATGATACGTTCGCCGACTACCCCTACCGACACGACCGCGATGGCTACAACGTGTATGGGGGCGTTCACTTGACCGAAGCCATTAAGGTGACGATGGGCTACTCCACGGCCGCCGAGATTAGCTCCAAGCGCAACGCGCTGATGAGCTATGCGGTGGCCACGGGCCAGTGGAAATGGCCGGGCATTGAGGCTCGGGCTTTCCAATACGTTCGCTCGGTCCAAGACGACATCGAAGACGATGTGATCCAATGGGTTGATCCAGATGGATTTCGCGAAACCATTGACCCGCTGATTGCTCAAGACACCTTTGTTTGGACTGGCTATCTGACGTTAGATTACCTGCGCCTCAAAAATCTAAACATCTACAACAAGGTGAAGTACGATTGGTTTAGGCAGCGCGGCGAGCAGGCCGAGGTCAAAGATAATCGCCTCTTCTTTGGTGCGATCAACAAGGTGGATTATCCGCTGCCGATTACGGACAATCTGTCTTTCTGGCCGCGTTACAAGAGCGTCTTCCGCAGGATCAATCCGACCTTTAGTACGGACCTCGACATTACCGAGTGGTCGCAGTTTTACATGCTGACTTCAAAGTATTTCATCCTGCCTGGAACCTTTATCGAATACGGCGTCGAGCTCAATCTCTTCCGCAACCTCGAAGAGCGGCCGGAGATCTTGCCACCCGGATATGTCGATGACTTTACGGGTTCGGTGCTAGCCTTACAGCTTTCTAGCAAGTCGGCGTACCTTGGTTATTCGCTGACCATGAATACGGGCTTTCGCTGGGAACGCCGGGCCTTTGCCGAAGCGACCGAAACCAACTCGCTGCTCTTTGTTCGGGTTTTCGCAGGCCTCCAAGAATAGGGGCCGCTATTTCTTTGTGGAGCCAAAGCGCCCGGCGTTCTCTAGTGGAGCTGCCGGGCGCTTTCCTGCCTAACAACATGGACATGCGCCTTGTGGTGGCGTGGATAGGGCTAGTTGGCCTCCTAGCGATCGGCTGTGGCTCGGCGGAACGCCACGTCCCCAAAAAGCCTGCCACGCCCCAGCCCCTCGCGTCCTACCAGCGCGCCTACGAGCAAAACCCCACCGACCCAGCAGTGCTGTTGGCCTTGGGGTGGGTCTATCTGCAAAAGAACCTCACGCGCCGCGCGGTCGCCGTGCTGTCCGAGTTGGTTGCGGTTGCGCCCGACGACGCGGATGCCCATTACTACCTCGGGGTTGCACTCGCCAAAGAGCACCGCAAGAGCGAGGCCATCGCCGCTTTTAAACGCGCCCTCGAAAAAGCGCCGGGCTTTACCGAGGTGTACTGGGCCTTGGCCCTGCTGTACAACGAGCGCGGCGATGGGTACGAAAAGGCGCTTACAACGGTCGAAGATGGGCTGCGACTGGCCGGGCAGAGCGGCTATGGGCACTTCGTATTGGGCTTTGTGCTGTGTTCGCGCGGCGACAATGAAAACGCCAAGACCGCGCTGCTGAAGGCTATTGAACTCGACCCCGGCTTGGCCCACGCCCACTACTATTTGGCGTTGGTGTACTTGCGCTTACAGGACGAGCTGCGGGCCATGGCGGCCATGGAGCAGACCATTGCCGCAGACCCAGGTTACACCTCGGCTTATTACAGTTTGGCTACGCTCTATGCGCGCACGGGCCGCGACGCCGAGGGGGCGCGCATGATCGAGCTTTTCCAGCAGTTAAGCAGTGCTACGATGGACGAGGATCACTACCGCCGCTTACTCTATCGCCAAGCCGTGCCGCTGGAGGTCGATAAGCAAGCGGCCACGCATTTTAACTTGGGATTAGTCTATTTGCGCCGCAAGGAGTTGGCCGCGGCGCTCGAACAGTTTGCAGCGGCCTGGGCCCTTGATTCCACGTACGCGGAGGCCAGCCATAACATCGGGGTGATCTATTCGCTGCAAGAGCAACACGCGGCTGCGCGGCCCTTTTTGCTGAGCGCGGTCCGCCATAAGCCCGACTACGCTTTGGCCTTTGAAAATCTAGGCAACAACAGCTTGGCACTCGGCGAGTACGCAGAAGCGGTCGCTGCGTTTCGCCGCGCCTTGGCTTTGGACGGGAGCATGGTCTCAGCCCTCGACGGCTTGGCAACTGCGCTTATTCAGCAGGGGCACCTAGCAGAAGGCCGCACGGCTCGCGCTGAGGCCGCCGCCTTGAGGGCACAACCATAAATGTGGTTTGCACTAGCCGTTATGGGGGCGTTGGCCGGGTGCTCAGACGACGGCCGAGAAGTGGCACGGCCTCTTTTCGTCGATGTAGCGGCCCAAGCAGGGGTTGACTTGCGCACCGTATCTGGGACGCCGCAAAAAGAACATATCGTCGAATGCAACACGGGCGGCACGGCCCTTTTGGACTACGACCTCGACGGCGATGTGGATATTTTTATCGTCAATGGTACGCGACTGGCCGGATACGCCTTGGGCCGCGAACCGAGTGCCGAGCTGTATCGCAACGACGGCGCTTGGTGCTTTACCGGCGTGGGGCGAGAGGCTGGCGTCGCGCACGTGGGCTGGGGCATGGGGGCTACGGCCGCCGACTACAACGCCGATGGATGGCCCGATCTGTACTTGGCAAACTACGGCCCCAATGCCCTGTACGAAAACGGCGGCGATGGCACGTTTGTCGATGTGGCGGCCGAGCGCGGCGTGGACTTTGACGGCTGGAGCTCGTCTGCGGCCTTTGGCGACTACGACCTCGATGGCGACTTGGATTTTTACTTGGCTAATTACATCGACTTTGACCCGGCGTTTCGCCCGGTTGATCCGAGCTATTGTACTTGGCGCGGGATAGACGTATTCTGCGGCCCGCGCGGGATGCCGGGCGAGCGGGATCAATTCTATCGCAACGATGGCCCCAGCGCCGGTTGGAGCTTTGCCGAGGCGAGTGCGGAGGTTGGCATGGCCGACTACGAGTACTATGGTTTTGCCGCGCTGGCTGGCGATTGGGACGAGGACGGCGACTTGGACATCTACATCGCCAATGATTCGACGCCGAATGTACTCTACCGCAACGACCGCGGTACATTTGCCGACGTATCGCTTTTGTCGGCGACTGCCTACAGCGAGGACGGGCGCGAACAGGGCGGCATGGGCTTGGCCGGCGGCGATTACGATCAAGACGGCGACTTCGATCTGTTTGTCACCAATTTCTCGCACGACAATAACTCGCTCTACGACAACAATGGCCGGGGGTTTTTCACCGACGCCAGTTTCAGTTCGGCGCTGGGCCGCGCCAGCATCAGTTCTCTGGGGTGGGGCACGGGTTTTTTCGATTACGACAACGACGGCGATGACGATCTGTTCGTCGCCAACGGCCACGTGTATCCAGCCGTCGACCACCGCGACTTAGGAACCCGCTACGCCCAGCGCAACCATCTGTTTGAAAATCGCGGTGGTGCGTTTGTCGAGGTTGGTGCAGCCTTGGGGCCGGGCATGGCGGTGGAAAAGTCGAGTCGTGGCTCGGCTATCGGCGATTTGGACAACGATGGCGACTTGGACCTGGTGATCGTCAATATCGACGACACCCCAACGGTACTGCGCAACGACGGCGGCCAGCGCCACAACTATCTGATGGTGAGGCTGCTCGGCGATGGCGGGAATACAGAGGCCATTGGTGCGCGCGTCTCGGTAGCGGTGGGGGGTGCGGTGCAGATGCGGGAAGTGCGCGCCGGCACCGGCTATCTGTCGCAGGACGATCTGCGGCTGCACTTTGGCTTGGGGCGGCGACTGAAGGCCGATCAACTCGTGGTGCGCTGGCCCGATGGGATGGCAGAGCACCACGAAGGGGTGGCGGGCAATCGGCTGATCACCATCCAGCGCGGCGCGGGCTTGGTGGCCGAGGGATTTGGCCCGGTACCGAGGCTGAAGCCGTGAAGGTGCGCTACGGTATGGTCCTGCTGCTTTGTTGCAGCGCCGCGGCGGAATCGCGTTTTGTCGATATCGCGCCATCGGCTGGCGTCGATTTCGTCCACCGCAGCGGCGCGACCGGCGCGCGCTATTTGCCCGAGACTTACGGCTCTGGAGCCGCGTTCTTGGATTTCGACGGCGATGGTGCGCTCGACCTCTACCTGATCAACGCCGGGCGGTTACCGCAGCTATCAAACGAGCCTGAAGCGGCCAACGCGCTTTTTCGCAACGCAGGAGCGGAGGGCTTCTCAGAGCAGGCAGCGCGGGCTGGCGTCGGCGACCGCGGCTACGGCATGGGGGCGATCGCGGGCGATTACGACAACGACGGCTGGGCCGACCTCTACGTAACTAATTTTGGGCCTAACGTGCTGTTCCACAATCGCCGGGAGGGTCGCTTTGCCGACGCAACAGGCGCGGCTGGCGTCGGCTGCCCGGGATGGGGAACCAGCGCGGCCTTTGCCGATATTGACCTCGACGGAGACTTAGATCTATTCGTCGGCAACTACCTCGACTATCCAACCGAAGAGCCGCTCGTGTGCCGGATCGGCAACAGCGAGGAGCGGCTTTACTGCGACCCGCGCAAATTCGACGGCCAAGTCGATCGCCTCTATATCAACGAGGGCCGCGCCGGCGGTTGGGCTTTTGCCGACCGCACGGCGGCCTTCGGCCTCGCCAGCACGGCCGGCAAAGAGTTGGGGGTCGTCTTTGGCGACTACGACCAAGACGGCGATCCTGATCTGTACTTGGCCAACGATCTGGTGTCCAACATGCTCTACCGCAACGACGGCCCGCGCTTTGTCGATCGCGGGCTTGCCAGCAGCACCAGCCTCAACGGCGCCGGGGTCGCTGAGGCTGGGATGGGCGTCGACATGGCCGATGCCGACGGCGACGGCGACTTGGATTTGTTCGTGACCAACTTCCAGTGGGAGAGCAATACCCTGTACCGCAACTTGGGCGGGGGGTTCTTTGCCGACGCGACCGTGGCCTCGGGAATCACCCGCGCCAGCATGGCCTTTCTCGGATTTGGCACCGGGTTTTTCGACTGCGACAACGACGGCGATCTCGATCTATTCGTGGCTAATGGCCACGTGTACGACAACGTGGAAAAGGTGGATCGAGCAGCCGCGTACGCGCAGCGCAATCAGCTGCTCGAAAATGTCGGCGAGGGCGTCTTTGCCGATCGCAGCGACCGCGGCCCGGGCCTCGCGTTGGTGCAGGTCAGTCGCGGGATGGCCTTTGGCGATATCGACGGCGACGGCGACTTAGATATTGCGGTGAACAACTCCAACGACCGGCCAGTGCTGTTGCGCAACGACGCCGCTGGCGGCGGATGGTTGGGGCTTAGGCTACAGGGCACGGCGAGCAATCGCGACGCCATTGGGGCGCGGATCGCGCTGACGACCGCTGGTCGCACCCTCGTGCGCGAGGTGCGCCGCAACGCGAGTTATCTGTCGTCGCACGACCCTCGCGTGATCTTTGGCCTTGGCAAAGCCGAGGTTGCCGAGCGGGTTGAGATTCGCTGGCCATCCGGGGCCGTTCAAGTCGTTGAGGACCTGCCCGGGCGGCAATACGTGTCCATAGAGGAGGATACTAGGCGTTGATTAGATGGGTTTCATTCGCACTGGGCGTCGCACTGGTGGCCGGCTGCCAGCCCGAGCCGGAAGTGCCGCCGCCGCCTTCGGCTGAGCTCAGGTCGAAGCCGGTTGAGGAGCCGCTGCTGCTTGGGCGCATCCTGTTGCGGCAGAAGCGCTACGCGGACGCGTTGGCGGTGTACGGGGAGGCGCGGAAGCGCCATCCACAGTCGGGTGAGGTGCTGGCTACGCTGGGCCGGATCCACTTGGCCTTGGGCCAGCCCGAAGAAGCTATCCAATTCTACGAGATGGCCGTGGCCCTCGAATCCGAGCAGCCCGAATGGCTCGTCGCCTTGGGCAATGTGCATCTGAAGCTGAGCCGCTACGACGAAGCCCACGCTGCGTTTGCTGCGGCCTTGGCCTTGGACTCAACGTATGCGCCAGCGCGGCGCAACAAAGCGGCCGTGTACAGCAAACAGGGGCGGTTGGGCGATGCCGCGCACGAATACGAGCGCGCCTTGGCGCTGCGGCCCGAACACCTCCACACCCACTTCAACCTCGGGCTGGTGTACGCCAGCTTGGGCCGCTATGCAGAGGCCAGTGAAACTTTGCAACAGGTTTTGCTAGCCGCGCCGGAAAATGCTCGGGCGCTCTACTCAATGGGGGAGATCAAGCTCCAAGAGGGCGACGATGCCGGGGCCGTCGAGTACTTTGAGCGCACGCTAGCGGCCGACACCACCTACGCCGAGGCCCATCTGCAACTGGGGCGGATCCAGATGAGCCAAAACGATCTTGCGGCGGCGGCCGAGTGCTTTCGCCGGGTCATCCTCATCGAACCCGGGCTGGCCGAGTCCTTTCGCCTGCTGGGCCAGATCCACCTGCGGCAGGGCCGCGAGGCCGCCGGCGAAAAATCCCTCGCCGCTTACGAAAAGGTCAAGCAAGTCGAGGGGGATATCCAGCGCTATCGCGAGCGGCTGCGCAGCGATCCAGACGATGCCGACGCCCATTACAGTTTGGGTTTTATGTACAATCGCTTGGGATTTACCGGCGTGGCGTTGCCGCACTACGCCCAAGCCGTGCGAATCAATCCCAGCCATCTGCGGGCCCTGAACAACATGGGCAACATCTACTTGCGCACCGGACATTTCGAGCAAGCAGCAGCGGCCTATCAACAGATCGTCGAACAAGACCCGGAGCACGTGGCCGCCTTTGCCGCCCTCGGACAGGTCTATTTGAATCAGCAGCGCACCGATGAGGCCATTGCCATGCTCAACCGCGCCCTTGCACTCGACGAAAACTGGCTCAGTGCCCACCAAGCCTTGGGCGAGGCCTACAAGCGGCTGGGGCAGATTGCCAAAAGCGAACAACACCAACGCCGGGCCGATGCCTTGCTTAGAAAGCAAAAAGATGATCTGTAACGCGAGAAAATGGCTAGGGCTTGCAGCCTGTGCATTCCTTTTTTGCTGTGCCCAACAGCCAGCGGCCCCGGCTGCCGAGGGGGGGTTAGTGGTGGCTGGGACCGCCTTGGCCCAAGTCGGCGACGATCTAATTGACGAACGCGAGTTCCGCCGCTACGAAGCCCGCATCCAACCGCAGCACCGCTCGCTAGCCCAAGGCGTGGAAAAGCACCGCACACACCTGCTGAGCTTGATCGACATCAAGCTGATGGTGCGCGAAGCGCACGCCCGCGGATTGGACGAGAATCCCGAATTGACCAAGGCTGTGGAACTCGCCGCGCACAAGGCCATGATCGAAGCCTATCTGCGCGAGCAAGTCGGTCTGCAAATCGAGATTTCCGAAGACGAGCTGCGAGCCAATTTTGCGGTGCATCCGGCCCGCTACGCCGTGCGCGGGGCGCACATCCTGCTCGACAGCCGCGCCCGCGCCGATTCCATCTACGCGGAGATCGCATCCGGCCGGGCTACTTTCGAGGACTTGGCGCGCCAGCACTCGCTGGACGCGGCGACGGCGGCGGCTGGAGGTTGGTTTGATTCGTACTACGCCTTCGACCGAGTCTCAGACCGAGTGTACGAGCGCGTGTTCGCGTTGGACGCAGGCGAAATCAGCCAACCCTTCCGCACGCCGCAGGGCTGGGAAATCGCCAAGGTCGTCGATAAGAAGTTGGTGTCTTTTGAGAAGTATCGCTCGGTGATCCAGCGGGCGACTTTTCTCGAAAAAATCGAGAATTTGCGCAGCGAGCACATCGATAAGCTAGTCGTCGAGAGCGGCTTGCGTCCGGTGGGGGAACAGGTGCGGCGCTTTGTCGCGGCTTGGAACCAACAGCCTGGTGCGCCGCCGCTTGCGCCCGAGGAGTGGGCCGCCCCGCTCTACGAGTACGACGACGGCGTAATCACCGTGCAGCAGGGCAGCAACTTGTTGCACAATACGCGGCTGGGCCGCGCCCAAATCGACAGTGCCGTGCTCGACGACCGCGTGCGTCGCCGGGGGGCACCCGACTTGCTGTTGGGCTTGGCGGCCGAGCGCGGCGGATACGCCGAGCGGCCCGAGGTGCAGGATAAGGTGACAGCCGAAAAGGAGCGGTTGCTGCTGCAAAGGCTGTGGGAAGAGTTGCTCGAAGACGCCTTAGAGGTCAGCGAAGAGGAAGCCCGTGCTCACTACGAGGCGCATCCAGAGATGTACTGGGCACCAGAAGAAATCGTCGTCCAAGAAATCATGGTCGCCGACGAGCCGCTCGCCCAACAGCTGCTGGAGCAAATTCGCAACGGGGCCGATATGGCCGCGCTGGCAACCCAGCACAGCATCCGCCGCGACGCCGATGAAACGGGCGGCCTCTACGCGCTGCGTGCCTTTGAAAAAATCGTTTACAAGGAGCTGATGGACGCGGCCGTATCCGCGCCCGAAAGGACGTTGCAAGGTCCGATTGAGCTAGTTGAGCCCTTGCCTACTTCTCTGCGCGAGCCCCGCGCCCTAGAAAGGGCTTTTTCGATTTTCAAGGTCTTGCAGCGCCGACCCAAGCGAGTGCAAGAATACGAATTGAGCCAACAGAAGGCCCACTACTTGGCCCGCCAAGAAAAACAGCAGCGCGAATTGCGCACCCTCAACCTACAGTTGCGCGACAAATGGCACGATGCGTGGGGCATCAACGACAACGCACTGGCCCAGTACGCGCTGGCCCAGGCGGATAAAGAGGAAGAGAAAACAGCGGCGTCTCAGTAAATTTTTTATACTATCCCCATTTAGACCGGGAGTAAACCATGAAACATCTAGCGAATTTGTGGCTTTGGTTTTTCGCCGCCGCGGCTACGGGTGCGGCGGCGGACATCGCTTTGTGGCAGATCGGCGGCAGCGGCCTCCGCTGGGCCGCTAGCGACTCGGCCCAAGTAATGATCGACTTTACCGGACCGAATAACTCGATCCAGCCAGTGCTAGTCAGCGCGGATACGACGGTCTTCCCCCTGCTCGAAAATTGGTCGCCGAAAAAGGCACCGGACGAGCTGGGTTTCGTCGATGGCGAGCGGCCCCGCGCTTGGAAGGGCTGCTGCGGCACTTCTTCGACGGTTGACAACGCACTCAACCTCATCGACGGCAGTGGCGCGACGTACAATCCGGTGACCAGCAACAGCATTGGCAGCGAGTACTACACCATCGACCTAGGGGTGCCGGTGCCGCTGTTCCGCTTTGCCATGAGCACGCCGGATAAGGGGTTTTTCCGCTCGGACGGAACTCCGCTTGAAGAGGACGCGATCCCGGCCTTTGAGGTCTCCATCGCCCCAGACACCAACAACGACGTGCTGCACACGTCTAATCCCATCGGCGAAGTCATCGTTGAGGCGCGCGAAAATGTGGTCCCCAAGATAGCCGCGGATTTTCCCTACCAATACGTGCGCTACGTGCGCTACAAGCGCAA
>RKRN01000282.1 GCA_007571365.1 Candidatus Latescibacterota bacterium
GCCGGGGACCCTCGTTACCGATGTGGGGAGCACTAAGCGGCGCATCGTGGCCGCAGCCCAAGATCATTTCGGCGCCGAGGTGTACTTTGTCGGCGGCCATCCGATGGCTGGCTCTGAAAAGGCGGGCGTGGCCGCCGCCGATCCGTTTCTCTTCCAGAATGCAATCTATATTTTGGTTCCCGACCCGAAGGTGCCGGCCGATCGCTACCAAGCATTGACCGCGCTCTTGCGCCAGCTTGGAGCGCGGGTGATGGAACTCGATGCTGGAGCCCACGACCGAGCGGTCGCCGCGATCAGCCACCTGCCGCAGATGCTGGCGACCTCGCTGGTGAGCATGGTCGGGCGGCTGAATGCCGAGCGGGATCACTTTTTGCCGCTGGCCGCTGGTGGTTTCCGCGACCTGACGCGGATTGCCTCCAGTCCGTTCGCACCGGTGTGGGAGGATATCTGCGCGACCAATGCCGACCAGATCCGCGCGATGATCGACCGCTACATCGCCGCGCTCGCGGCTGTCAAGGGGCGGCTGGAGGCCGCGGAGCTAAAGGCCGATTTCGATTTTGCCAACGAGATTCGCGGATCCATTCCGCGGGATTCAAAAGGGTTTATCCACGCGCTGTACGAGATATTGGTACTAGCCGAGGACCGGCCGGGCGTCATCGCCGAGATCGGGCAGGCACTGGGGGGCCAAGGGGTGAACATCAACGATATTGAGGTGATGAAGGTGCGCGAGGGCGAGGGAGGGACCTTGCGGCTGGGATTTGACAGCACCGAGAGTGCGGAAAATGCGTTGGGCATTTTGACTAGGCTCGGGTACGTGGCGCGGAGGCCCTAGGCGATGGCCGCAACTGTACGTCCAGTCCAGAAAATCGCGGGCCATATCTCCGTGCCCGGAGAGCGGGAGCCGGCCGAGCGTGCGCTCGTGTTGGCCGCGCTGAGCGAAGGAGACAGCACCGTCCGCAACGCGCCCGTTGCCGCTGGCCGCGTGGTGGTGCTGTTGCGCGAGTTGGGCGTCGACATAGCCGAGTGCGCCGGCACGTATGCAGTGCGCGGCGTTGGGCTGCGGGGGTTTCAGGCGGCAGCGGCCCCACTCGATCTAGCGGGATTGGGCGATACCGCGCTGTTGTTGCTGCCCCTGCTCGCCGGGCAAACGTTTCGCTCGCAGGTGAAGTTGGGCGCGGAAGCCGAGCGGTGTCGGCCCTTGCTCAACTTGCTGGCCCAGCTTGGGTTCGCCGTAGAACAGGAGAGCGCGGACACCTTTGTAACCGGGGGACAGCAGGCCAAAGGGTTCGTCCTCTCGGCGGCACCGCCGACCGACGCCCTAGCCCTGGGTGCGTTGGTGGCCGCGCTCTTTGCCGAGGGGACGACCGCGCTGAAAGTTGGCCGCCGCGTGGGGCGGTTGTTGAGCAGATACGGGGTTGTGGTCGGGCGGCGCCGGCTGCTATCGGTGGCCGGCGGGCAGGCGTTAAAGGCAACGGACGTAGAAGTGCCCGGGCAACTCGCGTTGGCTTATCCGCTGATGGGGGCGGCACTGTGCCGCAAGGGGTCGGCGTTGACCCTCAAGCGCGTGGCCATTCGTCCCCGGCAGCGGGCGTTTTTGGATTTGCTGCGGCAGATTGGGGCGCAGATCGCCGCGGAAGCCCTTGGGAGCAACGAGTGCGATTTGCACGTGCGTACCAGCCCGTTAAAGGCCACGCGCGTGGCTGGGGCGCGGGCGGCCAAGGTCGCCGGTCAGATCGCATTGTTTGCGGTCTTGGCGACTCAGGCGAAGGGGACGACGGTCATCCGCGATGTCGAAGGCGTATCGCACGTGGAGCATTTGTGCGCCGCGCTGCGCTCGCTCGATGCGCGGATTGGCCAGTTCTCCGAGGGGCTGGTCATCCAAGGCGGCTTGCCGCTCCAAGGCGGCCAGCTCGACGGCAAGGGCGATCCCGGTTTAACTATGGCTTTTGCCGTGGCTGGGCTGTTGGCCGAAGGGGAGTTGGCCATCCAAGGCAGCGAGTGCCTAGCATCCATCTGGCCTGATTTTTTTAAGACCGTCCAATCTATTCGAGGAGATTGAATATGCGAGGAATTTTTCGGCTCTTTGTGTGCGCGGCTGTGATGTTGTGTGGCGGCCTGCTCGCCATTCGCTTGCTTTACGGCGTATCGTGGCGCGAATCCTTCGAGATTGCCAACTGCTTCGTCGAGGATTTGTTGGAGTGATCCCACCAAGGCATTATGTCCATCCCAAGCCGACCCTAAGACTTACCATATCGTCCATGTGGACCGCCTGTCCGCCAACGCCTCTTCATCGGTATTAGTGGTGTTGGTCGCGCCGCTATGTCTGCTCGGGCGCGACTCAGCCCGGAGCAGGTAGCCCGCCAGATAGTAAAGAGAACGATTACTTCAGCGATACAAGCCTCTTTTTACCGGCCACCGGGTACTGACATCGCCGTAAAATCGCCGGATGTGACCGACAGTTCGTTTTAACTCAACAGCTTCTTAGGGTTGCAAAATAAAGGAAAAGGAAAATGACTCCTGAGTCTAGTCCGTTTAGACCCGGACAACCTGTGCCTATTGAGTTCTTCGTCGGACGCAGTCCCGAAATAGAGCGGCTGCGCGGCATGGTCAACGCCAGTACGCAAGGCCGCTTTAAGATCGGCTTTGTTAGTGGCGAGCGAGGTATTGGCAAAAGCTCGCTCGCCGCTTTCGTGCGCCACTTGGTTGAACACGACCACGACGTAGCGGGGTGTCACGTCTTTCTCGGAGGGGTTCAAGACCTCCGGGAGATGCTGCGCCGGACCTTTGACCGCATCCTAAAAGAGAGTATCGACAAGCCTTGGCATCAACAACTCATAACTCTCTTCGGCGATCGCGTCAGCAAGGTGGGGCTCTTCGGGGTAACGCTTGAGTTGAACCTCGAAGAGAGGGACATGTTGGCCATGGAGCGCCACTTCGTGCCGTCAATGAGGCGATTGCTGGAAAGCCTCGGGGAGCACAAGAAGTCCCTCTTTCTGATTCTCGACGACATCAATGGACTGGCCGGCTCGGAAAGTTTCGCCAACTGGCTCAAGAGTACCGTGGATGAGATCGCCACTTCTCAGCAGGAGATGCGCCTCTGTATCCTCGTGGTTGGGCTTGAAGAGAGGCGTCAGGAACTGATAGAGAAGCAATCGTCTTTAGCCCGCGTCTTTGAGCTGATCGAGATTGCTCCTTGGTCGGACGACGAGGTGCGCTGGTTTTACAGCGACTCATTCCGGGCTGGTGGAGCGGAGGTCTCCCAAGAGGGGCTAGACTCGCTGGCCCGATTTGCCGGCGGCTTGCCGGTTCTGGCGCACGAAATTGGAGACGCGGTTTGGCGGACGGCTCGGGGACCGACTATCGAAAAGAACGAGATATCGGAAGGTATTTCTACGGCTGCTGAGGTCATTGGACGGAAACTGCTGAACCCCCAGATATTCAGTGCCATCCGCAGTAAAAGCTATCACTCTATCTTCCGCAAAATGGCAGATGAGCCTAAGACCCACTTCCGGCGGGCAGAACTTCGAGAGCTTCTGACGGACGCGGAGAAAAAGAGCTTAGATAACTTTCTGCGGCGGATGACGAGTTTGGGAGCACTAGAGAAAGATCCCGAAGTCAGAGGGGGATACCGCTTCCCCAACCTTCTTCACGCTCTGTACTTCTGGATGGAATCCCAGCGCCGGCGACGCGAGAAATAGAGCACTAAGACTGTGAAACGCCTACGCAGACTCATGCAGCACTACGACGCCGGGATCGCTGCTTGACAGTCAAAATATCTTTTTTTCTTTATTGCAATTCCAATCCAAAAACCAGATAGACATAGAATTGAGGATATAATTATGCCGAACAAAGAGATACATAATGCGGAGGGTCTCCGAGATACCCGGTGGGTTGGTTTGATTGAGGAATTGCGCCAGTGGCCTTCTGATGCTCCAGAATGGGGAGAAGTACAAGTACAAGGGTTTATCGACCAAGTCCGGCTCTTGGCCGAGCAAAAGGGCCGGGACCGGGAAGAGGCCGGGCGACTCAGGCTCCAGCACGTCCTCGATCGATTGCGAGGGAATCACGAGGGTGATCTCGCGTTTTTCAATTTCGATTGTGCAGACTTAGACAACTGGCAAGCAACCCTGTGTCCCATTGATCAGGTCTCTGTGCGGACTAAGATGGTGGAAAACCTGCTGGCACAGCTAGACCAACGCCACACGTTGACCCAGCAGCACCCTCAAAATTATCAAGAAGCCAAAAAGCACCGAACGGACTTGGATGGCGTGGAGACTGAGATCAGCACACTGGCGAGACAACTTGACCAAGGTTTTTCCGCGACCGCCTCGGAGTCTCCACAGACTTTGGATAAGGATACCGAAGAGGGTGACCAACCTCACCCGGAGCCGACTATCCCCAAACAAGACCCTTCTCTTTCTAGTTCCGACCAAGAGCAAACAACCGACCAAGACGTTAGCCATCGAGAAGAAGTACCTCCAGAGGAACCTAGCCCTTCCGAGGAAGCACTCGATGCCAAAGCCGAGGCAGCTAAAGAGGACAATTCTCATGCTTTGAAGCCGTCTAGTCTGGGACAAGATCCTCAGGAACAAAAAGCCGAAGAAGGTACTAGCTTAGCCGAAAAGGTTCTGCAAAAGGAAGCAATCTTCAAAGAAGAAACCCAACCTCCGTCTCCCCCTCAAACGGAAGAACACGAGCCAGTATCTGCCATAACTACTCAACTTGAACCACAGTCTTCTGGTGAAAAGCCGCTGCCCTTGCGCTCGGCCCAAGATATGGCACTCCTATTGGAAGAAGAAGACTCTGATGAACACTGGGTTTCGTTGGTATGGAGCCTTTTAGCAGAAGAGGATTGGGCCGGGGCCTACTGGCTGGCTCGTTCTCTGAAAGCAGCAGACCGCGACGTACCGGTCCCGCCAGAATTGCTTGCCGTGCTTCAGGGATCTCACTGGTTGAAGAACGATACCGACAGCTTGGTATTCGATATCCAGCAGATTGCTTCAGAGTATGCTCCCCAAAGTACTACTTCCGAGCGATTGCTAGGGTTAGCTGCGGCTTTACTCCCCAGCTTAGTTGCTCAGCACACTGGTTTAGTTAGTTGGCTCCCTCAAAAGGAAGAAGTCAATCCCGTGCTGGGTACGCTAGCCGAGGCCGTTCGCACTTTTGCATCAGCGGGCTATCCCTTGCGGTCCGAAGATCTACGGGAAGTAGAAGGTATGGCAACTCGTGAGCAGGTTATTGGAGAGACCATTGAACAGGCTCGTAGCTTTCTGAAAACCAATCAGGTCAGGAAGTTGAAGATCAAGCGGGCAACCGATGTGTTACACCACTTGGTGCGCCAGAAGGGAGATTTACACTTTCTGCTCACTGCGATGATCGAAAATAAGGCCGACCAAATTGATCAGGTCCGGCAGCGCATGAACTATTTTGAGGGGCGCAAGAATATTGAAAGTCACCTCCATCAGATTGACCAAGACTTAGTTGGGTCCAAAAAGCGCAAAATCACAGGCGATCCCATCAATCAGTTGGTGCGGAGCGTCGAAGAGGCTGTTGGTCTGGCCCGACGCTGGTGTTCCTTGGTGGCTCAGGAACAGACTGTATACCATAAGGGAGACTGGCGAGATAATCATGTGGAAGACCTACACTGCCGAGTGAAAGATGTCCTTCCCAATATCAAAGACGAACTCAAGGGAATGCAGAAGCAGGACCAATCGCAAGAAGAAGTCGCTTTGGGTCGCGTCTTGCAGCGGGCCATAGGCCAAATAACAGGTATGTTGCGCCTAGAGCAGCAACCCGATAGTGAAGATCCGCAAGTATGGATGCAGCGCGAAGATGGCTCTCTGGATCGGGCTTTGGCCCGTCGCTTGTTATGGATGCCCGAGATTTCCCTCGACGATGATGGCTATCCTAAAGAGGATCAGGAGGGCGACATTTCCAAGTATTTGCGTCAGTCTTTAGCTGAGAAACGATCACCCCGCGATGCTTGGCGCCTGCGGATTGACAGTCAAGATTTTCGCTTCACCGATGTATTGCGGAATACCTTAAAGGACGATGAAGATCTCCAAGAGATTGAAGATCTGAACGATGAGAATCTCAAAGGGGTCCGGGCTGCTCTAGGGGATGAAGTCTCTAAGGTGCAGGGTATTATCGAACAAGGGATGGTAGATGGGCTACTCGTTGAGGAAGAACGCACCAAGTTCAGTGCACAATTGGAAAAGACGGCTATTGAAGAGCCTTTGTACTTCAAGCCTCTGTTCCAGCGATTAGGTGATATTGAACAAGAATTGAACCAAAAGCTCGAAGCTCGACTACGAGAATTGAAGAATCAATGGCGGCAGAGACGGCAAGACTTAGCGCAGTCACCCCAAGTGGACCAACTCGACGCCGTGGATGCCTTCATTCAAGGAGCTTTTGATCAGCGCGATACTAGAGTATTAGAAGAAGTCTTAGCCCATTTGCGGGGCTTCCTCGAAGGTGAAAGCAGGTGGGAGAGCGAGTGGTTTGACCCACCCGACGAGCACGACATCTTCAAGGAGTTCCAACAGGCTTGTCCGCGTATCGAATCGGGGATTCAAGGTTTGGGAAGTGTTGAGCAACTAGCCGGTGTGATCGATCAAGGCCAAACTTGGGAAGGAATGCAGTTTGGCGCATTACCATTAAAGTGCCGACAGGAGGCCGTCAAGGCGTTTCGCTCTTGGCACCAACTCAAACGTCGTGATGGACAGCAGACCGAAAATCGCAGGTGCATTCAAGTCCTTTTGGAGTACTTGGGGTTCCATCTGTCGGCGAGAGAATCAGCTATGCAAATAAAAAGTCACGACCGGGATTGGCTTTACTGCCAAGTAGATGCGTCGGCCAGCGATTTGGCACGGCCCATCCCACAGTTGGGCTCGCAAGCCAACGGTTGCTACGATGTGGTATGTCTATGGAAACGACCTGGGGCCGAATCCATCGGAGCATTTTTGCGCGATTTGGGATTAGATGCTAAGACGGTCATTGTTTTTTTTCTAGGACGGTTGACTGACCAGCGACGCAACATAGCTGATCGGGCCAGAGAACGGAAACTAGCTCTGGTGATATTAGATGAAATCCTGCTGGTATTTTTAGCCAAGTTTGACGATACCCGACTTCCTGCTTTTCTGCGTTGTAGCCTGCCCTATGCTGCCCTTAATCCCTATACGCCGTTCCAAGCAGGAAATGTACCACCCGAAATGTACTATGGCCGCGATGGGATGGTTCGTCAACTACAAGACGAGGGTGGCTGCATCGTATTCGGTGGGCGACAGTTGGGCAAATCTGCACTGTTGCGTCAGGTGGAGCGTGAATTTCACCAGCCTGCTCGCGAGCAATTTGCTTGGGTAGAAGATATTAAGTTAGTGGGCGATCCCGATACAGGCGAATCTTCTTCTACTCTGTGGGTCAAGTTGCGTGAAGGCTTTAAGAAACATGAGTTAATAAAAGGCAATGTAAGCGCGAGCCAACCCGACAACATCATCAAACGCATCCAGAACTCGATGGATGCGTCGTCTCAACGGCGGGTTCTGGTCCTTTTTGACGAAGCCGATCAATTTCTCAATGCCGATGCTCAGAACGGTTTCCAAGAGGTCGATCGCTTGAGAGCCTTAATACAGGCGACTAAGCAGCGATTCAGGATCGTCTTTACCGGTCTACACGATGTCCAAAGGTTTAACAATATCGTCAATCAGCCTCTGGCTCATTTTGGCCAGAATTTATTGGTCGGCCCCCTTGAAGCTGGCCCGGCCCGGCAGTTGGTGCAGGAGCCCCTAAAGACATTGGGCTACCGGTTCGCCGATGAAACCACGGTGCTCAAGGTACTGTCCTACACCAATTATCATCCGGGTTTGATACAGTACTTTTGCCACGAACTTCTGCGTCTGCTCCAAGATCAACGCTATCCTTCAGGTCCGCCTTATGAAGTGAAATCGGACCATGTAGAAGCGGTATATCGATCCCCTGAAGCTCGACGGATTATTCGGGAACGGCTCGATTGGACCTTGGCACTGGACCCCCGCTACCAGTGTATTGCTTGGGCTATGATCTACGAACAAAAAGAGACCCGTGATAGCTATGTTCGCTCATTTAGCGTGGCCGAACTTCTAGAACTTGTGCAAGATTGGTGGCTTCAAGGATTCAAAGGAGTCGACACCGAAGGCTTGAGGGGGTTGCTAGGAGAAATGGTTGGTCTAGGCATATTGGTACGCAGTTCAGAAAACCAGTACTTGCTTCGCAGTCCCAATCTGGTCCGTCTCATGGGCACCGAGGAGGATATAGAGAACCGCCTGTTAGAGCTGTCTGATAAATCTCAGCCGACCCAATCCCAACCCGCCAGTCAGCATGCATTGTTAGACGATCAAAACCGCCTTTACAGTCCCTTGACGTTGGTGCAGGAAGGCAGCTTGAAGCAAATCCGGTCGTCCGGCGTGAACTTAGTTTTTGGTTCCCAAGCATTGGGACTAAATGTATTGGATCAGGCCTTAAAGCGTATGGATGGCAGTGAGATTCCCGCCCAAGAATTGACCCAAGCCAAGCGAACCTGTGAGTGGCTGGATTCCCACGCCCGAAAACAACAAGGGATTGAGCAGGTATTGGTCTATGGCCGGCTCGGAGGCCCCGGAGGCGATATGGTTCAATGTGTCTGGGAAGTATCGAAGAAGTGCAAAGAATTTAATAAAAATCGAAGACGCCCCCTGCAGGTGGTTTTCGTCCTCAATCCAGAGACTGCTTGGACTTGGCTGAGGTTGGCTGCGGACCAAGGCACAGATAGAGAAGCCTGGGCTGACCCCATTTACCTCCGTCGCTGGGACGAGGTGGGAATCAAGCAACTATTAAGTCAAGCAGGTAAGCTAGATTCGCCCGAGGTTTGCCAGAAGGTGCTGGAAGCTACAGGGGGATGGCCTTTCTTACTAAATGAGCTTTTATGTCGATGTAGTACCGCTGACGATCCTAGGCCTTGTGCAAAAATTTTGGTTGAGGAGTTGAACCGGCCGAAATCGGAGTTAGGGGCTAAACTGTTACAAAAGGCCGGATTGACTCATCAAGCGGAGATTCTCCGAGTATTACAGACGTTAGTCGAGTATGGCAAAGTCTCAGAAGAGGATTTAGAGGATTTGGGAGGTTTGGTTGAGAGTGATCCGCCTATCATACCAGATAACTGTAAGACTGCTATGGAGTTTTTGCACCGCCTGGAATGCGTTGAAAAAGAGGATGGCGAGTACCGCGTTGAGCCTGTCTTAGCTCGAATAGTTGGTCATCTGTGAGCCTAGCACTGACAACCTTCCTCATGCAGATGCCCACCGCCCGGCATTTACTAGACCAGATACTGGACGACTTGCGGCTCGGGCGCAGTGTATTGGGTTTGCTGCCCGAAGGCGTTGATCCAGGCCTACTGGGGTCGGTTTTGCGGGATGGTCTAGGACATAGGGATATACGTACCCAAGAGGTCTTCGTATCCCGGTTAGATGCCCAAGTGCCACCCGCGGCTTTGGGCCAAGCTCTAGGCGTGGATTGGAGGCCATCTAACACACCGCGCACGGTGGAGAATCTCTTAAAACAAGCAGGCTTGCCTGAAATCCTGTTCATCAATGGTTTTGATGAACTGGCTGAAGAAGACCGGATTCAGTGGTTGCAATTTATAGTACAGTGGGCTCAGATATGCCAAGGCAGACATTCCACTGACGGAGATGGCCCCGCTATCCCCCCTGCACTATGTCTGATAGTCCAAGCAGCAAAAGTACCTTACCCGCCTCCCTCCACCAATGTCTTGCTGTCTGTCCGGGTCTGGTGGGGCATCCCCACCGCTTTGGAAATGAGGTTGTTGTGTCAATTGGCCTCCAAGCAGTGTCCTGACTCTGCTCCCTTGAACCGTTGGAGAGAATATGTGATTCCAGCCATTGCGGGTTCTGATCTATGCTTGGGCGACTACCTATGGGAAAGGTATGGCACTGACTGCGACCTAGTATCTGTATTGCAGGATTTTGTTCTGTATCGGGAGTGGACTCAGGTTGAGTTGGAGGCTCGGCCGGTGAATGGGTTTCCTCAAGACGGGGAGTACCCGCTAGAGCACTGGCCCCTTTCTTTTTATACAGCTTGGGCCCGAGGGACACTACATTGGACCCCGGAATACGGTCTGGAATGCCATAGTGCGGCCTTGGCCATACTGGAGCGACAAGAAGCCTTAGACCATCGCCTATGGCGAGGTCAAGCTGAGTTTCTCTTGACCCAAATTGACCAAATACGACTGGCGTTATGCGCTCGTCTCAACGAAGCTTATGGACCGACTTGGCCTTATAAGTGGCAAAAACCGGAGACAGATAGAGAATGTCAGGAAGTAAGAAAAACACCCTTTGCCTGTCAGTGGGGACATCTGAAATACTTGCTACAAAACTGCTCGGAACTGAATAGAGAACGACAGTGGGTTTCCCTAGTGCAATGTTCGTGGAGCATTCGCACAAAACTGGCTCACTATCACCCAATATCTCTCAAAGAGTACGAAAAATTCTGCCGCGAGCTAGTGCGTAGTCATCAGAACGGCCTAGAGACCGCTTGGTAATCTCGTCGCCTGAATGGACTATGAAACGCCTACGCAGACTCATGCGGCACCACGACGCCGGGATCGCCTTGTCGGCCGGGTTGCTGTTTGTCGGATGTGCGCTCAGCTCGGAGAGTTTCCTGTCGGCGTACAACCTCTTCAACATCTCGCGGATCGTCGCGTTTTCCGCGTTGGTGGCACTGGCGCAGGCCGTGGTGTTGGTCGCCGGGGGGATGAATCTGTCCGTGGGGGCCATTGGCGGCTTGGCGACCATCGCCACCGGATACTGTATCCAAGTGTTGGGTTTGCCGGGGTGGTTAGCGGCGTTAGTCGCACTGGGGATTGGCGGTGTGGCCGGGTGGGTCAATGGGGTCATCATCACGCGGCTGCAGATCAATTCCTTTATCGCCACGCTCGCTACGCTCTTTGTCTTTACCGGACTGGTACATGGGTTTTCCGCCGGCTACGCCTATACGGACATTCCGCGGGAATTCACGTTTTTGGGGCGGCAGAAGTTTTTGGGGCTGTCGAATTTGTTCTGGACGATGGGGCTAGTGCTGCTGGCGACGTACTACGCCTTTCGCCATACGGTTTTCGGGCGGCGGCTGTTGGCGACCGGTGGGAATCAGGAGGCCGCTAGGCTGGCGGGAATCCATACCGAGCGGATGATTTTGCTGTCGCACGTGCTGTCGGGGGCCGTGGCGGCACTGGCGGCGGTGTTATGGGTCTCGCGGATGGGTTCGGCGCAGCCGGCGACGGGTAAGGACTGGCTGATCACCAGCTTTGCGGTGGCCATTGTCGGCGGGACTGGGCTGACCGGCGGGCGCACCCCGGCGCTGGGCCTGCTGCCGGGAGCGGTCCTCATCGTCCTCAGCCAGAACGGCCTGGTGCGGCTGGGGGCCAAAGTCTAGT
>RKRN01000206.1 GCA_007571365.1 Candidatus Latescibacterota bacterium
GTTCTACAGATCCGTTGCGTCTCAGGGCCGTCAGCCCGCAAGTGGCCCATTACCTCTGTCTGACCGCTATCCACCAACAGGCTCAGACCTTGGTCGAATTTGGCACGTCGCATGGCTATTCCACGTTGCACCTAGCGGCGGCCGCGCACCGCACCGGCGGCCGCGTCTTCAGCTTGGATCGAGTGCCTGAAAAGACAGCGGCGGCGCGAGCCAATTTGCGCCGAGCTGGCTTAGATCACTTGGTGGAATGCTACACCGGGGCCGGGGATGCCTTTATCGCAACGCTGCCCGAGCGCGTGGACTTTGTGTTTGTCGACTTTGGCCTGCCCGCCTTTGCGCCCATGTTCACTCGGCTGGAAAGCCGGCTGGTGTGCGGGGCGTTTGTGTTTGTCGATGGCTGGTCCAAAGTTGAACAATGGGACCAGAATCCAGACTGGGCGGCCTTTAGAAGCTGCTTGGACGCGACCGCCGAGTACCTGACCTACATCCTACCGCTGGAAAAGTCGCATCTGATTGCCGTTAAGCTAAGTGCATGACACAGGCCGCTGCTTCTCAGAAGCGTTTTGACAAGTGCCGGTGTATTCGTCATTTTTACGGTAAATTTGACGGAATTAACGACATGTACCCTCGCATCCTGGAATTGCCCGAGAAGAGTTTTTTCCTGTTCGGTCCACGGGGAACGGGAAAATCCGTGTGGCTGGAGCAACGGCTTGGCCAAGCGGCCTTGAGCATCAACTTGCTGAAGTCCGGCGAATATCTCCGCTATAAACGCGACCCGTCTCTTCTCGCTGGGGAAGTGGCAGCCCTCAGCAACAAGAATGCTTGGGTTATCATCGACGAGATACAGAAGCTGCCGGAATTGCTTGATGAGATTCACGCGCTCCTGTTTGAGAGCCGCGGTGATTATCGGTTTGCGCTGTCCGGTTCAAGTGCTAGGCAGCTCAAGCGATCTCATGCCAACATGCTAGCCGGGCGTGCTTTGTCCAAGAAAATGTTTCCGTTGAGTATGCTGGAAACCGGCCGGGACTTCCGCTTGCAAGAAGCCCTGCGCTACGGACAATTGCCTTTGAGCGCAACAGCCACCAACGAGCAGGAAAAAATCGAATTTCTCGATGCGTACGTCGAAACCTATTTGCGAGAAGAAATTCAGCAAGAAGCACTGGTTAGAAATCTCGACAGTTTCTATCGCTTCCTGTCTATTAGTGCCCTGATGAGCGGACAGATACTGAACATCAGCAACATTGCGCGGGATGTGGGCGTCGCTAGGACTACCGTGCAGGGCTATTTCAGCATTTTGGCGGACACGCTCTTGGGCTGGTATTTGCCGGCCTACCGCAACAAAGCCAAAGTCAAAGAGGTCGCCCATGCCAAGTTCTACCTTTTCGATTGCGGCGTACAGCGCGCCTTGGCGGGGCTGCACCGGGATAAGCCCGCGCTGGCCGAAACCGGCGTGTTGTTTGAAACCTTTATTCTCAATGAATTCAGGGCGCTCAATTCGTGGCAGTCTCACGGGGCGCAGTTTTTCTACTGGCGCACGCAATCCGGCAACGAGGTGGATCTCATTTGGAAAAGGGGTCGGGAGGCGGTCGGCTTTGAAATAAAATATTCCACGAGTTGGAAAGAAAATTTCAATAAAGGGCTGAATGTCTTGCTGCGATCCGGCGATATCCAGCGAGCGTTTGGCGTGTATCGGGGTACGCGCATGCTGAAAGTTGGCGAGATAACCGTTCTGCCGTACAAAATAGCCGTTGAAATGGCTGCGGCGGGGAGCTTTGTTGCGGCTGGAGAGTAAAGACCGATCACGCCGAAACCTATGCCCCCAAAACCCCGGCTAGCACAAGGGCCAGCCGGGGTTTAATTCGTTCCCCAATAGGTCAAAAATGGACGAGGGCGTAAAGGGCAGTTGTGTTGGCGTAAAGTCTTATCCGGTTTTCGCCCTCAAAGCGCCTTGTTGATTCGTATTCGTGTTCGGACTCAGGCAGGCTTGTTAAGTCGTAAAAGGGCCCAGGCTTGCTCTGAAACTGAAGCGTTACGCCCTGTCTTATCGCCAAACTGACCCGTTTGAAGGGACACCACAGTGCGCCAACCCCAAATGTGGTGCCAACATCCCAACTGATTTCTCGGCGATAGGCGACGTTCGTATATACGGTCTGGTATAGAAACGGGGCCACGTCATGGCGCAAGGGGCCAACAAATCGCTTGAATGTCAGGGATGGGTAGATGCCTAGGAGGGTTAATGTTGAGTTTTCGTCTGAGTACCGCTGCCAAGCGTGATCAACCGAAGAATAACCCATCTCAAAGCCCCACATAGTAGTAGGCTTGACGCGCCAGATGCTCATGCTCGTCTTAGAGTGCGTGTCAAGGGACACCCCGAGGGCGGTTTTGCCGCGGTCGCTGATTGCTTCTTCTTCGGCGACCGCGGCTGCGTGCAACACGACGAGCCATAATAGGGCGGCTATTAACGTATGGTTTCGCATTCCCAAGAATCCTTGCAAGCCCAATGTACTATGATGAATGTGTTCGCTGATCTAGCCACAGACGATGTGTTTGGCGCTCCGATCCGCAATACGCTCAACGAACTGGTCTTCGCGATCCGACCACGTTCTGGGAGCCGGATAGGCGCGACCCCATTGAGCAGTGGTGGATTGAGGTCGATCTGGGGCGGGCCCATAGAGTGGCTCAAGCTAAAGTTCGTCGACGAAGAGCTCGGCGATCTCTGCTCGCCGTGCCTCCTCACTAAGAGCATCGTCAAAAATGAAAGAGCGCAAGCAGGCGCATAGATAGATTTAGATGGGTTGAACTAGATGACTTAGGACCAGGACTACGCTCTACGGCGAACTCAACGCCCTGACGAAGTGACAGGCTGGTACGCTGCCAAGGAAACCATGCCATCCCGAAGCCCACACCGGCAGTAGCACGCTTGAAGTGTTCGAGTGACCCTCCGAATTTAATGGCGGCTAACTCGGTAGAGATAGCTTGATACCAGAACGGGGCTACGTCATGCTGCAAGGAACGGAATCGCTTAATTGTCAGAGTAGAACGAAAGAGATAAGCGTCCCGGTCTTCCGATGAATCAAACCAAGATACTCTAGTCTTGTCAGAGTACCCATCTATCTCAAGCCCGACCATCGTCTTTGAGCGAACCAACCAGATACTCACGCCTTTACCCTTATGAGAAGGAAGGGGAAGGCCGATTGCTAGCGACCCTCGGCCCATGAGAATGTCCCTGTCTTCAGCGATCACGGCACTACAACAGGCAGCAAGTGCCAGCAGGGTCGTCAAGGCATGACAAGGACATCTTCGCATACTTCCTCCTCATAAACGAAGTAAAAGATGTAAAAGTCAC
>RKRN01000016.1 GCA_007571365.1 Candidatus Latescibacterota bacterium
CCGCACAACAGGAATAGCAACGCGGCCACCCAGCCGCTAAATTCGCCGCCCAATTTGCGGCCCAACACCAACAGCAGCCCAGCACTCAGCCTCAGCCACACAGCCCCCAACACCAACGCGTACAGCACCATCCCCATCCCATCCAGCCCCAGCCAAAAGCCCGGCACCAGCAACGCGGTGTACAGCAAACTCGTCGCGCCGGCCGTTGGCTCTGCGCCGGTGTTGTATTCGAGGAAGTGCCCTTGGGCCGCTTGCCGCGCGTATTGGAAATAGATGAAGGAATCGTCCAGCGGCAGGGCCCAGCGGCCGCCTGTGTGGTAGAGCATGGAGGCCACAAAGAGCAAAAGCCACAGCGCGGTTAGGCCCCAAAGAAGAGCCGCCGCCCGCTTGCTCAAGTTCGTCAGCATCGTAAAATTGTAGCCTGCATCCTTAGTACCCGACACTAAGGTCTTGGCCCGCACGCCGAGGGGCCAAGCAGAGTAGAGGTCGCGTACCAAGATCGCGTCAAATTACCTTTTACCTTTCACCTTGCGAGTACATATCATGCGCCCATTCCCTACTACGCAACCCCAAGCTCTCAGAAGTAGTGGCCCCCCCCGCTGGATGCCCGCTTGCGCGGGCAGGACGGCCCGCATAGGATACTTGGCTTTGGTCTCGTTCTTGCCTGCGGCTCTCAGCGCAGCCCCTTTCAGCCACGACCGCTTTGACCAAGTGCTGCAAGAGTACGTCCACGACGACGGATTGGTTCGCTACGCCGCTCTAGCCGAAGACCGGGCCTTGCTCGACGCCTATGTCGATAGCCTCGGCCACTACAGCCCCGAAAGCCATCCCGACCGCTTCCCCTCCCGCGAGCACGAACTGGCCTACTGGATCAACGCGTACAACGCCTTTGTCTTGCGCGGCGTCATCGACGCCTATCCCATCGCCAGCGTCAAGGACGCCTTTGTGCTCAGCGGTTTCTTCAACCGCCAGATCTTTGTCGCTGGGGGACGCGAGATGACGCTGGATCACGTTGAAAACAAAATTATCCGCCCAACCTATCAAGACCCGCGCATTCACTTTGCGGTCAACTGCGCGGCCCTGAGCTGCCCGCAGCTGGAAAACCGGGCCTTTACCGGCTCCCAGCTCGACGCCCGCTTGGAAGGTGCATTAACGCGCTTTGCCCAAGATTCCAACCACGTGCGCTTGCAAGACAAGCGGCTGCACCTGTCCAAAATTCTCGACTGGTACGGAGCGGATTTCACCGCTTGGTTCCCGCCCGACCGCCCCAATCCCGAAACCATGCCCACCATCGTCAACTACCTGCGTCCATACCTTCCGGCCGACTTAGCCGCTGGGCTGACCGAGGATATAGCTATCGAATATAACGACTACGACTGGGCGCTCAACGAGGCCGCAGAGCCAGCCGACTCGCCGTAATCGTTCCGAGCACTTAGAAGCTGTTTTAACATTCATCCTCGGAGCGCGGGCGTAATTCCTCAACGGACGTTAGGCCGTAGCGTTAGCAGCAGTCGGCCTATTGGGGCTGGCTTCGACACGCTCAGCCAGCGGCGGGGTGCCCGGCGACGGTCCAACCGTAGGGACAGACCTATGTGTCTGTCCCCCAAAGGACCCGCCAGCGGCGGGGTGCCCGGCGACGGTCGAAGGGCACAGATCCATGGGACTGACCGCGTAACGTCAGTCTAGAAGTCAAAAAACGGGTTGTGCATCTTTTCTTCGCCGACGGTGGTCGCCGGCCCATGCCCGGGGAAGAGCATAGTTTCTTCGTCTAGCGCGAGCAGCTTCTCGGCCACGGCTTGGTGCTGCATCCGGTAATTGACCACGCTGCGAGTGCCCCCAAGCGACCCGGCAAAAAGCGCGTCCCCGACAAAGGCCATCTCCTCGTGGACTAAGCTGACGCCGCCCGCCGTGTGCCCAGGCGTGGAGCGCACCGCAAAGCGCAATTGACCGATGTCAACGACGTCGCCTGCTGCTAGTTCGCCCGCTATTTGCGCGGCCAAACTGCCCGTTAGGGCCAAGTCGCCGCTGTGAATTCGCGCCGGCGCACCCGTAGCGCGGCCAATCTCGGCGAGAGCACTGATGTGGTCTTGGTGGCCATGCGTCAGCAAGATTTGTTCGACGGTTAGGCCGGAGGCGGCCACGCGCTGGAGGATTTTGTCCGCGTCGAATCCCGGGTCAATGATCGCGGCTTGGCCTGTTGCCGCACAGCCGACGATGTAGCCATTCATCAGAAAGCCGCTGCCGAGCACCATCATCTCCACCTGCGCTCCGGCCATTGAGCACCCGGCTGGATTGCGCGGGAAAAATGCTTGCGCCGCGCTCGCCTGCAATTTGCCCGGGTGCAAGCCGAGGGCTTGGGCCAGCCGCTCGATGGCATCGGCGGCCGGGACCAGTTCGTAGTCTTCGATCTTTGCCATATCCCCGGCCGTCAACCCCACCCGGTCAGCCAGTGCTGCCCTTGTCATCTCTTGCCCACGGCGGGCCTTGGCGACGACATCGCCGAATTCATCCTCTAATTGAGTGTACATGTTTCCTCTAGCATTTAAGGGTCGGCTGAGCCGGCTTGCAAACTGCCCAAGAACTCATCAAAGCTGGCAGCCCATTGCGCGACAGTCTGGGCCGGACCTGTCATTTTAAAAAACACCGTGCCCGAGCGGTCGACGGCTATCGCCCCCAGCATCCGGTAGCCGGGTTGCGGCTCTGAGTCCCCCATGGCCATGCCGGCCGAGAAGGTGCCGCTGACATCCACCCCGGTTATTTCGATAGCTCCCACCTGCCTCGTCCAACGCCGCCCTTGGGCCGGTTGGCCGTCCGCCTGTGTGAACTGGCCGTACCAGCGCTCGATGTTGGCCTCTACGCTGCCGCCTTGCCTCGGGCCAAAGAAAAATATGCCCAGCGTCGCTTCGCCGGCCGGGCCGGGCAGGCCGTATTGGGCCACCCGCATGGAACTAGACGGCTGCTGCGGCACCCAACCTTCGGGAGCCACCGCACTGAGTGGCCCCAACACCTGTCGGCCGCTGACCCGACCCGACGGATATGCTGGCGTCATATTGGAAGGCGTCGTGGAGCGGGGGGTGAATCCCCGCTCGGCCATGGCTGCTGCTGGCTCTTGGTCGCTGAAGTTTTGGCTGCACCCGATAGCTCCGAGGAGCCCAGCGAAGATCCAGCTAAAGTGCCCCCGAGATTGAAGAATATGCTTTAGCATTACAAATTCCCCCAAGCAATCTTGTTTTGCGGCCGCCGTTGCGGCCTTTTGGACGGCTTCCGCCTAGGCCAATTGCGCCTTAGCATCCCCACTTGCAGCGCGGCGAATGCTTGGCGCATTTTTGGTTTGTTG
>RKRN01000133.1 GCA_007571365.1 Candidatus Latescibacterota bacterium
GACACGCCCAGCCCCAACCCCACGACCTGCAACCACACCGGCATCCCGGCCGCCGCGGCCATGCCAGCGCAAAGCTGCACGCGCTCGACGTGGCCGCCCAGATTGAAGCAATCGGCGGCCTCGGCGCGGATCGCGCTCAGCACCATCTGCGGATCGCCTAAATGGGGCGCGAGCCGGATGCGGGTGTGGCGGCGAAAATCGCGGTACTGATGCCAGCCCGGCAAGTACTGGAAGGGGTCTTCAAACGCCTCAATGTTATACGGCTCTAAGGACGCGGCCAGCCGCAGGCTGGTGCTCAAATCGCCAAAGGTGAAATTCGGGTCGACGATAATGCCGTAGTCTGGGCCAGCCGCTTTGGTCATCAGCTTGACGGTCTCAACGATGTTCCAAGGCCGCGCCTTGAGCTTGTGGGTCTTGAACCCGCGCTTGGCCCCTTCTGCGGCCATGGCTGCGAACTCGCGCGGCTCCAGCGGCGGCGACCACCAGCCCACCGGCACTCGGTCCCAGTGCTTGGACCCCATCAGCTTCCAAGCCGGCACCCCGAGCGCCTTGCCAACGATGTCGTACAGGGCCATGACCATGGCCCCACCTTGGTTGCCCAAGTTGACCTGCATGGGGTTGACGCCGACCCACTCGGCCGCCAAGCGGGCCAACGAGCCGCCGCGCCCGCCTTCGCCGACTCCGTAGATTCCCTCGTCGGTATGCACCTTAATCAGGCTGATGGGCCGTTCCAAGTAATCGCCGGGACGACTCTTTTCAATGGCGGGAATGTGCGGCACGGCGGTGATGAACTCTTCGAGTTGGGTGATTTTCACGATTATACCTCCTTTAGCCAGCCATCGGGAATGTCAATCCCAAAGCCGGGGCCTTTGGGTAGCCCGAGCAGGCCGTTTTGTGGCACGTTGGTCCCCGGCGGAACGTTGTAGTGTCGCTGTCCCGATTTTGTAGGTGTCCCGATATAGCACTCGGCCAACGGCACCCCGGGGAGGGAGCCGATGAAAAACTCGATCAGTGGAGTATTGGGCATCGCCGCTGTCCAGTGCTGGCCATACGGGTCATTACCCCCGGTGTGCAGGCACATCTGGACGCCTTGGGCATCGGCGTAGTGGGCCAGCTTCATCGCCTCGGTAAAGCCACCTATCCAGTAGATATCGGCCTGGATCAAATCGACGATCCGCTCTTGTACGGCCCTCATGCCGGGATGGCGGGTGGACCAGTGCTCGCCATCGGCTAGCGTCTGCCAAGGCACGCGCTGACGCAGGGCGCGGTGCCCCTCCCAGTCGTGGGGCATCAGCATTTCCTCCATCCAGCGCATCCGATACGGCTTGAGCACCTCACAGAGGCGCACGGCAAAGTCGAGATCAAAGGTCATCCAGCAATCGAGCATCAAGTCGGCAGACGGGCCAATTAACTCGCGGCACTTGGCCATCAGCTCGACGGTGCCATCAATGCCGGCTTGGCCATCAACGGGTCCGTGCGGACGGGCCAGCTTGAACTTTTTGAAGCCCAACTCCAAGTACCAATCCACATCGTTGCCGGTGGCATAGACTTCCATCTGAGTGCGCTGCGGGCCTCCGGCCAGCCGATAGACGGGCTGGTTGAGGGTTTTGCCCCACAGATCCCACAGTGCCAGATCGACTCCAGCGACCGCTCGCGCCGTAAGCCCTTCGTTGCCAAAGGAAAGCGTCCCCCGCCACATGCGGTCGTTGCACCGATCGATGGCTCCTACCTCTTGCCCGACGACTAAGGGGGCCAAGCACTCGGCGATGATGGGCTGGGTCGCATGGCCCGAATCCGTGCGGCCCAAGCCAAAGGTGCCGTCTTCGGCGATAGCCTTGATCCAGATCACCCCACCCGGCTTGGGCATGAGCCGCTCCGCGGGCGCGAATTTATCCATGGGCGTGGCCTGCTTAGGTGCCCAAAGCCACGTCTGCTCGCGCAGCGGTCGCGTCCCCTCTGCACTCGGTGCTGGAGGCAATAATTCAAAGGTTTGGATAGCGGCTATTTTTTGGGTGCGCATACGCGTCGTCCCCCATACGGCTGTTCACCGCGAGCCGTCATTGGGCAAACCCAAAAGCCTTCTGACCGCGGCGACCACAAAGCTCGCATCCTGCGCCGCCTGCCGTGCATCTTCTCCATTATACTCGTACTCAAAATAAAACGCCGGGGCCCGAGCCTGCGCTAGCCACAGGGAAATCTCTTCGATTCGGTCTAACTCCCGAGTATCTACGGATTCCCGCTTCTGCCGGAGTTGCTCGGAAAACACCGGGGCAACATCGTGTACTTTGGGATAATCTACGCCCACCACTTTCAGGCCTCCCTTTAGGGCAAGCTCGACGACTTCCTGCGATCGCCGCACGGCCAAATTGAAATCCGCTTCTTGCAGGGCCCCTTGGACATCGCGCAGATAGATGCGTTCGCTTTCGGCGATAAGCTGCTTGCCGGTCGCTTGGAGGCTGGCCTTCATAGCACCAACACCTCGTCTGGTTTCAGATCGGGTTTTAAGTCCCAGTACCAGCCGTTATCGCGCCGTATTTTTCGGGCCCCCAATTGCCGCAGCCTGTCCTGTAATTTGTCTAAGCGCTGGCGAAAAAAATGCCTTCGATCTAGGAGAATCCGCGCCTCTTCGATCATGTCCAAGTAGAGCGGTAGGTTTTGGTCTGCCTCTTCTCGCGAGAGAATGACGACGTTGGGGGAAGGAAAAATGTGTTGCGCGACTAGATCTGCCCAGCAGGCCTGGCACCGCAGATGCCGCAAGATAGGCAGCAACAACTGAATCCGTTCGCGAAAGATCGGCGGGGCTTTTTCCAGCACGAGTAGCAAATCCACATCGCTTGCCGCTGTAGCGTTACCACGGGCCACAGATCCATAGAGGACAACGGACAGGACCGCACTACGCAGGGACTCTTGGACTGAGGCGACAAAGCAGTCAAGCAACGGCTTATAGGTTGGGTAGCCGAATTTGGCCGCTTTGCAGCGGGCGGGTCGGCCGAGCTCGCCGTCAATCGGGATGGTTTTCATAGCGGCTATTTTGGGGGCGCACATACGCGTCGTCCCCCATAGTCAAGCTGCACAAAGGGCACGCCAACTGCGACCCGCTCGACATCTCCGGCTTTCACAGAATACCTCCTGAAGTCAGGCTGCTGGGTCTATTTAGTTTTTACAGTTCGAGTTGGCAGCCTCGACTAGCGGCACTGTATGCCGCCTCGACAAAGCGCATAGCCTGCCAAGCATCGTCGCCGTTGGTGATAAAAGTACCCTGCCCACGGCTGGCGGCGACAAAGTCGGCAATAAAACCCAATCCGGCCGCCCCGCCGTACCCGGGAGCCTCGCCAACCGAAAGGTCGAATTGACGGTACTCGTCCTCGGTCCAATCCTCGGCTTGGCTCTGGACGATGAGCCGGTCGCCGCGCCCGTCCCAATCTTGCATTACCCAAGTCGCATCCCCTTCAGTGCCCCGGAAACACAAGTAGATATCGCCATAGCGGCGCGGCAGGACATAGCCGGCGTGGAGACTGCCCAAGGCACCGTTGTCCATGCAGAACGAAGCGGCGAGCACGTCCTCGACGTCGATGCCCGTGCCGCTTAGGGTGGCCTTGTGAGCACTGACCGCTTGGTACTCCAAGCCGCTGATGTAGCGGATCAAATCGACCGTGTGGATCGCCAGCCAGTGCAGGATGCCTCCGCCCGCCTGTGCGCGGTCAAAAAGCCAGTGCTCCGGGTTGCGCTGCTGAACGGTGCTGGTGATCATCCGCCCCTCAATAGAGACGATGCGGCCCAAGACGCCAGCGGCGATGAGTTGGCGCGTTTTTTGGGCAATCGGGTGGCAACGATTTAAAAAGGCGGTTGCCCACAAGACCTGCTGCGCGGCGGCGATTTCGTTGAGGCGGGCAATGTCAGCGGCCGTGCGCGCGACCGGTTTCTCGGCAATGGTCGGTACGCCAGCCTGCAAAAGCGGTGCAATGTGGTCTGGCGCTTGGTCGTTGCGCGTGCAGACTATGGCTAATCCCAGCTTCTCGTCCGCCAGCAGCGCGTCCAAGCGGCCATACGCCAGATCGACGCCAGTGCATTCTTCGGCCGCACAGACGACCAACCGCCCCACCGCCTCGCAGTGCTGTAGCGAGGTCAGCCACCCCCGGCTGTGCGGATTGTCCAGCCCGACGAGGGCAGCGCACACTTTATCCGTCATGGTACTCCACCACCTTTCCTGCCCGGGCCGAGCGGTAGATGTTTTCCAACAGCGCCACCGTGCGCCGCCCCTCGCGGCCATCCACCCGCAGGGCGGTCCCGTTTTCTAGGGCCGAGACCACATCCTCGACGACGTTGGTTAGCGGATTGTCTATGGCCAGCAGCTTCTCTTCCAGCCCATCGCCAAAGACGCGCATCTGGCCCGACAGCACGGCGTCCAGCAACACCCCCCCTGCGCTACCGTGGACCTCGGCACTAAAGTAGGGGCTTGCCGGGAAGGTCGTCGTGCCCAGAATGCCCCCTTTGGCCCCGCTTGTGAAATTCAAGATGGCTTGGCCAATATCCTCGGTCTCAATGTCGTGGTTCATAATCGCCGTTTCGCCATAAACCGTCTTGGGCACCCCCATAAACCACAGCAGGAGGTCAATCAGATGCGAGCCTTGGTTGGCCAGCGACCCGCCGCCATCCATGGCCCAAGTGCCGCGCCAACCGCCGCCGTGTTCAAAGTACTCCTGTGAGCGGAACCACTTAAAGCGCACTTCGCCGAGTATGGGCTTACCCAACAGGCCCTGCTTGAGGGCTTCGGCGACGCGGTAGTTGTTGTCGACGTAGCGGCTTTGGTAATCGACGCCGAGCAAGAGGCCGCCGGCGTTGGCCGCGGCGATCAGCGCGTCGCAGGCTTTGGTGCTGACGTCCATGGGCTTGGTGGTGATTACGTGCTTGCCGGCTCTGAGGGCCTCAACGCCTATAGAGGCGTGCAGCCCGCTCGGCGTCATCACCAGCACGACATCCACATCGCCCCGCCCCAAGGCATCGTCGAGGGCCGTACACCACGCACAGCCCATTTCCTCGCCTACTTGGCGAGCCAAGACTTCGTTGAGATCGACGACTACGCGCAATGCGGCCCCGGCGGTCTCGGCCACTTGCCGGGCGCGATTGCGCCCCATGCCCAACCCTACAACAGCAAATCCGATCATGGTACTAGCTCCTCGTTATGTTTAATTCAGCAAGACGTCTATCTGTTAGCCTCGGTACTTAGATACTAGGTATTGCATTAGACCCAGTTTTCACATTGCAGTCCCTGAATCCGGCTGAACTCTCTCAGATTATTACTCACTAAGATACACTGCTGACTCAGGGCATGAGCAGCGATTAACAGGTCCATATTGCCGATGGGCTTACCTCTTTTTTCTAAGCCGGTACGGACTTTACCGTATTGCCGAGCCGCTTCTACATCCCAAGGCTGCACTTCTAGGTGGGAGACGAAATCAGCTAAAATACGCTGGTTCATTTTTTTCGCCGAAGACCGCTCAACTCCATATTGCAATTCAGCATACGTGACCGCGGAAATACAGAGTGTGCTGGGAGGAATTGCGTTGAATTTGTCCAGCAAGCTAGCCGGTCGTTTTTTAATAATGTAGATGCATATATTGGTATCCAACATGTACATCTAAAGCAGATCCTGGCGGCTTTGGGGTGGGAGCTCCTCACGAGTCGCCATAAAATCTTCGGAAGGAAGTGGAGTCTTTTTAAAGAAGGCATCCCAAGACGGCGGACGGGGTGAGAGAATGATATTCTGGCCTTCTTTGCTAATCAATACTTCCGAGCCTACAAAGCGAAATTCTTCGGGCAGTCGCACGGCTTGACTGCGACCGTTCATAAAGAGCTTGGCAATTTTAGGTTGCACGATAAAATCCTCCTGTTGGCACATCTCAAAGGTATATGCCATAAATCAGAAAACCAACCTGAGCCAGGTCACTCTTCCACCACCCGCAATCGCTGGTTGGCGGCCACATCTTCGAGCACTTGCACCCCCCCGGCTGGCCAGTGAATTTCCAGCCGCTCAACCCGCTCAGCCGTTCCCAATCCAAACACCGGGTCGCGCTGACTCGTCGAGAGGAAACCCGACCCCGCCTTTACCTCCCTGAACTGCCGCCGTCCGCCAGCCCATAGATATAGGCGAGTGCCAATGATCTGCCGACCCTGCAGCGCGACTGTGAGGTAATGGCCCTTATCACCGTCGTTGCGCAGCAAGGCGAAGCGGCGGCCGTTGTTGGCGACGGCAATATCCAAATCGCCATCTTGGTCAATGTCCCCAAAGGAGGAGCCGCGCACCACGTAGAAGGCGGCGAAAGCCGGGCCGCTTTCAGCGGTCACTTCGCGAAAGACGCCCACGCCCTCATTGCGGAAAATTTGTGCCTGTTGCGCGTAGGTGACCAACTCGTCGTATTCTTCGATGTTGTCGTGGACATGGCCGTTGCCCACGAACAAGTCGAGATCGCCGTCGTGGTCGGCGTCGAAAAACCCGGTGCCAAAACCAAGGTAGTTCAAGCTGAGGTCGCCGAGGCCGGCTTTGAAGCTGATCTCGGAATAAAATGAGCCGTCATTGCGGTACAGCCCGTTGTTTTCCAACTGGTAGTTGGTGACAAACAGGTCGAGGTCGCCGTCGTGGTCGAGATCGCCGGCATCGACGCCCATGCCCGCTTGGCTCGCCCCGTCTGCACTCAGCGCAGTCCCGGCCAGCAAGCCGGTTTCGGCAAAGGTGCCATCGCCTTGGTTGACGTAGTGGAAATTGGGGGTCAAGTCATTGGCCACATATAGGTCTGGGTCGCCGTCCCCGTCGAAGTCGCCAGCCACCGCGCCCAACCCATTGCCCTTGTGTGTGATACCCGCTTGGTGGCCGACCTCGGCAAAGACGCCGTAGCCCTCATTGCGGTAGAGAATATCCGCAGTAGATGCAAAGACCCGCGGGTCGCAGTAGAAGCGCAACCCCATGTCCTCGCGTCCGCACCAAGGCTGCTCCCCCAAGACGAAGCGGACGTATTGCGCGGCGAAGAGGTCGAGGTCGCCGTCGAGATCGTAGTCGTACGCAACGGCACTGGTGGTCCATCCCGCATGGCCGAGACCGGCCTCAGCGGTCGCATCCACATAGCCACTGCCTTCGCGTCGGTAGAACTGGTCCGGCCCCCACGCCGTCAGGTACAGGTCTGGGTCGCCGTCGCCATCGTAGTCGGCCGCGGTCACCCCCATGCCATAGGAGGTGCCGGGCGCGCCGGCTGCGCCATCCATCCGCGCAAAGGTGCGCCCATCGTTGCAAAAAAGCTGGTTAGAGGCGGCGCCCCGCCCCCGCTCCATGTCTCCGCTATTGACCAAGTACAAGTCCCAATCTCCATCACCGTCGTAGTCGAGAAAGGCACTGCCAGCACCATTGGTCTCGGGCAGGCGCTTGTGCGGCGAGGCCCCGTTGTGGTGGACGAAGTCAATGCCCAATTCGCGGGCGACCTCGACGAAGTGGGGCTGCCCATAGCTAGCTGCCACTAGCAAGAGCACGAGCAGCAGGGCACCCACTGCTAGCCCCTGAGCAGCGGCTCAATATGGTCTTTGGTGCGCAGCAAACCTTCCTGTTGCAGTTCGGGCGTCTGCCAGAAGTAATGGTCTTCGAGTTCCACCGAGAGCACGCCATCGTAGCCTATGTCTTCCAGTCGGCGTATGACAAAGTTCCAATCTACCTCGCCCTCACCGGGGATGGTATAGCGCCACCAGCCCTCGCCGCACACATAGGTCGAGCTGTATGCCTCGCCCAAATTGCCGGACTCGTAGAGCTTTTCCGGCATGATCTCGGTATCCTTGAGGTGGACGTGCCGCACGCGGTCGCCAAACTCGTGCAAGAGCCGCTGATAGTCGATCTGCAAGCGCACAAAGTGCGAGGGATCGTAGCAGATGCCCAACCGCGGCGACGGGCACGCCGCAAAAATCAAGCGCAGGCTCTCGGGCGAGCAGCCCAGATTGGGGTAGTGGGGCCGGCCGCCCGGCCACGGTTCGATGGCGATATTGACGCCCACCTTCTCGGCGTGGGCCACGACCCGCGGATAAACCTGGGCAAAAATCTCAAAGGACTCGGCCTTGGACATGGTCGGGTCGTCTGGGCCGAGCACCGTAAAGAGCGTGTGGCCGCCGTGCCGGGCGATGGCACTCAAGCTCTTCTTGAGCTCGCTCAAGCCCTTGCGGCACTGGGCCGCGTCGCGGGTGAGGACTTGGCCGCCGCCGTCCGAAGTGCCAAGGGCTAGGCCTAGTTGCTCGCAGGTGCGGGCGATCGGCCGGGTCAAAGGCGGGGTATCGACCGCGCCGAAACCGTTGTCGGCCAACCACGCAGCATAGGCGTCAAAGCCAATCTGATGGGCAAACGGGGGCATGCGGGTGCCGATTTTCATGGTGTATTCCCTTCTATTGGATTGGATTAAACGGGTATGCGGCTCTGCTTTTGTGGATCGAGCCACTGGGTTACGATCAGCGAGACAAAAGCCAAGAGCGCACCGCTGACAAAAATGACTTCATAGCCAAACAAGAGCCAGGCGTAGCCGCCGACTAAAGGCGCGGCCACGGCCGCTACGTGGTTCATGGTCACCCCCATGGAGAGGGTGGGTTTGAGTTCGTCCGGGGGTGCTATTTTGTGTGCGTAGGTCGTCAGCGCGATACCGCCGAAGAAGATGAGATTGTCGAGGCAATAGAGCGCGTACAAACTCGGCCGGTGCTCCACGAAAGCGTAGCCCAAAAAGACGAATACCAACGCGCTATAACTTAGCGTGAGCATTCGCCGCTCGCCAAAGCGATCGACCAAACGGCCCATCCACGCAGCCGTCAAAGTGATGAGCACTTGGTTGATCAGCACCAGCACCATAGTCGTCTCCACCGGCATCCGGTGTACTTTCACGAGGGCGAAAATGGCGAAGGTTATAAACATCTGCTTGCGCATACCCTGGAGGAAATTCAGGGCGTAGTAGAGCAGATAGCGCCGCTTGAGTACCAAGCGCTTCTCGCCGGCCGGGGCGTCCTTGTTATCGACCCACAACAGGGCCAAGCCGCCCAGGGCCGTACACGCGCCGGCCAAGACAAAGACCCCCTCGTAGCGCAAAAACTCCAGCCCCACCATGCACACGCCAATCGCCGCCAGCCATGCCAAACTGCTGATGCTGCGCAACTGCCCTAGCCAGCGGCCCTTGTCCGCGGTGGGCCCATAGGCCAAACCCATGCTCTGCTCTAGCGGGAGCCAGCAGTGAAAACCCAAGCTCCACACCAGCGAGAACGAGGCCAACATGAAGACCGATGCCACCTCCGCGTACGCGGCCAGCCCTATTCCCATCACCACCAGCGCAACCGCGGCGACTTTGGGCGGAGCCCAGCGGACGATCAGCGCCAGAAAGAACGCGTTGAGAAAACCGGGGACTTCGCGCAGTGCCTCGACATAGCCCAATTCGTGCGGCTCAATGCCCAGCCGCTCGACGATGAAGTTGTTGAACAGGGTTAGCTGTACCCCGAAAAACACCCCGGTCCCAGCCACGGCCACGGCTAAGAGCGCGAAATTTTTATTCCACTCTGCGAAAGGATTGGCGATGACGGCCCCCTTGCTAATACAGTGAATTCAAGTATGCTTTCCCCGCGCAGTCAACCAAGTCAGCCACTTGACCGGCGGCTAGACAGCCGTTAAGCTACCGGCCCCAACCAACGCAAAGGAGATTGTTATGGCCGACGAACGCGTCTTTATTGGCGACCTGACCCGCAAGGAATTCCGCGAGCGCATGCAAGCGGGCACGATCAAGGCCGCTGTTGTGCCCACTGCCGCCACCGAACAGCACAACGAACACCTGCACATGATCCACGATACCTTCCACGCCAGCTATATGGCCGAGCACGCGGCCAAAAAGCTCCTGCCCCAAGTGGTGGTCGCCACGCCGGTGGGCATCGGCGTTTCCGAGCACTGGATGGAGCACATTGGCACCCTGACCGTCCGGCCGGAAATTTTCTGCGAATACGTCTTCGATGTCTGCCATTCACTCGTGCGGGCTGGCATTGCGAACATCTTGGTGCTCAACGGCCACGGCGGCAATGTCAAACCCATGATGCGCCGCCTTGACGAATACCGAGAAAAACTCGGCGTCAATCTCCGCTTCCAGTCCTATTGGGACGTATATGATCCCGACTACGTGCAGCAACAGATGGAGCGGGGACGTCTGCCGGGGCACGCCGACGAATTCGAGACCTCGACGATGCTTTACCTAGCGCCGGAGCGCGTACAGACCGCAGCCATCGACAACTCGGCCGCGGCCTTGGGCACACCAGCCAAGGGCGAGGCCCTAGTGGGGCCGGCCGTAGCCGGGGTCGCCGCACTGTTGGAGCAAATGATCGCCGGCGAGGAAATCGACCTGCCGCCGGTGACCTTCTATCCAGCCGGCAAGCGCAATCTCGTCACCGGTGAGCCGGTTTGAGCACCACCCCCAGCGCTGTGGCCGGCGACTCGACGAGCACATCTACGGCCGCGGCAATCTCTTCGAGCGCAAACTCGTGGGTATAGAGCGGTTGGACGCGCAGCTTTCCGTCGGCGATGGCGCGCAAACACTCGGCTAGGTTGCGCTGGGTTGGCCACTCGACGAAGGCTGGGGGATAGGCTTGGCCGCGCTCGTAGGCTGGGTCGTGATAGCCCGGACCGGTGCGCGCCGCACTCCGCACATCCACGTTGCCCAGCGCGGCCCCAAAGCCGTGCGTTACCTGCGCTCCTCCCACGAGGACAATGCGCCCCATCCGATGCGTGTCCGGCGCTTGCTTGAGGCTCTGATAGATAGCACCAAAGGCATCGCTGGCCTCGCCGCCAAAGGCAATGACGCCAAAATCCATACCATATCCTTGGGTGAAGGCCCCGGCCTGCTCAACCACATCCTGTACCGCCGGATCGACGACGCGCTCTAGGCCCACCTGCCGGGCTAGGTCTCGCCGGGGCGCAAAGCGATCGACACCCAAGACGTGGCAGCCGCTTAGCTGGGCGAATTGGGCTGTGAACTGGCCGACCAAGCCCAACCCGACCACGATCCCGTTTTCCCCGTACAAAGGAGCGATGCGGCGCACCGCGTGCAATCCGGTCGCTGCCAGATGCACAGACGCGGCCTCGGCAAAGCTAACGCCCGCGGGTAGGGCCACGCACAAATTCTGCGGTACGCAGACCCAATCGGCGTGCAGGGCGTACCCGCCCCCCATGCAGGCCACCCTCTGCC
>RKRN01000161.1 GCA_007571365.1 Candidatus Latescibacterota bacterium
GCGACAGGATGGCGGCAATTTGTGCTATCGTGTCACCATGAGCCGGGGACGCATTGACAGGGCACTGCCATCCGGCTAGATTGGCCGCTAGCAAGGAGGAGGCATGGATCAGTTCAAATTGGTGTCTGAGTACGCGCCCGCCGGCGACCAACCCCAAGCCATTGCCGAGCTGGTCGAAGGCGTGCGGCAGCAGCACGCTCGCCAGACGCTGTTGGGCGTTACTGGCAGCGGCAAAACCTTCACGATGGCCAACGTCATCGCGGAGTTGCAGATGCCGGCCTTGGTCATCTCGCACAACAAAACGCTGGCCGCCCAGCTCTACGGCGAACTCAAGGGGTATTTCCCCGACAATGCGGTCGAGTATTTCGTCAGCTACTACGACTACTACCAGCCCGAAGCCTACAAGCCGAGCACGGACACCTATATCGAGAAAGAGGTTGAGCGCAACGAAGAGATCGACCGCTTGCGGCTGAAGGCCATCAGCTCGCTGTTGCAGCGCCGCGATGTGGTCGTCGTCGCCACGGTCTCGTGTATTTACGGTATTGGCTCGCCGCGCGACTACGACCAGCAGAAGGTCTCCCTGCGGCGGGGCGACCAGATCGAGCGCGACGACATGTTGCGCGCCTTGATAGACATCTATTACAGCCGCAACGACTTTGAGTTGCAACGCGGCTGCTTTCGGGTGCGGGGCGATATCGTCGAGGTCGTGCCGGGGTCGGAAGACCGCGCCGTGCGCATTGAGATGTTTGGCGACGAGATTGAGGGCATCTATCTGATCGACGCGCTCACCGGCGAAGTGCTAGAGCCACGCGAACACGTCAGCCTTTTTCCCGCCAAAGCCTACGTGACCGACGAAGAGCGAACCGAGCAAGCCTGCGAGCAAATCCTCGTCGAGTTGGAGAGCCAGCTCCTCGATCTGCGCACCGACAACAAGCTGGTGGAAGCCCAGCGGCTGGAGACGCGCACCAAGTACGATGTGGAGCTGATCCGCGAGGTCGGCTTCTGTCCGGGGATCGAAAATTACTCGCGCTACATGGATGGCCGCCAGCCGGGTTCTGCGCCCTATGTATTGCTCGATTACTTTCCCGAGGATTACCTGCTTTTTATCGACGAGTCGCACGTTACGGTGTCGCAGATCCGGGGTATGTTTCGCGGGGACCGCTCGCGCAAGGAGACCTTGGTCGAGCACGGTTTCCGCCTGCCGTCGGCCTACGATAATCGGCCGCTGGTGTTCAAGGAATTTGAGGAGCGGATGGGCTGGACCGTCTTTGTGTCGGCCACGCCAGCCGAGTACGAGCTGAAGCAGTCGGGCGGCGTAGTGGTTGAGCAGGTGATCCGGCCCACCGGATTGGTCGATCCTTCGATTGATGTGCGGCCCCAAGCGGGGCAGATCGACGATCTCGTTGAGGAGATCCGGCAGCGGGCCGAAAGGAACGAGCGGGTTTTGGTGACGACCATGACCAAGCGCATGGCCGAAAACCTCGCCGACTACTTTGAACAGCTCGACATCCGCGTGCGCTACCTGCATTCGGATATCGATACGTTGGACCGCGTCGAGATTCTCCGCGATTTGCGCTTGGGGGAGTTTGACGTGTTGGTGGGGATCAACCTGCTGCGCGAAGGCTTGGATTTGCCCGAGGTCTCGCTAGTGGCCGTGCTCGACGCCAGCAAGGAGGGTTTTCTGCGCTCAGAGACGGCGCTGATCCAAACCATTGGCCGGGCGGCCCGCAATGCGGCCGGCAAGGTGATCTTCTACGCCGACCGCGTCACCAATTCGATGCAGAAGGCCATGGACGAGACCTATCGCCGCCGCCACAAGCAGGAGGCGCACAACGCCGAGTACGCTATTGTGCCGGAGACCATATACCGCAGCCGGGAAGAGATTATCCAGGCCACCTCAGTGCTCGAAAGTGTGCGCGGCCTGGCGCCCGAATTGGCAGCCGAGCCAACGGTGAGCTACCCAGAAATAGAAGACCAAGACGAGCTGCTCGCCGACTTAGAGCAGCAGATGAAGGCCGCGGCGGCCAACTTGGAGTTTGAAAAGGCCGCGCACCTGCGCGATGAAATCACGCGGATTAAGGAGCAGCAAGTACGCTGACAGATGTCGCCAAATGTTGACCGGCGGCGAGGTCCATTTTAGATTGATCCGGTCTTGCAGCAGCAACATCAAATAGTAGGAGCACATTATGTCAAATGGTCGCGAGGTGATCGTCGACGTCCGCGACGTCAAGATGGTTTACAATGCCAAAAACCGCGACGAATCAACCCATGTCCACGCACTGCGCGGTTTGACCGTACAGGTGTACGAAAACGAGTTTTTTGCCATTATGGGGCCGTCTGGATCGGGAAAGAGCACGCTTTTCAACATGATCGGTGCCCTACAGACGCCCACCGGCGGCGAGGTGCTCATCGAGGGCGTCAATCTGGCTACGCTCAACGTGCAACAGCTAGCGGCAGTGCGCTGCTTTGAGCTAGGGTACATTTTTCAGACCTACAATCTGTTGCCGGTGATGAGCGCGCTGATGAACGTGTCGCTGCCCACCGTATTTGCCGGCATGACCACGGCCGAGGGGGAGCGGCGGGCCTTGGAGTGCTTGAAGATCGTCGGCCTCGGCGATAGGGCGCATCACATTCCCGCCGAGCTGTCGGGCGGTCAACAGCAGCGCGTCGCCATTGCCCGCGCCTTTGTCAACAAGCCGCGCATCATCCTCGCCGACGAGCCGACCGGCAATCTCGACAGCAATACCGGCCAAGAGATCATCAACTATATGAAGAGCCTGCAGCAAGAGATGGGGACGACGATCATTACCGTGACCCACGACGACAAAATGCTCGCGGCCGCCGACCGCATGGCTTGGATCCGCGATGGGCAGCTAGAGCGGGTGGCCAACCGCGAAGACATCGAAATCCAGATGGGCAGCATCCGGGAGCATTAGCTGCCACCGAATACTTCCCTTCCACACCGCCGACTGCCCCGGTCCAGAGAATTTCCGCTCGCATAGCGAAGTCGCTGAGAAGGCTCCTTCCCAAGAGAGTAGCTCCTTGGGTGGGCTTGATATTCTTTCCTAATAAACTAAGCTTTTCCTTTTGGGACAGACACATAGGTCTGTCCCTACGGTGGGCCCACCGCCGCCCGCGGTGGGCTGAGCGGGTCAAAGGGCACACCCGGAACACCTTCCAATGGGCCGACGATAACTAACGACTACGTAACATCAGTAAGTAAAATAAAAAGGGACAGATATATGCATATCACCAATATCCACCAAGCTAAAACCCAACTTTCCAGACTCATCGAACG
>RKRN01000299.1 GCA_007571365.1 Candidatus Latescibacterota bacterium
TCCCCGGCGAGCTTTTCCAGGGCCTTTTTGTGAACTTCGCCTTTGATCGCCGCCGGAATCACCGCCACGCCGTCGTAGTCGGCTAAAATAAAATCGCCGGGGTGAACCTGCACGCCGCCGCAGGTGATCGGTTGGTTGATCGTTTTGGCGAGAATGCGGCCTGCCGAATCGAGCGGCGAATAGCCTTTGCAGAAGCAGTGATAGCCCATGGCGTTCATCTGGCGCACATCGCGGACCAAGCCGTCGGTGAGCACAGCTTCGACGCCGCGAGCTTGGGCAGCCGTAGAGAGCAACTCGCCCCAGAGGCCGGAGCGCTCTTCGCCGTTGGTGGCGATGACGAACACGTCGCCGGGACTGGCTTGATCGTAGGCGGCAAAAATTTGGCCGTAGGGATCGGGGTGCGGGCTAGTATCGGCGAACGCGTCGATAGTGAGCGCCGGACCAGCGATGAAGGCGTCAGGGCGGCTGGGCCGGATATCGGGCGTCATGGCCTGATCGCGGTAGCCGAGTTGGTCCATGATGTCGGTGACTAAAGCCGAGTAGATGGGCTTCCATTCGTCGTACATTTTTAATCTCCTAGTTCCCTAAAGTGCAACCAGCTTACATCGTCGTATCAGTAATACTACTATCTCAGGAGCGGGGAAACGGTCGGCAAATTTCTGAACAAGTTGTCGCAGAATTGCATCTTTCGCCAAGGCCCTATTTCTTCCGTCCCCCATTAAAAGCGTCTGGCTTCTCGGTGCCCGAAGGCCAGTACCCGCTCGGATCCTCGCGCCACGGCGTCCCGCACATTTCCGTCAAAACCCGCCACTCAGCCGCGCCCATACCCTCTGGATGGAAGACGAAGCGCTTGAGCCCGGCCGCCTCGGACGCCCGCAAAATGCCGAGCAGATCGCGTACAGGCATGGGGTCGCCAGCGTGCGGCGTGCGACCCGTCGAGACCCAGCAAATCACCTTGGCGGCACCAGCCGCCGCTAGGGCGCGGCGCGTTTCGCCGTACACCACCGCGCTGAAAAACTCGTCGGGAAAGCCCGCCTCCAAGTCAAAGAGCGTGCGCACCCCAGGCAGTTTGATGCCAAAAAGTGCCGCGACCACGGCAAAAGCGTCTTCTTCCGTTAGCCCCGGATTCCACGCCCCAAGCGTCTGCACCCAGCGCGCCACCGTGCCATAAAGGCCGTCGAAACCGCGGTGCCAGTAGTAGTGCTTGGGGAATATATAATCGAAGTACCCGGCCATTCGCTCGTAGTCCTGCCCGGTCAACCCAGAAAAGACGGCCGTGCGCGGAATGCCGCCCAGCTCGATCTTGCGCGAAGCCTGATCGACGATGGTGCGAGCGTCTTCCCAGGCGCGGCGCGACTTCTCCTGCCGCATCCGCAACCAATACAGCCCGTCCTCGTCGAGGTCGATTAAGTTCAGCACCGAGAAAAGGCCGCCTTGGGCCAGATAGCGCACCCGCTGCGGCGTCAGCCGACACAGGGCCTGCCGCAGATGGTCAATGCCGCGCTGCATCCGCCCGACATCGGCCCCCATGCTGGCAAAGAGCTGATCTTCGCCGGGTCGGAGTTCCAAGAGCTCGCCGCCGTGGTGGAACGCTAGTTCGTAGTGGTTTTCGCCCGGGCCGTCGATTATGACGCCGTGGACCTGCGGGTAGAACGCGATCAAGTCCTCCAGCCCGACCAGCCCGCCGCGCCCCATGCCAAAGGTCATAATCTGCCAGCCACGCGCGGCTGCGTCGTCCAGCATGGCTTGGAGCTTTTTTTCTTTGGCTACATCGCGGGGCGTCTCCTCCGGCGGCTCGACGCCGTGCTCGGCGTAAAGATCGGGATTGGCCGGATAGCTGGGGATCACCGAGCCATCGTCCTGTTCAAACTGCATGCGGCCGACGATAATGCCCTCAACGCCGCCTTCTTCCCAAGCGTCAAAGCGCTGTTGGTAGCCTTCAAGCCAGTGTTCGAGGGGCTGGTCACTGTGGGTGAAGATCCAGAATTTCACGGGAGTCTCCTTAGCGGTCTGGCCACTTGTAGGCGGCCTTGCTGTTTTGCCAGAAGTACGGCTCGGTCGCGCCCTTTTCGCCAAAGTACGCTTTGACGATGGAGATGGCGGCCTTAAAACTTCCCGCCCGGTCGCTGACGGGCCAATTGCTGCCGTAGATCACCCGGTCTGCGCCAAAGGCACCCCACATGGCGTCGAGGATCGGGCGGTAAAAGTCCAGCTCTTCCGGCACCGGCTCCACCCGGCTTTGCTCCATGATCGCCGAGACCTTCATAAAGACCTGCCGCTGCTCGGCCGCCTCGGCTATGGCGTCCAACCACGCCGGATCGGGATCGCCGCCATCGGTCCCAACCCCGCCGCAGTGGTTGATGACGATGCGCAACTCAGGCAGCCGCCGGGCCAGTTCAGCCACTGGCCTCAAGTCGGCCGGCCCCACCAGCGCGTCGAGCTGCAAGTCCCGCCTGACGAGGTGCTCCATGTCGGCGATAAAAGACCCGGCTTCCAAGTCGGCAAAGAACCCGCCGCCGCAGCGAATGCCGCGAAAGAGCGCGTTTGCCGCCAAGCGGTCAATATCGCCTTTGAAGTCTGCGCGATTGGGATCGACGTGGCCCACCAGCCCGACGATCCAAGGATCATCAGCGGCCAACTCCAGAATCCATTGATTATCTGCCAGCCACGCACTGGCCTCCACCACCACTGTGCCGGTCACCCCTTCGGATGCGGCGAGAGCGCGGTGGTGCTCGGGCAATACCGGGCGGTAGAGCAGTTCGTTGTCGGCCGGCGGCCAAGGTACGCCTTCGGGCCGCGTGGGATCGTAGAAGTGGGTATGGGTGTCGATGATCACGATAGGCTCCTTTCCGCCATAGTAGTTTCAATCAGCGTCGCAAACGCTTCTATGTCCTCGCCCGCGGTGTCGAACGAGGTCATCCAGCGCACCTCGCCCTGCGTGGCATTCCAAGGATAAAAGAAAAACTCCTGCTGCAAAACGGGAATCACTGCCAGCGGCAACCGGGCGAAAACGGCGTTGGCCTGCACCGGATAGAGCACCTCCACCCCGCGAATAGGCCGCACGCGCTCGGCCAGTACCTGTGCCATGGCGTTGGCGTGCTGGGCACTCCGACGCCACAGGTCGTCGGTTAGCAGGGCCGTAAACTGCACGGCGACAAAGCGCATCTTAGAGGCCAGCTGCATCCCCTGCTTGCGCGCCCGGCGATAGTGCGCGGCTAGCTCAGGCGCGAAAAAAACCACGGCCTCTCCCAGCATCAGGCCGTTCTTAGTGCCGCCAAACGACAGCACATCAACCCCGCAGTCCCCCGTGATCTCCCGCAGATCTAGGCCCAAGCCCACGGCTGCGTTGGCGATCCGCGCTCCATCGACGTGCAGATACATCCCGTGCTCATGGGCGCAATCGGCGAGAGCGCGAATCTCATTGGGCGCATAAACAGTACCCAGTTCCGTAGCTTGAGTAATCGACACCACGCGAGGCCGCACTTGGTGCTCATCGCCGCGCCCGGCAACGTGAGCGGCGACTCCTTCGGGCGTGATTTTGCCGTCGGGCGCACGTACAGTCAGGAGCTTGACGCCGGCCACCTGCTCGGGGGCCCCGCATTCGTCGATGTGGAGATGGGCCGTGTCCGAGCAGATCACCGCGTCGTAAAAGCGCGTGAGGGCGGCAAGGGCGGTAACATTGGCTCCGGTGCCGTTGAAGACAAAGAAAACCTCTACCTCTGCCCCCAACTCCGCGCGAAAGCGCGCGACGGCTTCAGCCGTGTGGGGGTCGTCCCCATAGGAATGCACGTGCCCCACGTTGACTCGCTGCAAGGCCGCCATGACTTCGGGGTGGACCCCGGCGTGATTGTCGCTGCCGAAGCCGCGGGTGCGCTCGCTCATTGTGGCTAGTGCCTTTCTTTGTGGTGTGTTTTGCTATTCGCCGACCTCGGTTGTCGTCACTTCACGCATAACCTGAGCCGCAGCTTTTCGTTTAACTTTTCTACGAACTTATCTTTATTGAATGGACACCAATGCTTCCGGCGAGCGTCTCTCGCTGCATCGGATCGATTCTCGACCGGATATCCAAAAATTTCCGTTGGTCGTCTACCTAAGTTCTCAACCATCTTTTCCCGATCGAATGAGATTTTTCCAAACGGCGCGAACTTCGGCCGGCGAGAACGCACCTTCCAACAGCCAACCCAGCGTTGCGCCGCATTGCCGGCAAAACGTTTCGCTGTCGTCGGTGTCAATAGCGTCCAAGGGCGTCCATGCAGCAGGAGGATCATTGCCGTCAAGAGCGAAAACCAAAACGCTGTCGTGCCGGATTGAGTTCAAGTTGCGGATGTGGACTGAGATGGGATGTTCGGAGTACACTACGTACGCGTTCATCAGCCTAAATCCGGCGCTTTTGAGAGCCAATGTGAGTTCGGCCCACGCACCGGGATCCCAGTGGTGAAAAGTAAATACCATCCGCCCGGTCTGTTGCTTTAGGACGCGCCCGCACTCCGCGAAAATTCCCGCCAGCACCCTCATAAAATTGCTGGTGCCATCCGCCACTTTTGTCGCCACAGCACTGTCGGTTTCGTCGTAACTCCACTCGGCCTCGTCGGGAAGCAGGTGCGCCAGCCACACCCGAAAAAAAGCCGCTAAATTGCTGTATTGCACACTGTCGTAATAGGGCTATCATATCTACGGAATGGTCGTCGAGAGGCAAACTCTGCGAATCACCCTGAATGAGCCAAAACCGGCTCCGATCACGCACGAGGTCGGCCTGATTGAAAACCTCAACGCCGTCATCCGACTCTCCCGGTATCTTGACTAACGCCCTTTTGCCGTTTTCCCCAACTTTCCGTTCGACAGGCAAGACCGACCACTTGCGTCCCCGCTCAATCCGATCGCGAAAGAGCAATTGTAGGTTGCCAGACGACTTACGCGGATTGACCGGGTTGTTCTCCAGCACTGTGTATTGAAAGGAATAGGCGTGCAAAGCGAAAACGTGCCGAATCGCGCCCGGACGACGTTTGTACCACCCCTTATACCCGCAGAGCATGGCATTGAACTCTAAAGAGGTGGACACAAGCGTCCCGATAGTAAGTCTATCTATGCCTGTATAGTCGTGCAGTTGCCGAATCGCTTGATGCAAGTACAGTAGCTGACGGGACGAAAAAACGTCGAGGTACGAGCAGATATTGCGCCTTAGCAGGTCCCCGGACTTTGGACCATCGCGCACTCTAAAATCCTCCAACGGCCCGAAATCCAGTTCTCTGCGCCGCTGGTCGGCCCGCTTGATCCGCGCCAAATCCGCTTCGCTAGGCGAGCGAAAAAAAGTACCGTGTTCGGGGCAAGTCGCAACAATCGCAATCGGCGTATAGCGTACATAAAACGGCAAGTCAAGCAGTTCTTCGTACTGCTGACCGCAGCTAGGACACTCTTTTTCAGCTTTGGTGATCAGATTCGCGGCTGCACCGACCGTCCCAGTAGGCGGAGACGACGTTTCGATGGCGGCTCGCTGCCCATTTTGCTTGCGAAAAATCTTCCCGCTCTCAGGGCAAATGCTGATTTTCGCGTCGTCCTCGTGTCGCAAATCGCACTGGTCGATCTGCACGACATGCCGACAAGCACATTTTTTGCGTAGCCCGTATAGCACATATCGGCTATCCACAGTCTGCTCACAGGTCGGACATTCGGTCTGGAAATAAGGCCCTAAGCTATCGTGCAGGTCGGCGAAGAACTGACTGAAAGCAGATCGCAAACTCGTCAGCTCGGCCGGCGTGAGCGACGCTCGGGCCTGCACAATCGGGATGGGGTCTATATCCGCACCGATGACGTTCGCGCCCAAGCGAATTGCTTCGTGCAAGGTTGTGCCGCCGCCTATCATGGGGTCAAGTACCGTTAGGCCCTCCAACCCACCCGGTGCGTAGTAATCGCGGCACTGGTGGTCAGCCGCAAACTGCTTGAGTATGGTGCGAAACGTGGACCCGCACCGCCGCGCCCACCACTTATGCAGATATGTGTTTGGCCGGAAGAGGTGCTTATTGAACACTTCCTGACGCGAAAGGTCGTTGACAAATTCCTCGGGAAAGGTGCGATCTATACTGAGACTGTGTGCGGTTTGCCGCGGGCGCAGCAGTTCGTCCAGCGTCAGTTGGCGTCCGTCGCGCACCAAACCGCCAGGCGATGGCTTGGTCTTTTTAGGCGATGAGTATTCGGTCATCCTGCGTCCCTCAATGCGCCTCCAGCCAATTCTCGCCGGTGCCCATCTCGATTCCCAGCGGCACCTCCAGCGGCAGGGCCTCGCGCATCTGGTGCGCGACCAGCGGCGGCAGCGTCTCCACCTCGTCCCGGTGCAGGTCAAAGACCAACTCGTCGTGGACCTGCAACAGCATGGCCGAGCGGAACCCTTCCTCGCGCAGCAGCCGGTGGATGCGGCTCATCGCCAGCTTGATCATGTCGGCGGCCGTGCCCTGAATGCGGGTATTGATCGCGTTGCGCTCAGCAGCTTTGCGGGCAGTGGCGTTGCGCGAGTTGATGTCGCGCAGATAGCGCCGCCGCCCGGTCACCGTCTCGACGTAGCCCTGGTCGCGGGCGAACTCCACGGTCTCGTCGAGATAGCACTGCACCCCTGGATACTGGGCGAAGTACTGATCGATTAGCTCGGCGGCCTGCCGGCGGGCGATGTCGAGCCGCTCGGCCAACCCAAAGGGCGAAATCCCGTAGATGATGCCGAAGTTGACCGTCTTGGCTTGGCGGCGCATTTGGGGGGTCGCTTGGTCTTCTGCGACTTGGTAGATCTTGGCGGCCGTGGCCAAGTGGATGTCGCCGCCGCTTCTGAAGGTGCCTAGCATCCCTTGGTCCTTGCTGAGCGCAGCGACGATCCGCAACTCGATCTGCGAGTAATCGGCTGAAAAGAGCAGGTACTCGCTGCTGCGCGGCACAAAGGCGCGGCGGATTTCCCGCCCTTGCTCGCTGCGGATGGGGATGTTCTGGAGGTTTGGGCGGTCGGATTTCATGCGCCCGGTGGCGGTCATTAGCTGTTCGTAGTTGGTATGTACGCGCCCGGTGGTTGGGTAAACCGCGCTGGGGAGTTGATCCACGTAGGTCGACTTGAGCTTGGTGTGCAATCGGTAGTTGAGCACCTGTCGCACGATTTCGTGGCGATTGGCCAGGCGGCGCAAGACCTGTTCGCTGGTTTGGTACTGGCCGGTCTTTTGCGTCCGCCGCGCCTTGGGATCTAAGCCCATCTTCTCAAAGAGGATGGTGCCTAGCTGGTTGCCCGAATTTAGATTAAAGTGCTCGCCGGCTAGCGCAAAGACGCGCTCGCTGGCCTCTTCAATGGCCTCTTCAAACTGCCGCGAGAGCGCGGCCAAGGCCGAGCTTTCCAGGCGGATGCCCTCGTATTCCATATCCACCAGCACCGGCAGCAGCGGGGTCTCGACTTCGTAAAAAACGCGCTGCTGCTCCATGGCTTCGATCTTCGGCCGCAGCACCTTGGCGAGTTGGAAGGTAATGTCCGCGTCCTCGCAGGCGTACTCAGCCACTTGCTCCACCGGCACTTGCAAGAGCGTTAGCTGCTCGCCGCCGCGCTCGCCGATTAGCTCGGATATGGGCTTGGGCGCGTAGGAGAGCAGGCTCTTGGCCAGCTCGTCCATGCTGCGTCTCAGCTCGGGCGCGGCCAAGATCGCCGCCAGCATGGTGTCGAAGAACGGGCCTTCCACTCGCAGGCCGTGCCAGCGCAATACGCTGAGATCGTACTTGAGGTTGTGGCCGATTTTTTCGCATCCACTTTCGAGCACCGGGCGAAATTCCGCCAAAACAGTTAGCACCTCGGCTCGCTGCTCGGGCAGCGGCACGTAGTGGCCCGTGCCCGGTGCCCATGAAAAGGCCAAGCCAATCAAGTCGCATTGCCGGACGTCGAGGCCGTTGGTCTCGCAGTCGAAGCAAAACGCGGGCTGCTCCAACAACGCCGCGATCAACGCCCGCCGCTTATCAGGCGTATCAGCGAGTTGATAGTCGTGCTCCACATTCGCCACCCCTTTGAGCGGACCGTGGCGCTGCTCCTTTTCAACGCTAAACTCGTCGCCGAGCAGCCGCCGGCCCAGCGTGTTGAATTCAAGCTCGGAGAAGAGGGCCTCTAGCTTCTGGCGGTTCCATGCCTTTTTCGCCAAATCCGCCAGCCCCACGGCCAGTGGCACATCGCACGCAATGGTGACCAGTTCCTTGGAGAGCAGGGCCTGTTCCCGGTGTTCTTCGACGTTTTGTTTCTGCTTGCCTTTGAGCTGGTCGGTGTGAGCCAACAACGCTTCGATGCTGCCGTACTGGGCGATGAGCTTTTGCGCGGTCTTGGGGCCAATCCCGGGGACGCCGGGCACATTGTCCGAAGAATCGCCCATCAGCCCCAGTACGTCGATCACTTGGTCGATCCGCTCGACTTGCCATTGGGCGAGGATTTCCGGCACGCCCAAAACCTCGGCTTGGTCGCCGCCGCGCCCCGGCTTGTACACAAAACTCCGCTCGGAGACGAGCTGGGCGTAGTCCTTGTCGGGTGTGACCATGTACGTCGCAAACCCCTCGGTCTCGGCCTTTTTGGCCAACGTGCCGATCACGTCGTCGGCTTCCCACCCCGGCTCGCGCAAGACCGGGATATTAAACGCCTCGCAGAGCCGGAACACATAGGGCAGTGCTTGGCTCAGATCCTCAGGCATGGCCTCGCGCTGGGCTTTGTACTCTTCGTACTTGCGGTGCCGGTGCGTCGGCTCCGGCGTGTCGAAGACAACGGCGAGGTGCGTTGGCTCGCCCTTTTCGATGATGGAGAGCAAGGTGTTGGCAAAGGCAAAAACGGCCGACGCGTTCACGCCCTTTGAGGTCAGGCGCGGATTGCGGATCAGCGCGAAATGGCCCCGATAGACGAGGGCCATACCATCGAGCAGGAAGAGAACTTTTTGGCTCATGCCGAATTCTTTCGTCGCGTCAAACGGCTTGGTTGGCTACTTCGTAGTACTTGTTGATGCCGGGCACATCGCTCATCCCGTGCCACACGCCCCGGAAGAGCGTGCGGCGCTTGGCTGGGAAAGAGGCGATCACGGCGGCCGCCGGACAGCCCTTGCCCCACTTGGAATTGACGGTGTCGTAGCAGGTGAACAAGCTCAGCCGGTCGCACTGCTCGTTGGCCCAGCGCGTACCCGAATGGCACAGAGCCTCGGTGAAAATCACCGCCGAACCAGCCGGGCAGGTATAGCTCTCCCACAGCGCACTGTCGCGCTGGCTCAATGCTTCGGGCCGGGGGAAGGCGGCTTTGTGGCTGCCCGGCAGAAAAAGCGTGCCCCCGTCGCCCGGGCCGACTTCGTTGAGCTCCCACACCACCCGCGTTAGGCCGGAATGCACTTTGCCCGGCTGCATCTGATAGATGTGCGAGTTGCCGCGAAAATTGAAGTAGCCACCGCCGCCGTGCGGACCGAAGTTGTCGTGCCCGGCTTGGCGATGGCTGGTATAGGTGTGGTCGTAGCGGAACCCGTAGCAGTCTTGGCTGGCTAGCGCCTGATGCGAAAGCACTTCGTTGAGTACGCCCACTACGGCCGGGTGGTCGAGCAAAATCTGCGACGGGCCGCCGTGGTTGTCGCGCTCGTCCGGCGGCAGGGCCTCGCGCTCGTAGAGAAATTTCATCTGGTGAGCGCGAATCGGCCCCAGCTCTGCGGTGCTCAACAGCGCGGGCAAGAGGATAAACCCCTTGAGGTCAAAGAGGTACTTTTGGGCCTCGGTCATCGGGATGACGTCCCGCCCGTCGGCATTGGTCGTCGGCAGCAGGGCCATGCTTTTAGTCCTTCCAGTTGAATACCACGTTGAGCATGTTTTTCTCGCGGTGGTACGCCATTTCGTAGGCTCGCACCATGTCTGAGTAGTGCAGCCGGTGGGTGACCAAGTGGCTCGGCTGGAGCTTGCTGTCCTGCATCAGCGAGAGCACGTGGGCGCAGCGGCTGTCGTTGTCAAAGCGATCTCCTTGCGGCGGCGGAAAGAGCGACCCGGCCCGGTCGTTGACCGCGACGATGGAAATGCCCTTGAAGTAAAACCAGCGCATGTCCAACGGGTTAAAATCTAGCGGCTCTTCACCCCGCCCGGGCAAGCTGACGATCGACACCCGCCCATTGGGCCGGACCACTTCTAAGGCCGTGCGATACGCCGGCCAAGGGTTGGCCGTCAGGATCACCAAGTCGATCCCGTGCCCGTGGGTGAATTCGTCTAGCTTGGCCGCCAGCTCGGGATCGTCCGACAACAGGGCCTCGTGCGCCCCCATCTGACGCGCCATGTCCAAGCGCACCGGGCTGTTGCCCAGCCCCACAACTCGCGCACCAAAAAGCGGGCCTAGTGCTACGGCTCCCAGCCCCAAGACGCCCAACCCCACGACGGCCACGGTCTCGCCGGGCGCGAAAAAAGCCTTGGTGTAGCAATGCATGCTCAAGGCGTACAAATGGGCGAACACCGCGTCTTCGGCCGCGACCCCGTCCGGTACGCGGACGATGCTCTCGCTGTCTCGCGCTACGTACGCCGACTGATGGGGATGCCGCGACACCACCTGATCCCCCACCGCAAACTTGGCTACCTTGCTGCCGACTCCGCGCACCACGCCTAGATTGCTGTCGCCCACCCAACGCGGAAAATCCGGTGCTCCGGGCACCTGTTCGGCTCCTTCGTAGTTGCCGCGGTCGGTGCCAATCTTAAATCCCGTAATCTCCGTCTCCACCCAAATTTGGTCGTCTTCCAAGTTTTCCGTGTCCAGCGTCAGATCTTCTATCCGCAAATCGCGCGGACCGTGCAACATGGCAATTTTCATGGCGATCTTCCTTTCCTCTATGGATTCTGATGTTACGTACTTTTAATCTGGCTCTGACGCTTCCGGCCCCCTCGGTCGTCCTTCCCGCGCAAGAACGCGACACGGGGCGGGAATCCAGTCGGCGCTAAGGCCACAAACGGGCCTTGCTGGATGCCTGCTTGCACAGGCATGACAAAAACTGAGGGATCCTAAAGGCGTCTTTTTGGTCGTTGAAGGTATCACTCTCCGTCCTCAAACCCAAATGCGGCCTTGATCCGCCCCCAAGACCAACCCTCGACAACCGTCGCCGGAGC
>RKRN01000065.1 GCA_007571365.1 Candidatus Latescibacterota bacterium
GTATAATTATGTCTAAATTCAATTTTTTGGAGGTGGAATTATCAAAGACTGGAAAGAGCTGACCGATCTGACGAAGGGGGCTCGTATCGTGGTGGAGCGGGTTTTTCTGCCGGATAGTGCCATCGCAATCGAAGGGCAATTTGAGCCGCCCGTTCTGGCGCGTCTTGCCGCCGAGGACCAAGTATTCGTAATGGCCTTCGTCCAAGTCCACGGCTCGATCAAGGAAATGGAGCGCATCTTTGGCATCAGCTACCCCACGGTCAAAAACCGATTGGATGCTATCGCCGAGCAGCTACCGTTGGTCGAGACCGTGCAAAAGGGAGAAGCGGGCACGCCGCGCTCGCATCCTCAATCAGCGGCAGTGCTCGACAGCTTGGAACGCGGCGAGATCGACGTCAAAGAAGCACTGCGGAGGCTCTCTTGATGCTGCCGCCGCTGCTCCTGCGATTGCGGATCCAAGACGACAAGCGCCGCATCCGGCTTTGGATCCCGCTTATAGTGCTATGGCCGCTCATTGCCGTCGTGGTGCTGCTGGGGACGCCTGTTGCAGTGCTATTAGCGGCGCACTCGGGTCGCCGCGCTCAGAGCCGTTCCGTCCTGCTAGCCGGCCCTTTGCTTTTATACGTGCTGGCCTCGCTGCGCGGCCTGCGCTGCAACGTAGTCTCCGGCGGGGAGCGCGTGTTCATTTCAATTGATTAGGAGGCTGTGATGACGAAAGAACGACGCAGAATTCTCGACATGCTTGCGGCGGGGAAGGTCACTGTAGAAGAGGCCGAGCACCTCTTAGAGGTGCTGCAAGGGACTCGCAAGAGGCATAGAACGATACCTAACGTTGAGGTGCTACAAGACTCTCTTGAAGGACTCGAAGAGATACCTAACGTTGAGGCGCTACAAGACTCCTCTGAAGCCCCCGAAAGCGACAACGACGCCCGCGACCAAGACGGCAAGGCTGCTAGGCGCGACGACACGTTCGCCGTGGGCGACAACCCGCGTCTCGTGGTGCGCGGCTTCAACGGCCGCATCCGGGTCCACGCCGGCGAATCTGGCTCGATTCACGTGCGGGCGAGGCTGAAAAAACCGCGCGAAATCCAGTACAGTGCCACCCAAGAAGGCGACTTCGTCGCGGTCGAAGCCAAGCCGGATCGGCCATCCGCGGGATTCCCGCACGGATTCTCCCGTCAGCACCCCGGCGCAAACATCGAGGTTACGGTACCCGTCACAACTAGCGTGGACTTGGCGACTAGCAACGGGCCAGTGGAACTCCGGGGCACAGAGCGCGGCGGGACCGTGCAGACCAAAAACGGGCCTATACGGGTCGAACAATTCAAGGGCGCCCTAAACGCGACGACCCAAAACGCCCCGCTCGCGATCAAGACGCTCTCTGGCTCGGCCGAGCTTGCTACCTCGAATGGCCGCGTATCCATTGAGGACGCACACGGCTGCTTCAATGCGCGGACGACCAATGGGACGATAAAATTTCAGGGGAGCCTCGCGCCAGGGAACAGCAATAGACTCTCTACCACCAATGGCAACATCAAAGTAGCTCTAGACGCCGAGCCGAGCCTCGCGCTAACGGCTGCGACGACCAATGGGCGAGTCCGCTGCGAGGTCCCGGGCTTTGTCGCGTCGGTTGAAAAGCGCCACAAACTCGAGGGGACTATAGGCGAAGGCGAGGCCGAGTTGATTGCCCAAACCTCAAACGGATCCATTGCGCTTCAATAGCCAAGCGCAGCAACCAACAGGAGAACCGCCATGAACGAAAACAGCAGACGCGTACTGGAGATGCTATCTGAGGGCAAGGTCTCGGTTGATGAAGCCGAGCGCCTGCTCTCCCTGGTCGACGAGAGTCCAGCGGCGACCCCAGCGGTGCAGCCGCTAGTACCGCTGCACGCGGGAGCAGCCCGCTATCTGCGAGTCACCATCGATTCAGATGGGGATGAGCACGTCGACGTCCGCGTGCCGCTGGCACTCTTCAAGGCCGGAGTCAAGCTGCACACCTTGCTGCCGGAGAAGGCGGAGAAAAAAATCAAGAAGAAGATCAAGAAAAACGGCATCGACATTGACATTGACAATCTGCACGCCGAGGATTTAGAGCAGCTCATCGACGCGCTAAGCGAGGTCGAAGTCAATATCCACGACGGGGACGATAAGGTCCGAATTTACTGCGAATAGACTTAGTACATGACACGTACTCTGCGTAGGCGTCTTCTATATAGGTCCCTGGGAGTGCGGGCCTCTGGCCCGCAATGCGGGCGGGACGCCCGCGCTCCCAGGGGGCTATTTTTGGATATTGGATGCAACATTAATTCATACGATTAGTATTAGTACATGACACGTACTCTGTGTAGGCGTCTTCTACATAGGTCCCTAGGAGTGCGGGCGTCCCGCCCGCACGCCCGGCTGAGACCTTCATGTCGTGTACTAAGGTGAATAGAAGTTATTTGGACGCGTCGTTTCCCGTAGGAGTCGCCCGTTAGCCAAACCATGGTATGAGATGGCCCGCGAGGCCCATTGAGATGGGAGTTGAGTAGTACTATGCACGCATTAAAGTGGACATTGCTGGTCGCCATCCTCGGCCTATGGGGGACGGAGGCCGTCTGGTCGGAAGAGAACGAAGAGAAAGAGGAGGCTGCCGAGGAAGGGGCCGCCGACGCAGAAGAGGAAGACGAGGAGGACAAAGGTCCCAAATTTGCCAAAGTAATCAAGGGCTTTGACAAGGTCGAAGGGCTGTTTGAGCTGTACCGAGATCCAGCAGAAAACAAAGTGTTCCTGGCCATTCGGCCCGGCCAGTTCGACCAGCTCTACCTGTGTAGCATCACGCGCACTCAGGGCGACGGCTACTTCTTTGATTCGGCTTCGCTGGTCTCCATCGGTCGGGGCTCGGGCACGTTCCCCTTTGTCTTTCAGCGAGTCGGCAAAAAGGTATTCTTCGCCCACAAGAATGTGTACTACCGGGCCGAGCCGGACGCCGCCATCCGGCGGGCCGTGGACCGGGGGCTGTCCGATTCGATTATAGGCGTTGGCAGTATTGAGGGGCAGCCCCATCCCGAGACCGGCGCAGTACTAGTGGACCCTAGTGGTTTCTTCATTCAGGACATCGCCTTAGTAAGTTCCTTCTTCAGCGAGTACCTCAAAAAGGGGTCGTATCGCTTCGACAACGACAATAGTTATTTCGGCGCATTGCAGAATTTCCCGCACAACACCGAAATCGACGTGGTGCTGCACTTTGAATCCGACTCACCGCAAAGGGACATCCCGACCCTAGCGGATACGCGAAGTTTCCAGCACATCTATCACTACAGCCTGTCCAGCCTGCCCGAGTCGGATTTCCGCCCGCGCTTGGCCGACGACCGAGTGGGGCACTTCACCACTTTGTACCAAGACTACACTTCAGTACTCAAAGACGACCCATACGTGCGCTACGTCGAGCGCTGGCACCTGGAGAAAGCCGAGCCCAAATTCGACCGGTCGCCGCCCAAAAAGCCGATTGTGTTCTGGCTAGAAAACACGATTCCACCCGAGTACCGAGACGCAGTGCGCGAGGGAATTTTAGTGTGGAATAAGGCATTCGAACCGCTCGGTTTTGAAGGAGCGATCGTGGCCAAGCAGCAGCCCGATGACGCCGAGTGGGACGCGGCCGATGTGCGCTATAGCGTGGTGCGCTGGATGGTGCAGCCCGGTCGAGGATACGCGGTGGGACCGTCGCGCACCAATCCCTTTACCGGCGAAATTTTCGACGCCGATATCCGCATCAGCGCGGATTTTGTCCGCTACGCTCATTTGGAGTTCACCGAACTAGTCGATCCGGTGGGGCGAGAACCTGCGGTCGCCGCGGCTATGGGGCACAGCCGGGGATTGTGCGATATGGCCGACGGGCTGAGGCAAGAGGCCGCTTTCGGGTGGCACTTGTTGGCAGCGCGAACCGCGGCCGGCGGGGGCGAGGTCGATGAAAAGGAGTTCATCCGCCAGCTAATCGTCGAATTAGTAGCGCACGAGGTGGGCCACACCCTCGGCCTGCGGCACAATTTCAAGGGCAGCACCATCCACCCGCTCGACGCGCTGCACGACCGCCGCGTCACCGACCGCGAAGGCATCTCCAGCTCGGTGATGGACTACAACCCGGTCAATATCGCCCCAGAGGGCCAACAGCAAGGCGAGTACTACCAGACGACGCTGGGGCCATACGACTACTGGGCCATTGAGTACGCCTACCGGCCGCTAGAGGCGGACAGCCCGGCCAGCGAGCAGGCCCAACTGGCCAAGATCGCCGGCCGAGTGGCGGCAAAAGAGCTGGCCTACGGCACGGACGAGGACGCCTTGTACTGGACCCGGGGTATCGACCCGAGCGCAGCGCGTTGGGACTTGCGCGACGACCCGATTGCCCACTACCGCGACCAAGTCGCCCTGTCGCAAGAACTTTGGGCCAAAGTAGAGGACAAGTTCGAGCAGCCGGGCGAGCGCTACCAAACCCTGCGGCGGGTGTTCGGCTGGGGCTTTAGGCCCTACTGGTCGGGTGCGGGCAATGTCAGCCGCTACATCGGCGGCATCTATCACTACCGCGACCACGTGGACGATGGACGGCTGCCGCTACAGCCGGTGCCGCCTGCCCGGCAGCGCGAGGCACTCGACTTTCTGGTGGAGCATGTATTTGGGCCAGACGCCTTTGGTTGGTCGCCGGAGTTGCTCAACAAGTTGGCGCCGGAACGCTGGGTTGATTTCACTTGGTCGGTGTTCGACGTGCCGCGCATTGATTACCCCATCCACGACATTGTGTCGAGCATCCAACAGCAGCCGCTCAATCGGTTCTACGATCCAACGCTGCTGAGCCGCCTGCAAGATCTGGAGCTGCGCTATGAAGGCGACGATACCTTCGGGATGGTGGAGCTGTTTACCGGACTGCGGCAGTCTATCTGGGCGGAGTTGGAGACCGGCAGCTCCATCGACAGCTTTCGCCGCAACTTGCAGCGGGCACAGCTACAAAAACTAATCGGGCTGGTGCTCAGGCCCGTCCCGGGCACTCCCGAAGATGCCCGCACCTTGGCCCGAGCGGACTTGCAAACCATCGCCACCCAGATCGAAACGCGGCTGGCCGGCCATGCGCTAGACGCGTATAGCCGCGCCCACCTCGAAGAGACCAAGGCGCGGATTGAGGCTGCGTTGGAAGCTGGATTGGAGCGGAGCTTGTAGGAATAATCGGCCGGAGATAAGTGGTGGAGACCAGCCGGGCGACCTTGTCGCATTTAGCACAATACCAAGCGCACTGCTTTCGGCGGCGCATGTTCACCGTGAATTTCTACGAACATGTACCGTCGCCGGGGTGCGCCTCACAGCAACTCTGGGCGGAACTCCACGGCATTGATGGCCTTTTGCCGGTCGCCATCGTCCTCTAGTTCAAACTCAATGATTGCGTTTTTTATTCTGAGATAGGCAAAATCCGCGTTGGACATCACCTCGCCCCGCACTGTGCGCAGGTCCGTAATGTGGAGAAAAACATCCTCGCGTATGGTGTCCAAGCCCAAGCCGGTCTGCACGGTCAAGAATCCGAAGCCCTTCTCCTCGTTGACCGCGTGTAGGTAGCCACGCAGGCGCTGGTCTGAGCCGCGACCGAACAGGATGCCGGGCACCAAGTACCCGGAAAAGTGGTGATCGACCTCTTCGCGCAGCGCGGTGCTGGTGTGCATAAAAGACAGCAGATCGACCCGCTTGCCCCGGTTTTGCAGGGCGCGCACCAAGCGCACGAAGTCGCCATCGCCGGTGCCCAACAGCACGTAGTCCAAATTCTGCGATTGCAATAGGGAGTCGATCGCTAGCTCTAAGTCGGAATCGGCCTTGATGACCGTCTCGCCCTCCGCATTGCGATAGCGCCGCACTTCTTTGAGTATCAGGTGGTATCCCTCGCGCCGCGCTCGATTGCGATACGTTTCCCTCTTTTGGCGGTGATCTGCGTCCACGTTTTCGCGCTCGCGGTCAACGGCCATATAGGCATTGGCCCGCACTACAATCGCCTTCTGCGCCTCTACCAGGGCCTTGATCCGGCGAAACTGGATGCCGTGCCCGCCGCAGCGATTGAGATTCTCCATATCGAGAAATATGCCTGCTTTTAACACGTGTATCCTTTGGGGAAAAGTGAATGGGACATTGCGGGATCTATCTATATATGAAAAACGTAAAGGTCGCGGGAAGAAAGGGGCAATTCTACCCAGGCACCGCCTCGGCGATGGCTCTCGGCGACGGCGATGGTGGCTTCTGTGATGTGGTGGGCCAGGTCGATGTGGCCGCGCGTGGGTTGGCCGGATTCGTGCGCCGCCACTAAATCCTCCAAGCAGCACTGCGTCGTACTGCGCGGCGTCACTGGCTCAATGGGCACCTCCTCCCACAAGGCTTTCCGTCCTTGTCCAGTGCTGGGCTGGCGCAGTAAAACGCTGGCCCCGTTGTTGCACGAGCGGATGGCGCCCTCCGCACCAATGACCTCAAATTCCCACGGGGCCGCTGGAATGGACCACGCCTCGACGCCATTGGCAAAGCGCAGTTGATAGGTGGCCAAGGGATCAGACGGAATGTGATTGCCCTCGACTTGCAAGCCGCGAGGCAACAGCTCGCCGCGCACGGCGGCAATCGCCGGATCGCCGATGAGATAGGACACCGTGTCGATCGAATGGATGTGCCCGTGCATCAGGCTGGAGCTGGCGTAGTGAACCACGGTCTGCACCGCGCCGACCTGACCGGCGGCGACCGCGTCCTTGACCACCTCGTAGCGGTTGTCAAAGCGGCGCAAGACGCCGGTGTTAAACAGCGCGTTGTTGTGCTGTACGGCATCGCGGATTTCGTCGGCGCGCTCCAGCGAACTAGCCATGGCCTTTTCGAGGTAGATCATCGGCACACCTAGATTGGCCACCGCTACCGCTAGGTCGGCATGAGAGTCGCCGCGAAAGCTCGCGTCCGGGGCCTCTCTGGCCGGCTTGGGCAAACAGGCCGCCGTGCAGATGGCTGCGATATCTGGCTCTTCGCGGCGGATCATGTCGCGGAAATCCGCGTACACGGCTGCTCCCCAGCGGCTTTGAAACGCCTCGCGTTTATCGGGCAGGATGTCCGCGCCGGCCACCAACTCCAGCCGCTCGCTCGCCCTGGTGGCGGCTGCGACCGAATAAGGCAGGTCGCCGTGCCCCTCGTCGTCAATGGTGCTGCCCATGCGCCCGAGGCCGATGATAGCTACGGTGTATTTCTTCATAGAGGCTCCTCTTTCGATGCAGCAGACAACCTACTCATCCCAGCCAGATTTCGCCAGCACCTCCCACCCGCTGCCCCAGTCTTGACAGTCTGTTAAACTATCGGTTCTTTTTGCAGCCGCCCGACTCTCGCATCCCGGTCGGCGGACCCGATCTGAGCTACCATGACCCAAGCGCAAGCCCCGCCCCGCCTAGACCCACGCAAGTTCCAAGACCCGGACCTCACCGCCGCTGGAGAGGAGCGAGCCAGCGTAGCATTGACGCGGCTGAAGACCCTGTGGTTCAACACCGGCACCCTCTGCAATCTGGCGTGTACCAACTGTTACATCGAATCGAGTCCGCGCAACGACCGCTTAGTGTACCTCACGGCAGCAGAAGTGGCAACCTATCTCGACGAAATCGAGCACGACCGGCTGGGTACGCACGAGATCGGCTTCACCGGCGGCGAGCCTTTTATGAACCCCGAGGTGCTCGACATGCTCGCGGACGTGCTGGAGCGGGGTTTTAAGAGCTTGGTGCTGACCAACGCCATGCGGCCTATGATGAAGTGCGCCGATGGCCTGCTGCGGCTGCGTGAAGCGCACGGCGAGCGGCTGACCATCCGCGTCTCCATTGACCACTACGAGCCGATGCTGCACGAGCAAGAGCGCGGCGCGTGCTCTTGGTCGCCGATGATCGAAGGCTTGCGCTGGCTTTCTGATTGCGGCTTCCGCGTAACGGCTGCTGGCCGCACGCTGTGGGGCACCCAAGAAAACAAGTTGCGCGCTGGCTTTGCCCGTCTCTTTGCCGACCTTGGCGTCCGCATTGACGCGACCGACCCCAGCCAACTCGTAATCTTCCCGGAAATGAATCCCGCCGTCGACGTCCCCGAGATCACCACGAGCTGCTGGGATATTCTGGGCCAGGCGCCCGACGACATCATGTGCGCCTCCTCGCGCATGGTCGTCAAGCGCAAGGGCGCGGATGCTCCGGTCGTGCTCTCCTGTACCCTGTTGCCCTATGAGGCGGCCTTTGAGATGGGCCGGACCTTAGCCGAATCTTGGGGGCCGGTGAAGCTCAATCACCCGCACTGCGCCCAGTTCTGCGTCCTCGGCGGCGCTAGCTGCTCGGCCTGACTAATCCAGCAGTTCGATCCGTCCAGACGCGCTCTGCCGCTGCACACACAACAACAGGTCGCCGCGCCCCACCCGAATTTCGACCGGATTATCCACCACCTCGTTGGAGATGCCGTCGCGCACGCCCGGGATGAGATCCTCGCACCGCAAGGCCCATTTCAGACCCTCAGTGCTAATACCTTCGGCCCGGCCGTTGAGCGGGCACAGGGAAATTTTCTGGCCGAGAGTGGCGCGGAAGCGGATGCAGCTATTGATGAGGCGGATGTCGCAATAGTCGTCCACAAAGCGCAAGGCGAGGCGGTCAGCAAAGGTCTTGAGCAGGCTCAAATTGCCCAACAGATGATCGGTGCGCCGTCCCGTAAAACCGACGAGCACGGCTTCAGTAACGCCCAAGGCGACCGCGTGGTTGAGGACTTTTTGGCCATCTGTGCCCACATCGCCCGCGGGGTCGACGAGGACGAGGCGGTCAGCGGCAATGCTTTGGCAATGGACCGAGTCGAGGTCGCCGACCACATAATCGGGCGCGTACCCGTACGCCGAGGCGGTATTAGCCCCGCCATCGGCGCACAAGATCAGCTCGGCTTCTTGTGCGCAGGCGGCGAATAAGGCTCGGGAAGGCGGCTCGCCATTGCCGACGATTAAAGCGGAGGGGCCGCTCACGGCTTCAGCCTCCCAAAGCAGCAAACTGCGTCGTCAGCCGCACGCCGACTTGGCGCGGATCGCCGTAGGTTTTGTACAGCTTATCGGCGTAATTCGGCGGCTCCAAACCAAAGTAGAAGCCCCGCACCCCATAGCGCTCGTCGAGCAGATTGCGGCCCCACAGTTGCACGGACCACGCTGCCCACTGGTAGGCAATGTGGGCGTTGACTAAGCGATAAGGCTGTGAGACTTGGTCGTGGCCATCGGAATAAAAGAATTGGTCCATGCCGGTCAGGGTCAGCCGCGCCTCCAGCCCCGACTGATGGCGGTATTCGCCACCCACGCTGAAGGTGTAGTTGGGCGCATGAGCGGCAGCCCGGTCGCCCAGCGTTACCGCCCCGTCTGCCGTGGGGAAGGTGTACGTATCGACGTACGTGGTGAGCAAGCCCAGCGAGCCGAAGAGTTCGACTTGGGGCCAGAGGCGGAAGGTCTGCTCCCATTCCAAACCGCTGTTGCGGCCTTTGACGGCATTGGCCGTAAAATAAAAGAAGCTGTTGGGGTCGCCCGGGTCTTGCTGGCTCGACAGCTCGACCTGCTGGCCCGAGCGCAGAGCGTGGAACAGGGTCAAGCCGGTGGAAGAGCGCGACCCGCTGGCCCGCCAGCCGAGTTCAAAATTGACGATGTATTCGGGGTCGTAGGGGCGGTTCTCGGCCGCTAGATACGGATGCTGGTTGACCCCGCCGGAACGGTAGCCGCGCGAAGCTGCAGCGTACAGAGTGTGGCCTAAACGCCAGTCGTAACTGAGGGCCGCTTTGCCCCCGCCCAACCATTGATCGACGGCAAACGCGGTACTGGTGCTATCGGCCCCGTCATTCGCCGTCGTCCCTTCATAGGCCGTGTCGTTGCGGTCGAGCCGCGCATTGACTTCCAGCCGCAACTTTTCGCCCAAGGCCAGCCCGTACTGACCGTAAAAGGCTAGGTTGTCAATTTCGTAGCGGCCATTCAGGTCGGTGGCGTCGCCGCCGAACAAATAGCCCGCGGCCTTGTCTTCCTCTGCGAGCCGCTTCCAATAGGCTCCTACCACCAGTTCCTCGACCAAGAGCCGGGCTTCTTGGCTCACAACCGTGCGGTCGCGCACATTGCGGTCGAAAAAGTCGTAGCTCCACCCCTCGACATCTGGGTCGAAGCCATGCTCGGCTAGCCAGTACTCGTCGTTGCCCCAATCGCCGTCGAAGCTGTGCTCCAACTCGCTGTGCGAAAACGCGGTAATCGCCACCCATTCAGCGCCGCTCGCGCCCAGCCCCCAAGTGCTCTTGAGCGAGGCCCCGGCGGTCTGCTGGCGGTCCTTGCCCGGCTTGTCGGAATAGGTGGTCAAATCCTCGTTGTTGTCGGGTGCCCAAGCGTCGTATCCATTGTCCATATCGGCCCAAAAGAAGGTGCCCAACACCTCGGGACCAGTCGCCGGGGTCCAGCCGACCTTAGTGCGCAACAACTGCTCGCGCCGGCCATTGGTGCGGTCGGCATCGAGAAAGGCGTTGGAGCGAAAGCCGTTGGAACGGCCGTTTTCGTACCCCACGCGCAGCACCAAATCGCGCCCGGTCGGCAGGTTCACCACCCCGGAAAAACGCCCCAAGCCATCGCTGCCCATCTCGGCACTACCCGCTCCGGCAAACTCCTGCTGGGGATCGGCCGAACGCACGTTGATCAGCCCGGCCAAGGCATTGGGGCCAAAAATCGTCGACTGAGGGCCTTTGAAAACTTCGACCTGATCGACGTCAAAGAGCAACCCGGCCGTGCCCATGCCACTCAAGTCGACGTCGTCCATGACGAATCCCACCGCGAAACTGGGGGGGCCTTCACCGGCGTAATGGCTGCGCTCGCCCATGCCCCGAATCTGGAAGTAGCGCGGCCGCGACGATCCACCAGCCCAATTCAAATTGGGTACTGCATGGGTTGCATCCTGCACGTGTCCCCCCCCGCTAGCCCGAAAACGGGGACCCTCTACTACCGTGACGCTGGCGGCCAAGCGGTTGAGTCGCCGACGCACCAAGCCCCCTTCCACCACCACCTCCGGTGCTTGCAAAATCGCGCGCTCTAGGGCCACGACCAGCGGCAAGACGACCGCCACCCGCGCACTTTGGTAGCCGATAAAGGAAACGTCGAGAGAGTCGCCTAGGGCGGCCTCCACCTCGAAGCGGCCCTCAGCATCCGCAGCTGTAGCCGCGTTCCCGGCCCGCACATTGGCTCCGGCCAAAGGGCGGCCCGTAGCCGCGTCCAGCACTTGGCCGGGCACCTGCTCGGCCTGTGCCCAAGACAGCCCCGACAGGGTCAACAAACCGGCCAGCAAACTGACCGACGGTAGTGAAATGCTCATAAGTCGGCTCCTTCGTCTTATACGTGCGGAAAAATGCCGTTGAAGGGGGCACAAAAAAACCGCTCGCCCCGGAAGGGCCAGCGGTGCGTACGCGCTCGGTACGACATCCGTTTCCCTACGCTGGCACGATCCAGTTCAGGTTCGAAGGGTTTCAATCTCAGGCCCGCTGCCGGACCACCCCCAACGGAAGCTATATTCTCGATGTCTCTATAAAAGGTAAGCCAAGCCCTTACTAGGGGCAATGCGAACTCATAACTTCGCCCCACAAGATTCCCGCACGATCAACGACGGTTTCAAAGTTATTTGCCGAGGCTCGCCCGGCCCCTCCGCAAGCTGTTCCAGCATCAACTCCATCGCCGCTTGGGCAATCGCCTCGTAGGGCGTTGCCAAAGTCGTCAGGGCCGATGTCACATACGACGCCACCTTTATGTCGCCGCTTCCCACCACGGCCACATCTTCGGGGACGCGAAGCCCTGCTTCCCGTAGCCCTCGACAAATGCCTATGGCCGTATAATCGTCCCGGCATACGAGGGCCGTAAACCGACCTCCGAGCCTTTTACCGAGCTGATAGGCCCGCTCTAAAAAGCCAGTTTTACTAGAAATGGGTTGGGGGCTCAGACCGTGCTTTTTCATCGCCAGCAAGTACCCCTTGGCCTTGGCCGAACAGTCTGTGCCAATAAATCCGATTTGTGCGTGCCCCAATAGGATTAGATGTTCTGTGGCCTCGTAGTAACCTAATGCCTCGTCCAGCACGACTCCGCTCAGGTCTCGAGTCGGGGCGGTAAACGCCACTACCGGCACTCGTTTCTGCACGGTATTGACTATGCGCTCGGACTCTTGTTCGTCGCCCCGCATGTGAATCAAGAGTCCATCTACATCCCGGGCAAGCAACTCCTTGATCTGAAGGGTTTGGTCGTCTAGCGGAGCCAGAGACGTCCGGTGCGTGGCCATGTTTATCACAACTTGATACTTCTGCTTGTAAGCTGCCCGCAGAATCTGATCAGTCTGACGCCCAAGAGTCTCGCGGGCAATCTGGTAGGTCAGCAGACCTAGCGTATATGTCCTCTCCATTACTGTCAGTTGTGTCATCAAATTGACATACTCCTTATGTGAAGAGTAGAAGAGAGCATTCTAAAACTTCTTCACGGGTTTGGTTGAAGCTGGTCGCAAACGCCTTTGTAATTGTTGATAAAACAGTTCTTCACAGACCCTATCGCGACGCTGCTCATCCTTTGCATAACGACTTTTGCAGCGGTCGAGAGTTCCTGCTGAATCATTCCCATAAACACCGACAATTTTCTGGTGATTTCTGTGTTGTTACGAGTAACATTTAACAGGCACCTGTATTCGCCTCAATTGTCTCAAGATCCCTTTGAATCACCAGCCACTACAGCGCAGCTTCTTTTGATGTGTTTTCTTAGAGCAGCAGTTATGTTTGTTTTATATTATAAATTCACACGTTTGCATTTGAAAAATATATTCTCCCAACAATACCACGTCAAGTACGGTTCCGATTTGGTTTCACGGGTGTCAGTTCGCTCCGCAGGATTCCCGCACGATCAGCGATGTTCCCAAGGTTACTTGCCGCGGCGTATCCTCCCCTTCAAGCTGTTCCAACATTAGCCCCATAGCCGTCTCGGCAATCGCCTCGTAGGGAATTGCCAAGGTCGTCAGGGCCGGTGTCACATATGCCGACACCTCCAGATCGCCGTATCCTACCACAGCCACATCCTCGGGGACGCCAAGCCCTGCTTCTCGTAACCCGCAACAAACGCCTATGGCCGTATAATCGTTCCGACACACAATGGCTGTAAATTGGTCGCCGAGACTTTTGCCTAGGCGAGATGTTGGTTTTGTAGCAAAGGTTTTACTATGTATGAGTTCGGGGGTCAAACCGTGCTTTTGCATCGCTAGCAAATACCCCTTACCCTTGGCCGATCCCACGAAGTTCTTACTCCAGTCCGTCCCGATAAAACCAATCCGCTCGTGTCCCAACCGGATCAAATGCTCGGTGGCCTTGCGAAAACTCGTTATATCGTCTATCACGACCCCACTCAGGTTTTTAATCGGATAGGTAAACGTCACCACCGGCACGTGCCCCCTTATGGCATCCAAGATGCGCTCGGACTCTCTGGCGACGCCCCACGTGTGAATCAAGAGTCCGTCTATACCACGGGAAACCAACTGCTCGATCTGTGTGGCCCGGTCCTCCAGTGGAAACTCCTGCAGCGACTTAGCGACTAGGCCCATTAGGACCTGATACTTCTGCTTGTAAGCCGCCTGCAGAATCTGATCGATCTGGCGGGCAAACGTCTCTTGGAAAATCTCGTGGGTCAGCAAACCCAAAGTCCCCGTCTTCCCCGTTACAAACCCCTGCGCCATCAAATTGGGACTATAGTTTAGGTCGGCAGCTACTTGCTGTACCCGTTTTCGCGTCTCCTCCTTCACCAAGGCCGACACCTTCCGATTCTCAGAGAGTGCCCGCGAGACGGTTGAATGCGAAATTTTCAACTCCCGCGCAATATCTTTGATAGTAGATTGCTTTTTTTTCATTATTCAATCCTATCGCCAATCAGGTATATATGAGGCAACCACTTCATCGGTAGGCCCGGCGAAGGCCGCGTTCTTCGCTCGGATAATACACACTTTATCACCTCAGTTCGCAAGAAAGGGTGGCACAATTTTCGCCATGAGTCGCCAAAGGTTTGGGAATTTATCGGCCAGTGCCCAAGACAGCCCCGACAAAATGCCGTTGAAAAGCACAAAAAACCGCTCGCCCCGGAAGGGCCAGCGGTGCGTACAGCATCCGTTAGTGCCATCGGCAGACTCAAAACGCGTACTTCAGGACGCCGCCGGCCACGTGGGAGCTGTTGTCTTCTTTTGATTAGTTGCGGCCAGCCACGCCTCAAATTCGGCTGGGCTGACTGTCGTCGCCGGCCGCCTCTGGAAACGCGTACGTTTCCAACGCCGCTTCATCCACCTCAACGCCTAGCCCCGGCCGATCCGCAACCTTGTAGTAGCCGTTTTCGGGTTCGTATGGCTCCTTGAGTATCCGACTCTTGACCGCGTTGGCGTGATGGGCGTGCTCCATGATCATAAAGTTCGGACACGACGCCGACCACTCGACGGTCGCTGCCACCGCTAGGATTCCACCTCCGCCGATATGCGGCGCAACCGGAATGTTGTAGGTGTCGGCCAGCGTCGCAATCCGGTGCCCCTCGGTAATCCCGGTCCGCGCGATGTCGTGCATCAAGATGTCGTACGCTCGCCGCTCGAACTGCTCGCGCATCTCATAGCGAGTGCGCGTCCACTCCCCTATGGCCACCGCCATATCCAATGCCCGGGTTATCTCAGCCTGTCCCGGGATGTCATCCGGCACGATCGGGGCCTCCAGCCAAGTGAAATTTAATTGCTCCAGGGCGCGGCCCAGCCGTATCGAGCTTGCTACCGTCTGTCGCATGTGCGTATCGACCATCAGCATGATGTCCGGCCCAATGCGTTGCCGCACGGCGCGGCAAATCTCCGCTATGCCCTCCACATCCAACAACAGATGCAACTTCAACGCCTTGTACCCATAGCCCAGATGCTGCTCAGCCGCGTCCGCAACCTTTTCTGGGTCCGTACCACCGATTCCCGCATAGAGCAAGATCGCATCTCGATAGCGCCCACCGGCGACCTTGTGTACTGGCTTCCCGATGGCCTTTCCGACGATATCCCACAACGCGATGTCCATCCCGGCGAGAGCGTCGATGTAGAAACCCGTCGGATGCCCGCGCTCGCGCATCGCACCATAGTTGCGCGTCCAAATCGCCTCAATGTCGAACGGATCGCGCCCCATCACCAACGGCCGCACCAATTCGCGTACTATGGTGGCCGTAGTATGCGGCGATACGGGCGATTGCGCCTCCCCCCATCCGACGATCCCATTGTCCGTTTCAACCCGGATAACGGTGGTCTCGTGATGAGGCGAGTAGATCGTCGTGAATGCCGCGCGATCTATGAAGTAATCACCGACATCAATCGTCGGTGGTCGCGCCGGCACTTCCGATGTACTGATTCGCAACGGGAATGCTCTAACGTCAGCTATTTTCATTGCTTTGCTCCGCTGTGTTTGGGCGTTTATATACATAATCAAGCGTCTCCAGAGCAATACGCACCCATTGTCTCGTTTCTCATATACCTAAGAAAGCATAGGGTGTTTGCCACAAACTGTCGGTCAAGGCACCTTGTGGCGATGCAATCCATTCAAACGGCGATTTTCGACAGCGCAATATGCCCCTTGAAGCAGTGGTCAATATCGCTGCCGGGGCGCCGCTGGCGCTCCTGATACGTTCCGCTGTAGAGAAAGTGGTCGCCGGTGTGCGAGAATGTGATTTGGTGGGGGCTTGGGTCCACCGAGGTATGTTTCGTTGCCAAACAGGTCCGATTGTGTTCGGGATGAGGTAGATTCACGTTCAGAAAATATCCGGCGGCCAAGGTCTCGTTCAGCAAGTTGGCCAAAACCGGGCGCAGCCGGGCGGCGGCTAGCGACCAGTCAACCGACCGGCCTTTTACGGTATAGTGGGACAGGGCGATGGCCTTGCAACCGCAAATAGCAGCTTCCCTAGCGGCGGCTACCGTGCCGGATTCGTACACGTCCACCCCCAGATTGCCGCCGTGGTTGACCCCGGAAAGCACCCAGTCTCCGTCGGACGCTAGGCAGTTGAGTGCCAGACGGGTGCAGTCGGCCGGTGTGCCCCATATCCGGTAGCGTTCTTCGGTCAGTTTATCCACGCGAATGGGCCTATCGGTGGTCAACCGATGCCCGACGCCAGACTGCGGCTCGGCCGGTGCGACGACGACGACCTCGCCCCACTGCGCCGCCAGACGGACTAGGGTCTGCAAGCCTGCGGCTGTAATGCCGTCGTCGTTGGTAACGATCAATTTCACGGCGGTAAAGTTAAGGAGTCAGCGAAACATCTTGACATGAGCCAAGAACTTACTAAGACTTCTATTTAATATACAAAACTGATATGGCTTGAGGCTCATTCATGTACCTTATTGCCAAACAGATTGATCACGTGCCGTATCCCCCCGCCCCCGTTTGCAGTGTCCGTAACTATCTATATTTATTTGTCTTAGCCTTTCTCGCACCTGCGTTATTGGGTGCTCGCGCCAGAAGTCTTGCCAACCTCCCGCGCAAGAACGGCACCCCGTGTCGTGGCACGGGGGGAGAATCCACGGCGGGCGGCTGACCATGCCCAGCAAATATAGCTATATAATCGGCGGTCTTATTCTCATTATTTCTGTGGCAGTAGCGGCTTTGCTGATTGCACGGGCACCCGAACCGGTGCGCCGCGAGCCGCCGGCCCGGATCCCGTTTGCGCTGACCGGCTTGATCGCGGCCGGGTCTGGTGCCATACCGGTGTACGGGGCTGGAACCGTAAGGTCACTGTGGATCAAGCCTTGGCAGGAGCAGATGCCGTGAACGCCTATCGCCACACCCAATTCGGCGCCGTCATCGTCGTCACCATCGCCGCGGCCGCCATACTGCTGGTCGCCCTGCCTGCGTCCGTGTGGGAGGTCGGAACGACCACCAGCGCACTGCTAGGCAGCACAGCATTATTCCTCGCCATAGTCTTGGCCCTGTTCGCCAGCCTGACGGTCGAAATCGACGCCGAGCACCTCCGCATCCGCTTTGGCATCGGCCTAATCCGCAAGCACTTCCCCCTCGATCAGATCGACACCGGCCGGCCGGTGAACAACCCCTGGATCTACGGCTGGGGCATCCGCCTGACACCCCACGGCTGGCTCTACAATGTCTCGGGACGGGAGGCCGTGGAACTAAAAATGAAAAGCGGCAAAACCTGTCGCATTGGCACGGACGAGCCCGAAGTCTTGGCCGCCGCTCTCCAAGAAGCACTGGCCAACTCGAAGCCAGTGCCAGATTGAAGTCCCGGAGTTGCGTACCGCTGCGTCATCGCCCACCTTCCTAGTCCCACTATGTACGGGAAATTGGCGTATGACAGACGACGAAAAGTATTTCTTCGACCTCAACGGCTACCTCGTCCTCAGAAAGGTCGTCGACCCAGACGTCATCCGGTGCTGCAACGAGGCCATCGATCGCTACGACGACCAGATTGAAGTCCACGAGCGCCGCTTTGAAGGCGAGTCCAAGGCCCTGACCAGCGACGTCCGGCAGCGCTGGAGTGATGCGATGGTCGCTTGGCAGCGGCCCTACTGCGAGCCCTTCCGCCAGTTGATGGTACACCCCCGCCTCAAACCATACTTGCGCCAAATAATCGGCGACTATCAGATGGCCACGCGGCCGCGACTCATTGTGATGGACAAAGGCTGCGCCGGTCACTACCTCCACGGCGGCCAACTCGACCGGCAGTCCTATTCGCTGACCTATCACTGGAAATTCGGCCAGATCTACAACAGCCTGACCCTAGTGGAATTCCCACTAGCCGACGAAGGCCCCGGCGACGGCGGCTTGGCCGTAGTCCCCGGCGGCCACAAAGCCAACTACCCGATCCCCGAAGCACTGCGCCATTACGAGGCTTTCCAAGACGAAGTTGTCGAAGTCAACGTGCGCCCGGGCGACGCGGTGATCTTTGCCGAAGCCACCATCCACGGCACTTTGGTCTGGCGGGCGGATCATCAGCGCCGCACCCTGCTCTATTCCTATTGCCCGCGCTACCAAGCCCGCGTCGCCGCCATTGCCGCGGTATCGCATCCGCCCTACGTCCAAGACCTGACGCCAGAGCAACGAGCCGTCCTCCGGCCGCCCCACTAAAAGTCCTATGAACGACGACGATAAATTCTTCTTCGACCTCAAAGGATTCATCCACCTCAAGGGGGTGCTGAGCAAAGAGCAAGTGGAATGCTGCAACGCCGCCATAGACGCCCACGCCGATCGCTTTTTCCAGACCGAGCGCATCCTCGAAGGAGACTCCAAAGTCCTCGGCGGCACGAACAAGCAAAAGTGGATGGAAGGCATGTTGGAATGGGAACGCCCGCACTGCGAGCCTTTTCGCGACCTGCTCGTCCACGCCGCGATCCAGCCCTATCTCAACGAATTGCTCGGCGGCGGCTTTCGCCTAGATCACGGTCCCTTGCTCATTGCCATGGATAAAGGCGACGGCGGCCACTTGCTGCACGGCGGCGGCGTTGAGCGCCAGGATTTCTCGCAAACCTATACCTTCAAATTCGGTCAGATGTTTTGCGGCTTGACCGCAGTCGAGTTCCAGTTAGCCGACGAAGGCCCCGGCGATGGCGGCCTAGCGGTCATCCCCGGTTCCCACAAAGCCAATTTCCCCCTGCCCGAGAGGCTGTCCCGGTACGAAGAACACTGCGAATACGTCAAAGAGATCCACAGCCAAGCTGGCGACGCCATTATCTTCACCGAGGCGCTGACCCACGGCACGCTGGTATGGCAGGGCGAACACCAGCGCCGCTCGCTGCTCTACAAGTACAGTCCATCTTTCCAAGCCCACGCGCCCGGCTACCATCAGACGCAAGTCCCCGATTACATCCTCGACATGAGCGACGAAGAACGCGCCATGCTCAGTTAGGGCTGCGTTCCAAGTACCATCTGATGTTACGCACTCTTGATCTGGGTCTGACGCTTCTGGCCCTTTTCTTAGCCGCCGGCTGCTACTACGCGACGCCAAGTAGCTTCTTAGGCGGGATCGACAGCATAGCGATACCCCGGCCGAGCAACTATACCTCAGCACAGTCCGTTGCCGATAGCTTGACCGCGGCGTCGCTAAGAGCCTTTGGCCAAAAAGGGGCCTTGCGTATTGCGGACGCGGAAGGAGCCGATGCGATCCTCTATCTCAACATCCTCTCGGTTGAAGATCGCTTCTATCCCTCGGCTCAATCCGTAGATCAATACCGATGCTCTGTGGTGGTCGCGGTCGAGATAAAAGCCTTTGAAGGGCCGGTACTGCTGAAGCAATACGAGGCGACAGGGTGGGGGACGTATGAAGAGGATGCCGAGCGAGAGGGTGCTGTCGGCAAGGCCGTGAGTATGGTTGTGAGGGATATTATCGACCGATCGACCTGGACAAAAACCGCGCCAAGGCGACCTTGAGTTTCAGGCTAGCCCACAACCCCTTTTCCGAGGACGTCGGCGATAGCCTGCCCGCGGAAGTGTTTGCAAGAACCGTATAGCCCAACTGCCGCTGCCAGTCGACGGCAGACTTGCCGGAGAAAGCGCACTCACGGCATAGGCTCATTCCGGCTCCTCGCCAACACGCGCCAGCTTGGCCTTTGCCGCCGCGTAGTGCTCCGCGGGCAGGGGCCCCGCCAAGGCCGCCGCGACATTCGCCTTCATGTGTTCGAGGTTCGTCGTGCCGACAATCGTCGTGTGACACGCTGGATGTGCAAGGGTGAAGCGCAGGATAAACTCGTGGCGGCTCATCTCGCCAGTCAGTTCGTCGAGACCGGACCGCTCCCATTTCGACTGGCGCTCCTCATTGGCGCGGTGGCCCAAGCTAATGCCGCCGCGAATGAGAATGCCGGCTCCGGCGTCGGCCGCTTGCTGAATCATCCTCTCGTGCTGGCGCTCGAGCGCGGAGTAGGGAATCTGAAACACATCAAACGCACCCGACGCCACAAAAGCGGCCAAATGCGGCAGCGTGGAAGACACGCCGATGAAGCGGGTTTTTCCCGCCTGTCGAATATCTTCAAGCACTTCGACCAGCCCGCCCCGCTCTACGTCTTCCACGCTGGGATTGTGCATCTGGAGCAAGTCTACGCAGTCGGTCTTCAGGCGGCGCAGGCTCTGGTCGATGTTGGTGTGCAGGCGCTCGGCGGTCCACAAGTGGTTTGGGTCCAGCCTGTTGCCATCTGCGTCGATGTTACAGCCACACTTGGTTGCGAGGAAAAAATCGTCGCGACGATGGCTCAGGTACTTGCCGACCCGCCCCTCGCTGGCGCCGTAATCCGGGGCCGTATCCACGAGATTGATCCCGGCGTCGAGGGCCGCATTCAAGACGCAGCCGGCCCGATCGTCGTACTCCGCCTCATCCGGCAGGCCGCGCTCAGCGGCGCCAAAGCCGAGCTGTGTGACCTCAAGCCCGGTGCGGCCCAAGGTGCGTTTAGTCAAATTGTCCATGGTTGCTCCTCAATTAGGTATTACCGATCTCTGCTTGGAGACAGGTCGAGAATAATCTAAGCTATATGTTACCAGGGCGAGAGGGAGGACCTACTTGTCGCCGAGCTTCATAGAGCGCATAAGAGACAAGATCCGAGCGCGCCAATACGATATGTCCGCTCATGCCATGGAGGAGATGGCCGAGGATTTACTGGATATTGTCGATGTCGAGATAGCGGTATGGAATGGGCAAATTGTCCGTACGGAAAGGGACGATCCGAGAGGAACGAAGTACGTCATAGAGGGCACGGCTGTCGATCAGAAGACGCCAGTCGGCGTTGTCGGGCGTTTTACATAGAAACGACCGCTTCCTGATTATTACGGTCTCCGAAGTCTCCGCACTCTGAGGAATAAGGGCTATGTACGAATACAATTGCGAATACTGCGACGGAACGGTTAAACCACGTCTCGTCGCGCATGAGGCGTTCAAACACAAAGATAGATTTGTGATTCTCGAAGATGTCGCGATAGGTGTCTGCGATTCGTGCGGCAATCGGTACTATTCCGCCGATATTCTTCATGTAGTACACGAAATAGCCACGGGCAAGAAAGCAGCTAAACGCAATGAGGTAATTCCGGTAGGGCATTTGTTTTGACTCGCAGTGAGGCTCCACTGAATCGGTACCCGCGATTCCCAAAGAGGAGAGCGCAAGTCCTGCCCGAAGTTGGAACGCTCTAGGGCATCAGGACTGGTCAGTATCCCGCTCCCGCACCATCTCGTGCCCCTCAAACAAATCCCGCGCCACCGTTCCTTGGGCCTGCCGCGGCGGCTCGGCCCCCAAGATCTGGCAAAAGGTGGGTACGACATCGGCGGCGTGGATGTACCCCAGCTTCTCCACCGGTCGCTCGTAGCCCGGCTTCACGCCCGGCCCGGCCAGCAACCACGACCCAAAGCTGGACGATACCTCACTTTGGGTCGGCAGAAATCCCCCATGGTGCGCCCCGAACACATTGGGGGCTCCAACGCAGCCCCCGCCCGCAATGCCGCGCCACTGGCCGTAGTACCCGCTCACGTACCCATGATCCCACGCAAAGACCACATCGCCGCATTGATCGCCCCACTGCCCGAGGAGGTACGCATCCCGCCGCGGCAGGGCTATGGCCACCGGATTGCGCCCCACTTCTCGATCAACCCACGTGCGCAAGGCCAGCAGCAACTCGGCCTCAATGCGGTCGAATTCCGCTCCCGGCTCGGCGTTGATGAAAATATCGAATCCTTTATCGTCCTTCATGTAGGCCCGAGTGCGCTCCCAGTCAATGTCCGCCTCGCGCACCTGATCGCGCACCAGCGTTTCTGCGCCGCCGGCTTTGAGAGCCAGCAAGCCCTGCTCGTGTAGAAACTGCCGGATATTGGCCACGCGCACATCGGGCGAGCACCCGTGGTCGGACACCACGCCCACGTACGTATGCTCATCCGCGCCTTCCCACAGCCGCGCCAAGATGCGATCCCCCACTTGATAGGCCCGCCGGAAATAGTCCACGTACTGTTCGGCGCACTCGGCTGCATACCCCGGACACACCGGATCTACGTCCCCGAGGTGGATGTGGTTGAGATAGTCGTACAGATGCCAGTGACAGATAAAAAAGGAACAGCCCCGCTCGCGCAGCATGTAGCGTGCGACCTCGGCAAACCACATCCCTTGGTACTCGCATTCTTCCAAGGCCGTGTCAAAATCGGCCATTCCGGCCGTATAGGGCAACATAGAGGCGTGTTCCTGATACGGGCCAAAGCGCTCCACCAACTCCCCGGCCAACGCCCCGGGCAGCGTGAAGCCGTCGGTATAAGTTGCTTGAGTGCGGTAGAGCTTGAGGCGGCTGCCATCCGCGGCCAGTTCCATCAGCTTAAAACGCAGTGCTGCCGAGCGTTTGCTCCCGTCCATGGCAAAGTCCGCCACCGCCCACTCGCTCCATGCCCCCACCCCAGCAACGGCTATGCAACTAGCCCCATCCCGGCCTCGACACACCAACACCTGGTCGTAGCCTTGCGCCGCACTGTCCACCGCCAGCAAGTAAAACGCGGTGACATCCCCACCCAACCGCGCCACCACCTCAATGCGGCTCTCCAGCGGCGGAGCGTGACTTTCGGGCAGGTTCCGCCAGCCCGATGCCGGTATTAGCGGCGGGATCGGCTCGACGCTGCGCTGTTCCTGCCGCACGGCCGTCCCGTCGTGGTCCATCTCGATAGCTTCCGCTCGCGCCGCCGCCGTGGTGTAGGCCTGACACATAGCCACTTCAAAGTCCGTGCTGCGATGCCCAGGATGGCCAAAGCCATCGACGACAAAGCCCGTCTTCACGCCAGAAGGATGGGCGGCCGGATAGTGGACCGCCACGCTTTGTCGGCCCGCTCGCTCCAAGGCGTTCCAGATGCGCTCGGCATTGTTGGCCCGCCCGTCGAAACTGTCGATCCGCTGGCCCGGCGCGACTTCCACCCGCCAGCGCGTTACCCCGTGCGTACCCGTGTGTGCCCCGGTCGAAAGGGTGGCCCAGTTAGTCGGGGTCCACACCGGAAAAGAAGGCAGAGTCTGATTGACCACGCCCTCGCGCAGCAAGCGCTCGAAGTGGGGCAAAGCCCCTTCTGCGGCGAATCGCTTCATCATCGGGACGATAAAGCCGTCCATGCCAAAGGCGTATATCTTGCGCTCCATAGCTCCTCAGTCTGTAGAGGTGATTTCGTCGGGGCGGCCCTGGTGGTCGCCCGCTTAGCGGATCCTTTTGGGGACAGACACATAGGTCTGTCCCTACGGTTCGACCGGCGCAGGGGCCAGCACCGTCGACGGATCCCGTCAGGTGGGCGCCCACCCACGGGGCCGATAGCTGCTAACGCCACGGCGTAACAGCAGTTCCCGATTCATAGTTAGCGGCTTTTTTCCGCAGACAGCAACCAAGCCGCGTCCGTCGTTCATTGACGGGTATCCGCGGATTTGGCTACGTTACGCTGCGCCCGCCTAGTAACCACTGACCATGCTCTACTAATCATGCCCTCTCCCCCAATTCGCCTCCCGGCGATGCTGACTGGCCTCGGGTTTTGCGCCCTAATCGCCGTGGGGCTGCCCTATGGGGAATTCGTAATCAAGGGCACCCGACTCGGTTTGAGTTCATCGACGCCGGCCGCCTTTTTCCTGCTCTTCTGGCTGCTCGCCCTAGTGCAACCGCTGCTGGGGCTAGTGCAGCGGCACTGGGCCTTCAACCGCAGCGAACTGCTGCTGATTACCGCGATGATGATGCTGGCAACGGCCATCCCATCGCGGGGCTTTACCGGTGCCGCGCTCCCGGCCATTTCCAGCGTGCTCTACTACGCGACCCCAGAAAACAACTGGGCCGAGTTGCTAATACCCCACATCCCCACTTGGCTGGTCGTCCAAGACGAAGTGGCGATCAAGCAGTTTTACGAGGGCCTACCCGGCGGCGAATCCATTCCTTGGGGGGCTTGGGTCGAGCCGCTTTTTTGGTGGTTGCTCTTTATGGCTGCCTTCTACCTCGTGCTGATCTGCGCGATGGTGATTATGCGGCGGCAGTGGATGGACCACGAGCGGTTGCTCTACCCGCTGGTCCAAGTGCCGCTGAGGATGATTGAAGACGGCCCGCGGCCGGCGCGCATAAAGCCCTTTCTGCGCAATCCCATGATGTGGGTCGGCTTTGCCGTGCCGGCACTTCTCAACACGATCAACTCCTTTAGCCACTACTACGAATTCGCGCCGCGCGTCGATCTCAACTTGCCGCTAGCCTTGGGGCACGACGCGGTCGTTTTGCGCCTACGGCTCAACTACCTGATGATGGGCCTAGCCTATTTTATCAATACCGGAATTTCCGGCAGCTTGTGGTTTTTCTATCTGTTGGCCAAAGCGCAAGAATGGATCTGCTCAACCCTGGGAATCTTCACTACCGAACAGCTCGACGCCTTCAGTCATGCCGGCCCCACCACGGGTATGTTGAGCCATCAGAGCATGGGCGCGATGATTGCGCTGGTCGTCTTGGGGCTATGGACGGCTCGCGGACACCTAAAGGACGTATGGCAGCAGGCCAAAGCCGGTGGCAGCGCAGCCGGGGAGTTGCTGTCCTATCGTACGGCGGTGGTTGGCTTGGCCGCCGGCTTGGTGGTAATGGGCTTGTGGCTGGGGCAGACGGGGTTGCCGTGGTGGGCGGTGGTGCTGTTTCTCGGAGCGGCGTTTGCCATTTTCTTCGCCCTCACCCGCGTGATCGTCGAAGCGGGTCTTTCGTCAGCCGTGCAGGGGCTGTCGGGCGCGGGCTTTGTGGTTTCGGGGGTTGGCTCGTCGGCACTGGGGGCGACCGGGATGATGGCGCTGGGCTTTACGCTCGCTTGGGCGGGTGATCTGCTGGTCTTTATGATGGCCCCCTGCGCCAACAGCATCCGCATGTTGCACGGCCTAAAGATCGGGCGGCGGCGCATTCTGGCGATGCTAACGGCGGCGCTGGCCATCGGCCTTTTAGGCTCGATCTACGCGACCTTGAACTTGGGCTACCAGTACGGGGCACTCAACCTGCACCGCCAGTATTTTTCCGGTCTTTTCGCTTGGGAGCCGTTTCGCTTTGCCGCCCGCTTTATCGAGACGCCGGCCGGGCCCTATTGGCTGGGGTGGTTCTGGAACGGGGTGGGGGCCGCGGTGATGGCACTGTTGCTGTGGGCGCGGCACCATGTACTGTGGTGGCCCCTGCATCCCATCGGCTACGTGGCCAGCGGCACTTGGATTCTCGGCAACATCTGGTTCAGCATTTTTCTCGCTTGGCTGATTAAATCCGTCGTCTTGAAATACATGGGGCCAAACGGCTACCGCTCGACGCGCTGGTTCTTTTTGGGCGTAATACTCGGGCAATTCGCTTCGGGCGGGGCGTGGCTGGTCATAGACGGCTTTACCGGCATGACGGGCAACGTGATTCGCATGTACTAGCCTCACTAAACCCTGAATACATCCTCTTGGGGTCGCCCATTGTTTGGACTTGGTCGTGCCAACCACGGCACCGTTGACAGGTAAAGCGACATAGATTATAGCTATAAAGATAGCTATGCTGTTGAAATCAATACCGGAGCTCAAGACATGAGAACAGTCCAAATGACCCTCGATGAAGAGTTGATTGAGGCAGTTGATAAGGTTGTAAAAAAAACAGGTACGACGAGATCGGCTTTTGCGCGAGAAGCTCTATACGCGGCACTCAGATACGCAAAAATAAAAGAAAAGGAGCAAAAACATCGGGAGGGATACGCCCGCAAGCCGGTTCAAGCAGGCGAATTTAGCCCTTGGGAAAACGAGCAGGTGTGGGCTGAGTGATGCGGCGTGGTGAGGTTCGTTGGTACAGATTCGCCCAGCCAGACAAGAAGAGACCCGTTGTTATTCTCACTAGGAGTTCAGCGATTAAATATCTGGGTGAAATCACCGTAGCACCGGTGACGGCGACCATTCGCGATATTCCCTCAGAAGTACTTCTGTCTCAACGAGATGGAATGCCCAAAGAGTGTGCGATCAATCTGGATCACATCCAGACCGTGTCCAAAGGTAAAATAGGCCCCCTGATTGTATCTCTCTCACTGGAGAAGCTAGAGGAATTGCGCGGCGCACTGCTTTTTGCGTTGGGATTTGATGGCCAGTTCCATGATGTCGTCTCACGAAGCTAGGTCCTTGCGCTCTCGCTGCTCAGCCGCTTCGCCTAGCCGCTGGTAGTCAAACGGCGTGTCTATCGCTAACCCTTACGCCCTAGCCTTTGCCTTGGTTGAGGCACTCCAGCCACACACCAGAGACACCGCCCGTGCCCCAAGTCACCAACACCCTCATTGAGCAGATGGTCCGGGCCATCGTCGCCGAAGTTGATCCCGAGCAGGTGATCCTTTTCGGCTCCCGCGGCCGGGGCGAAGAGCGGGAAGATTCGGACGTCGATCTGATCGTCGTGGAAGCCGAACCGTTTGGTCCGGGGCGCAGTCGCCACCAAGAGCTGGTCCGACTCAACCACGCGCTGGCGGGATTTTTCGTCCCGGCCGATGTCTTGGTCTATTCCCGTGCAGACGTCGCCTGCTGGCGCGATTCCCTCAACCATGTCTTGGCGCGGGCGCTGCGCGAGGGACAGGTGCTTTATGAGCGACCTTAAATGCGCCAGAGCGCTGTTGCAGGCCGCCGAGCGCGACCTCCTTGCGCTGAAAGGCATGATGGCTGGTGTGCCGGAGGAAGCGTTTGGATTTCACGTGCGGCAAGCGGCCGAGAAGTCGTTCAAGGCATGGCTCGCCCTGCGCGGAGAGACGTACCCGCTTACGCATAATCTGGAGTTGCTGCTGGATCGCCTCGCCGACCAAGGCGTTGCCACACGGCCTTTCGCGGGATTAATCGGCTACACTCCATACGCCGTTGAGTTTTGCTATGAGGGTATCCCCTCAAATACCGAGGCGATCGATCGGGAGGGAACGATCGCGCTCATTGCAGTACTGACTGAACAGGTTCGGCGGGAGTTTCCAGCGGCGGCAAGGGCGTGATGGAGCACTCGTCGCACGCTATTCAGATAGCTTCTAAACAACAAGAATTACATACAGTTAGTCATGGGCAATAGCTTGACACTCGCCTAGGCGTTGGTTAAATCAAACGGCATGTCTATTGCTTTTCGCGCTCTGTGGTGCTCGCTCGCCCTCTTGGTTCTGTTTGGCTGTACGCCAGACGATCCAGTCGTGGCCCAAGTCGGCGACGCGGCCCTCACCAAAGCCGAGTACCGGCGCTTTGTCGAACGCCTGCCGCCCGGCCTGCACAGCGAGGACCCACGCGACCACCTACAGTCCCTGGTCGATCAGGAGTTGCTGCTGCAAGAGGCCCGCGCTAGAGGCATTGAGCAAAGCACCGCGGTTCGCTACCAGCTAAACGCCCTGGTCCGCAAGCGGCTCTCCCAGCGCTACCAAGCCGAAGTGCTCGCGCCCCAAGTCGAAGTGACGCCCGAAGAAGTCGAGCGCACCTTCGTCGAGTTGGGCTTCGACCGCGAGCGGCTTTTTGCGCGAATTTTGGTGCGGCAGCAACAAGAGGTGGACCGCGTATTGCAGGCCCTACACGAGGGCGAGCCTTTCGCCGAGCTAGCGCAGCACTTTGCGGCCAACGACCTTTTTGCCCCCCAAAGCGACGGAGTCGTCGGTTGGATCGGGCGCACCCAAGCGCAGCGCTTTTCCATTCCGCCGCAGACCTTCCTCTCCCTGCCGATCGGCCAAGTCGCCGAGCCATTGCGGTTGGCGGGCGGCTGGCAAATCTACTGCTTTGTCGAAGACCGCCCCGCCGACAAGGCCGACTACGCCGAAGAAGCCGCCCGCGCAGCCTACCGCGAAAAGTGGGAGAGTCGCCGGCAAATCGAAGTGGAAGCTCTGAGCCGCTCCTTGAGCTTGCGGTTGGACCACAACGGCCTCCAAGCCTTGCTGGCCGAGCCGAATCCCGCCGACTCGCTCGCCGTGCTGCCGCTCTACCGCTTTGACGGCGGGGCGATTTCCTTGGGCGAATACCTCCACGACCTGCGCTCGGTCGGCTTGCGGGCCGCGTTGCAAGACAGTGCCCAAGTCGTCTCGCTGGCCCGCACCACGTTCTTGCCGACCTATCTGCTGGCCGCGGCGGCCCAGCAGCGCGGCTGGGATCGAGAGGTCGAATTCGCCGAGTGGCGCGAGCGCAAGCGCAAGGCCCTCGTCTTGCAGCAGTTCACCAAGGTAGAAACGGCGGCCAAGGCTCCTCCCAGCGAAGAGGAAGTCGCCGCGTACTACGAGGCCAACAAGACGCGCTTCCGCACGGCAGAATCCGCCCACATCAACCAGCTTCTCGCGCCCACCCACGAGCAGGCCCAACAGTTGTGCACCGCCCTCGCAAACGGCAGCACGGTCGCCGAGCTGTTGGCCCGACCCGGCGTCGAGACCCACGGCGACCCACACGACGACGGAGCACTGCACCTGCGCAAGGTGGTGCGGGCGCGCTATCCCCAACTCGTAGATGCGGCCTTTGCCGCAGAGGTCGGCCAATGGGGTGGCCCCGTGGCGGTGCTAGACCAATTTGCCGTGTTCCGGGTGCTGCACAAGGAGGGCGGCGACATCCAACCCTTCGCCCAAGCGCGGGCACAAGCGCGGGCCATCTTGGAAGCAAGGCGCAAGGACGAACTCATGGACGAGCTCATCCAACGCCTGCGCACCGAGCGCGCCAGCCAAGTCGCCTTATTCGCCGAGCACCTATAAGGAGGTGCGTTGTGAAAAAAATAAAATGGCGGGTCCTCGCGCACGGCCTGCTATGGGCCTGGCTACCCGCTAGTGCCCAGCAAGGGTACGACATCGTCGACGACCGCATCGTCATCGCCGGACGAAGCCACTGGGAGCAGTGGAAAAAACCCGAACACCTGACCGCCATCGACAACTCAGGCGCCGTGCGTCCGCGGCACTTGCGCTCGCTCTACAACGTTCTCGCCGATCCCAGTATCGCCCGGCCGGTCGTGATCACCAACAAAAACCGGCGCATCCTCAATGTAGATAGCACCCTGAAGGTAAATGTGCTCGGCCAGCCGGTCCAAGACACGCAGAAAAATTTCGTCTACGACTATTTGGTGCGGCCCGGCGTCAGCCGCGCCGGATCCAACATCGAGCGGGCCGCCCACATCATCGATGGCGATCCGGCCACCTTCTGGGAGCCCGATCCACGCGATCCTATCGAGCAGTGGTGGGTTGAGGTCGATCTGGGCCGGGCCGTGCCGGTGGAGGGCATTTCCTTGCGCTTTGTCGAAGAAGGGCTAGGCGACCCTTTTTTCAAGTACCTCCTCCTATTGGCGCCGAATCAGACGCTATCGTTTGCCGACGACGACAGGATCGGTTTCGAGCTGTTCGTCCCCCACGAAGGGCCTAACACCCAGCAGCGCACCTTCTTCTTTGAGAGTGCCGCCGCAACCGGGGGAGTGGCCCTGGCGGCACCGGTCAACCCCGGCCTCTTAGATCCGACTGGCGGAATCAGCAGTGTCAAGAAACTGCGACAAAACAGCGCCGACCCGGCTTGGACTGGCAAGATCGTCGAAACCATCCGCATCGTAATCACCGATACGCGCGGCGGACGAGCCGAGCAAATCGACCAAGCCGCGTGGGAGGCCCTGCCGGCGCAGGAACGCGGCGACATCGTTTACTTCGTGCGCGACTTCGCCGGCCGCGAAGAGCCGGTAGATGCCGCGACCTACGAGTCCTTGGCGGAGGAACGCCGTGGGCGGCGGGCATTCTACCGCCGGGAATTGCCGCGTCTAGCCGAGGTTGAGGCGTGGGGGTGGGGCGACAACCTCAGTCTCGGCTTGGTCGAAGGTGGCGGTACTCTGAATTTGACCTCGGCCGGCAAAACCCCGGGACCAGCCTTCGACGGGGATATCGGTAGCAGTTATCAGCAACCCACCCGAGACTTCCTCAACCCGGGTGCCAATGTGCTGACCATCGACATTGGCGGCACCGTGTGGCTGGACCAAATCCGCTTCGCCGGCGGCAATATCCGGGGATACCAGATGCGGTCGTCCACTGGGGAACGCGACGCCCAAGGCAAGCTGCGCTGGCGTGCAATCACCTCGCCGGAGCGGGTGAAAAACGTCGATAACGGATTCTTTGGCTACCTCAACGATGTGCAAGATCCCGTGCGCAAGGTGCGCTTTCTCGATTTGTTGACCTTGGCCAATTTTGTCGGCGACGACCAAAACCGCCGCGACCGCTTCTGGTCCCGCTTCAACGAACTCATGCTGTTTGCCGAGGGGGTGCCGGCGGAAATCGCCTTGGAGTCCAACCTAATCGAGCTGCCCGGGCTGGTGACCTTGGGCAGTATCCACTGGGAGGCCGACGCGCCGCCGGGCACCAAAGTCGAGATTCGCACTCGCACCGGCGACCAACTCATCCAGCAGATCCGCTTCTACGACAGCAATGGCATCGAAAAGACGGCGGCTGAGCACAAAAAACTCCTCGCCTTTCTCAAAGGGCCCATCGACACGTCCTTCGCCATCGGCCCAGGCTGGAGTGCTTGGAGCCAGCAGTACCAGCAGCCCGGCGACCCAGTAACCTCGCCCAGCCTGCGCAAGTTCATGCAGATCCAAGCCCGCTTGCTCAGCGAGGATCGCCAACTCGGCCCAGCGCTAGAGCGCATCTCCGTAGAGCTACACACCCCCGTCGCTCTCGGGCTGCGAGCCGAAGTTTGGCCGCCCGAAGCGCAAGTGGGGGTTCTGGACACGTTCGAGGTATTCGTCCAGCCCCAGTTCCTAGAGCGGCCCACTTCGGTCCGCAGCCTCGGGTTCGACGAGCTGCTCATCAGTGCCGATCCGGGCCTCGACATGCAGCTTATTGACGTGGCCCTAGGGACCGAGGCGCAATTTGCGTCTGGAGCACCGCAATCGCTGCTAGACCTCGCCAGCACCGACGGCCAGTTGCTGCACGGCGACTCGCTCTTGGTGCGCCTCCCGGAGGTCGCCCGCAGCGATACCGACGCGCTGCCGCAGCTGTATTTCCGCACGGCGGCCGATGGCGAAGAAGTGCCCACTAGCATCAATGGCCAGCTTTTGACGGCGACTTCGCACGCCCTGCTCCCCGAGGCCGTGCGCGGCGCAGTGCGCTACTTCCGCGTGGCCGGCGAGGAGCTCGTGGAAGTCGATCGCGCCGCGTACGACGATCTACCGCCCGAGTCCCAAGGGCCCGTGCGCTACTTCCGCAAGGTCGTCGGCTTGGGCAATCAGACGCTTTTCGACGAAGCCGGCGACACGCTCAGCGCGGCCCAGTACAACCGGCTAGGCCGCGCCAGAGGGTGGGTCGTTGGCCGCGGCCGACTCGTGCGCCTGCGCTTTGCGGCCCAGGTATTTCTCCACGGCACCCAGCTAAAGGTGGCCGTGCGCAACCGAGCGGCTAGCACGCCCTATCAGCCAGCCGACGCGGCCGACGCCACGGCACTGCGACCCTCGCAAACCCTGTCGATCGCCGCGCTCGGTGCCAAGCAGATCGTCGCCGACATCTCGGTCGCACCGAATCCGTTCACGCCCAATGGCGACCTCGTAAACGATGTCGCCCAAATCGAGTTCTCGCTGTTCAAAGTCTATGCCGAGCGGCCGGCCGCCGTCCGCATCTGGGCCCTTGACGGTCGGCCCATGCGCCTGCTAGCAGGCACGGCCCAAGGCGGGCACCAGCGCTTTACTTGGGACGGCAAGGACGACCACGGCCGCATCGTGCCGCCCGGACTCTACATCTGCCAAGTCGACGTGGACACCGACGCCGAAGACAGCCCCGGACAACGGCAATCCCACCTTATCGCGGTAGCCTATTAGGGGCGAAAAGAGAGCACCATGCACACTAGAATAAGCCTCGTTTTGCTACTCGTCGCAGCCGGAGCGGCCCCAGAGGCAGTCGGCCAAGTCGATTACAGTTCTCGCTTAGGGCTGCAGCAAGGCGACGAGACCTCCTTTGCGCCCCAAGGGCCGGACGTCATGCTCGGCGTCCTCGACCCGGCAGTGCGCCGCTGGTACGTGCCGCAGGAACTCTACAAAGAATACCACTGGCGCCAGTGGCAGTACACCAACTACGCCCGCAACCCCTATCAACGCTATGTCGATATCAGCCTCGAAGGCGACTACTTTTACGACCTGTACGGCAATTTTCTCACCCGGGGCTGGCTGATCTTCAACAACTCTCAGAGCAAACCCCAGCAGTTCGGCAACTCGCTGCTCAAATCCAGTCGCTTCCAACAGTGGTTTTCCGATGTGGTCATCGCCTCCGACGCCAAGGGCCAATACTTCTACACCTTGACGACGAGCGCGCAGATGCGCTCGGTGATCTCGCCGATGGTCTTTTCCAAGCCGCGCATGGACGGTGTGCAGTTCGACCTCGCCACCGACCGCTACGAAGGGACGCTCATCTATTCGCGCTTGAGCAATCCAGGCGGCTCGACGACCGAAGACCAAGAAGTACTCCGCACCAACAATACCACGCTCTTTGGCGGGCGCTTGGCCTACCAGCTCAGCGACGCCTTGCAATTGGGCCTGCATGCGATCAACGCCCACCAGTCGAACACGCTTTCGGACCGCTTGGTCGGCAACCCGTTTTCCGGTGCCTTGACCGTGGCCCAAAACAAGACCGTGGCCCTGATTCAGATCGTCCTGCGCGACGATTCGCCGGGCGACGGAACGGGCGGGGCGGCCTTCTTCCAAGCCGGCTCGGACGTCCTGATCACCTACGAGGACGGCACTGTCGATGCCGGCAAAGACATCCAGTTTGAGCCGGTCATCGAAGGCGGCTTTGTCCAGCAGGGCTACATCGCCGCCAATGGCCCGGAGGAGATACGCCTGAGCTACGACTTCGACAGCCCGGCGTTTGTCGATCGGGCCTCGTTTCCCAAAGAGGACATCGTCAAGGTCGAGTTCCGGCTCGTGCTGGGCAACGACTATCAGGTCTGGATGACATCCGACCGCCAAGTCAACCGCGACGGGGAGGCCGTGCTGCTGCTGGTGGCCCAAGCCGACGGCAACGTGCAAGACATCACCAATTTGCAGACCGTCCGCTTCGAGTACGGCCTGCCGACGGCGACCCACATCTTCGGCGGCAACATCGAACTGCGCGACTTTCAGGGCTTTGACCTGTACGCCGAATACGACCTGAGCATAAGCTATCGCAAGTACCCCAACGTCCTGCGCGACGAACACCACACCACATCCGGCATCGGCGGTCGCCGTCGGGCACCGGCTTGGATGGTGAATGCGTCCAAAAAGGCCGCGCCCTTCTTCGTGTTTGGCGAGGCGTACAGCATGGATCCGCTCTACAACACGCGGACCTTCGTCACCACGGGCACGGGCGAAATCGAATACGACAGCGAGCGCGAGGGCATCGTCGAGCTGGTCGAAGACAACGACGACCAAGACCGCTTTCCCGACACCGTGCGCTTCGACTGGCTCCAAGGCGATTCCCAAGTCTTTCCGGGCTGGGATCAAAACAACGACTTCGTGCCCGACATCAACCAAAACGACAACTTCGTGCGCTCCAATGCGGTGCCCGACTACGAAGAGCCTTTCCTCCGCTTCCATTCCGACCGCCCGGAATTCCTCTTTGGCATGGACATGAACAACAATTTCTGGATTGACCAATACGAAAACGACGAAGAGCCAGACTACCCCTACCGCCGCGACCATCGCGGCTACAATGTGTACGGCGGTGCCGACCTAACGCCGCGGCTCAAGGCGATGGTCGGTGCGCTGCGCGAGGAACTCATCTCGTCGAACCAGCAAAACAAAAGCACCTACGCCCTTGTGACCTACGACAACGACTCTCCGCGCTGGGGGCGCTTGCGCTTCTTTGAAATGAGCAAATTAGTGGAGGACGACATCCCCAATCCGCTCTTGCAGTGGGCACCGGACAACACGTTGCGCGGCGGCGAGTTGACCAAGGTCGAAGATCCCCTGTTGGCCCGCGACACTTGGATCAACCAGCTCTTTGTGGGGCACAACTTGCAGTCGGCCTCCTATCGCCTACAGACCAAACTCAACTACGTGCGCTTCCGCCAACTAATGAACGACGCCCGCCGACAGGCCCTAGAACTAGACGAACAGGACTTCTTCTTTGGCGTAATCAACAAGGCCAGCTACCGCTATACCTTGGGCCAGATCAGTTTGGAGCCGCGCTGGAAGAGCGAGTTTCGCAAGCAGTCGCGCAGCCTCTTCGCTTTAGAGCATTCCACCAGCCTCTACGAGCTTTTTTCGGCCGTGGTCGAAACCCGCGTCCTGCGAGCCACGCGGATTCAAGCGGGTATCGAGTACCTGATTTTTAACGATTTCGACATCGATGCCAACGACTTCAACTCCATTACCGGCGCGTTTCAGTTTATCAACCAGTCGCAGTATTTGGGGTACAGCCTCCACGCTCTCGCCGGGCTGCGCATCGAGCGCCAAGGCTTCAAAGAGCGAGAAGCGCGGTACACGAGTCAGACTTTTATAACGATCTACGCAGGATTGGAATAGCGCGTGATTTGGCGCAACGACAACTTCGGCGTGGCCGTCATCGGCATCGCGTTGGTGGCCCTTTGGCCGCGCCTGACCTATCTGGACGAGGTTGAGCTGGCGGTCCCAACCGCGGCGAGCATGCCCTACGTCGAGGCTGCTAGAGGAGAAGGGAAGGCCGCGGTTGCTAGCCCCTTGTACCCGTTCTTTTTGCGCGGCTTCGTCGCCATCGGCTTGGCTCCGCGCTACGTTCAAGCCCTGCTGGGCGTGGCCAGTTGCGCGCTATTGGCCCTAATCGGCCGGGCAGTTTGGGGTCCCGGGACCGGACTCACCGCCGCTTTTTGCGCGGCCTTGTACGGGCCAGCCATCTATTTCACCGGCTCCTTGCTGCCTCCGGTCCTCGCGGTGTTTTTGGTGCTCTTGCTCTTGGCGGCACTGCTGTGGGCTGACCGGCAGAGCGATGGGAAGGCGTTTTTAGGCGTCGGGATTTTGCTGGCCCTTTGCTTGCTAGCCGCGCCGCAAGTGGTGCTCTTGG
>RKRN01000262.1 GCA_007571365.1 Candidatus Latescibacterota bacterium
GCGCGATGCGTTCGACGATGGGAATAAACTGCATAAACCCCGAGCCCTCTGCGCACAGGAAGCGGTAGATTTCGAGCGGATGATCGGCGTTGTGGTTTTGCAACACGGTCAGGGTGTTGAATTCCACTCCGTGCTTTTTGAGCATCTGCAGGCCGGCGTACACCCGGTCGTAGGTCGGCTTCTGGCCTTTGTCAACGCGGTAGTGGTCGTGGTATTCGCACGGCCCATCGATCGATAGCCCGATTAGGAACTTGTTTGCCGCGAGGAACTCGCCCCACTCGTCGTCGAGGAGGATACCGTTGGTTTGGAAGGCGTTGGTGACGAGCTTGCCGTCGGCGTATCGCTGCTGCAACTCGACTGCGCGGCGGAAGAAGTCCACGCCCATCAGGGTCGGCTCGCCGCCCTGCCAAGCGAAGTCAACCTGCGGCACATCTTGGGCTTCGATGTACTGCTTGACGTATAGTTCGAGCGTCTCGTCGGACATGCGCCAGTTTTTGCGCACGTCTGGATAGAGCTTCTCCTTTTCGAGGTAGAAGCAGTACTTGCAGTCGATGTTGCAGACCGAGCCCGAGGGCTTGGCCATCACGTGGCAAGACGCCGGAGCAGGGGGCGGTATGGTCGCAGTTTCCATCAGGGCCTATCTTGAAGTGGTGAGTATGATAGGGTTTGCCCTGCCGCAATGCAAATACAGGAAAATCCAATGCGCACCATTTTCGTCGGCGACATCCACGGCTGCGCCGCCGAGTTTGCCGCCCTTCTCGCCGAAGCAGACTACTCCGACCGGGACCGCCTATGGCTGACCGGCGATGCCTTTTCTCGGGGCCCCGATCCGCGGGCGGTGTGGCAGTTGATTTGCGATACCGAGGCCGAGATGGTCTTGGGCAATCACGACGCCCGCCTCTTGCAGCAGCTAACCGCCTTGAAGCAGGGTCGCAAGCCCACAGTGCAGTATCCCGACCAAGACCGCACCCTCGCCCAACTCCAGCCCGCCCACGACGCAATCCTCGCTTGGCTTCGACGGTGCCCGCTCTACGTGGCCGAAGACGCCTTCCTTCTGGTTCACGCCGGCGTCCACCCGGAAAAGGGCTTACAAGGCACCCGCCGCAAAGAATTCCTCAAGATCCGCACTTGGCCGCCCACCGACGATCTGGCCGGCCCGCGCTGGCACGATTTCTACGAGCCGGAATACCCCCTGCTCGTCTTTGGCCACGACGCGCCCGGCGGCTTGGTGGTCAAAAAGCGCGCTGGGCACCCCTATCTTATCGGCCTCGACTCGGGCTGCATCTATGGCGGTCAGCTCAGTGGGTATGTGCTCGAAGAAGCGCGGCTGGTGCAAGTGGCGAGCCAGCAAAAGGCAGATATGTGGAAGCGGCCAGCTTAGGCGAGCTCGCCGCCCCAGAGCATTTGGACGAAGGTGGCGGCGGGCAAGATGTCGATTCCGTCGTCCGTGCGTCGAGCGCGAGGTTCAAGGCATGCGACCACGCGCCGACCTACGCTTGGATGATCCTCTACTAGGCTACGCAGCCCTTTTAAGTGATGGCTGACGACGTGCTTGCTCGCCTTGGCCTCAACCGCTAGCTGCATGTCGCCTAAAATAAAATCAACCTCGGTTCCGCCGGCTAGCCGCCAATAGGTCAGCTCGCCATCAACCGCTTGATAGTCGGTAAACGCGGTCAATTCGTGGAACACCCAGTTTTCAAATGCCTTGCCGTATAGCTCCGAGCTTGGCAGCAGTTGGCCCCGGCGGGCGAGCCGGTTGACTACGCCAACATCCGCAAAGTAGAACTTAGGCGCGGCAACTACTCTTCGTTTGGGACGCCGGCGGAAGGCGGGCAACCAACGCCCGAGCAGCGCGTCTTCGAGAATCTCGTAGTAGCTCCGCGCCGTGTGACTGGTGACGCCGCACTCCCGGGCGATATTGGAGAAGTTGACCATTTCGGTATCGCCCAGTGCAGCTGCGTCTAAGAATCCGGCAAACGCCGGCAAGCTGCGGACTAGCCCTTCGGCTGCGACTTCCTCTTTGAGATAGTCGGCAACATAAGCGTCGAGCAACCGCACAGGACGGGCGTTGGTGTACATTCGGGGCAGGTAGCCGTGGTTGAGGAGGCAGGTGAGATCAAAGTCGGCACCGAGTTCCCGCGCCGTCAGCCCGTGTAGTTGGTAGCGCACGGCCCGGCCGCCGAGCAGGTTGGCCCCCCCGCGCCGCACCTTGCGGGCACTGGAGCCGCAAAGGGCGAAATTCAATCCTCGGTTTTCGATTAGCCAATGCACTTCGTCGAGCAGTGCGGGCACCTTCTGAATTTCGTCGATGACGATCTGGCGCTTGGGATCGAACCCGGTGGCCTCGATTTCTTGACGCAAAAACTCCGGGTGGGCGACGTAGCGCCTGAACTCGTCGGCCTTTAGGAGATCGAGCCACAGGCCGTCGGCGTATTGGTGTTTTAGCAAGGTGCTTTTGCCCGCCTGTCGCGGCCCCCAGAGGAAAAAAGTCTCGGTGCCGGACGCGGGTAAGTCCAAAGATCGTTCGTACATGGACTTAAAATTAGTGTGTAAATTTGAAATAGCTATTCAAATTTACATGATAATTTGAAGTAGTGATTCAAATTTACAGCGAAGATAGGAATTCTATATTGTTGCTGTCTCTTAAATGTTTGCCTACCGGTGCGACACTTGAGCGCGAGCCAAACATTGCTCTTGACCTGTTTGTGGTCTATATTTGGTCCGAAAAGGAGGTCGCCATGAAGTTGCCCAGCCAGATTAAACCGATCAGTTATCTCAAAGCCCACGCCGCTGAGATCGTCCGCACACTTGCAGAACAACCGGAACCCTTGATTATCACTCAAAATGGTGAAGCTAAGGCGGTCATGCAGGATATCGACAGCTACGAGCAAATGCAGGAAACAGTTGCGTTGCTCAAGATTCTCGCGCTGGGTAGCCGTCAGATCGAAGCGGGTCAGGTGCAACCCGCCGCCGATGTCGTCGCCCGGCTGCGGGAGCGGCGGCGGGAGCGCTAATGGCTTTCTTGGTTCAGTTGACTGCTGACGCGACGGGCGACTTGGAGGAAATCTGCGATTACATAGATCGGCACGATGAGCCGGGCCGGGCGGATTACGTGCTGGAGCAGCTTGAAGAGGCTTTCAGCAGCCTCTCCGAGTATCCCGAGCGCGGGAACTATCCGGCGGAACTGCTAGACATTGGGATTCGGGAATACCGCGAGCTCTTCTTCCGGCCCTACCGCATCGTCTATCGGGTGCTGGAAAACAAGGTCTATGTGCTCTTGCTCGCCGATGGGCGGCGCGACATGCAGACATTGCTACAGCGACGCTTGCTGTGGGCATAAGACTCATGCTCTCCTCAAATGGATTATAGCTGCGGGCGCGGCTAGAGGATCGCTGATGGCTTGCTTGGTTTAGTTGACCACGGGGGTGGAGGAAGTCGCTCGGCACGATGCGTCGTGGCAGAGCAAGCGCTCGGCAAGCTCTAGTGCATCCACCGGCCAGTAGCACTCTGGGCGAGGTTGATGAACATTGGGAGATCCTTCTTGTAGCCGGCAGTTCAAGAGCCGGTCCACCCACCGTTCTGGGACGGCTTCTCGTCCATGCACTGCGCCCAGAAGTGCGCCGCAGATAGCGGCGTTGGTGTCACCGCCCCTATGGACGGTATCTACGACAGCTTCCTCGAAATTCTCGGCATGGATCAGTTGCCATAGTGCGTTGCGGAACGCCGTCAAAACCCAGCCCTGCAGGTGCATATAATCTGCGGGCGGTGCTGTGGCCGCGCCGTTGATGGCTGACATGAGCGTCGGTTCCGCTGGGATATTTTCGGCCCACGTCTTGATCCGTTCGTATAGCTCCTGCGATTCGCACCCGGTGCGGATCGCGTAGGCGAGGGCAGAGGCGTGAGCACTGCGATCAAAAGCCCAACTTGCCATAGCGATCCGGCTTGGCTTCACACTCGGCGCACAGCAATTCGGCGAGGGCTTGGGGGTCTTGTAGGTGGCCGAGGATCTCGGCTTTGCGGCAGACTACGGCGAAATCTCCTGGAGCTAGAGTGGTGAGATCGCCGACTTGGGATGGAGCTTCGAGCGCGAAATAAGTGCGGAACGCTGCTTGTGCCTGGTCGGCAGTGAGGTAGTCGAGCGCGATCTTGAAGGTGAAGCGGCGCAAGGTGGCCGGGTCGAGGTTTTCGCCGAAATTGGTCGTACATGCAAACGGCAGATGGTGGCTCTCCATCCACGTCAGCATTTCGTTGACTTGACTGACCTCCCAAGAATGTACAGCTCCGCGGCGGTCGGCGAGCAGGGAATCGGCCTCGTCGAAAACGAGGATGGAGCCTTCGGCGCGTGCCTCGGTAAAAGCCGCGGCGATCTGCTGTTCGGTTTCGCCGACCCACATCGACATTAGGTCGGAGGCCCGCTTTTGGGTGACTTGGAGGCCGAGGCGTTCGGCTAGGTAGCGGACGAATGCGCTCTTGCCCGTGCCGGGCGGCCCTTGCAGACAAAAAGAAAAATGCTTGCCGCCGCTTTCTGCGATGCGGTCCGCGAAGCCGACCGGGGCGAGGTCGAATCGCTTGGGCGGTCCCTGATTTGCAGGGGGCTTCTCGCCCGCAGACGCTGCCATTCCTGGACAGACATCGTCTCTTTACGGTGCTTGTTCAGCTCTCCGATCTCGTCCTCAAACGCATCCAGTGCGAGTAGGTCGAGATGATCGTCGACGTTTGACATACACTTCAGCTACGGTTGTGGGTCGTATCCGAGAGTCATTCAGGTAGTAGCTGTTGAACTCCGCGTTCCATTTATCATCACCCAAGGTTCCCTCTATCAAGGTAAACGCGGCGATTCCGCTTCGGCCTTGCTCTCCCCGAACTCCTGTTGCACCACGCGGCCCTTCTGGCCCCATCGGTCCTTCGCAGGCGATAAGGCCGAAGGCCAACGTAGCTGCGAAAAAAGAAAAGCGAGTAAGCATTGTACACCTCCTTTTAGTTGTGGTAAAAGGAAACTTACCGAGGAGGTGCGACAGATCGCGTCGCAGGCAGAATTTTTTTATAAAAAATCAGTTTTCGTCAAAATCGTCCGGCGAATCGCGCTTGCGCCAAGGTCGTGAAACCCTTTGTTCGTCGAGGCTATGGCGTTGCTTGACTAGGGTTATCTAAGCAGGTAAACTTTCGTTTGCCACCCAAAGTTCTACGAGGTTATAGACCGTGATCAAAACTGTCGAAGCGATAATTGATGAGCAAGGCAATGTGAGCTTGTTGGAGCCGGTCCAGTTGCCCAAACCGCAACGCGCATTTGTGACGATTCTCTCTGTGGCGTCGGATATGGCTGAAACCGCCCTGCTTAGTGAAGCCGCATTAGCTGAAGGTTGGAGTCGTCCAGAGGAGGATGCCGCATGGGCACACCTACAGCAGGATCAATCGTCTTAGTGAGAGCAATGACCGATAGGGAAAAACAAGATACAGACAAAGGAGGAACCCATGAAGCGTCCTAACATTCCACAAACCGATTCTATTCAAGAGCTTACTCATTTTTGGGACGCCCATGACTTAACGGATTTTGAGAATGAACTCGAACAAGTGGGGAACCTGTCTTTGAACGGCAAATCGTAATCCCTGTTCACTTAGAACCTGAAGAATCTGAGCTTGATTAATCCGTTCAGAGCAGCATCTTAGGCGAACTCGCCACTCCAAAGCATTTGGACGAAGATGGCCGCGGGTTGATGTGCAAATGTCTACAGGTGCGACAGCTCGCGTCGCTGGAATGGACTATCAATACCGTAGTCTGCACAGTGGAACCAAAGACATTAAAAAAGAAGGTACGAATAAATGGAGTGCTCAAACCTGTTTAATCCCTTTGATTCGAGATCTACTAGGCATGAAGATCGCTTGACTTGGGCATTTCTCGTAGCTCTCAAGTACGATCCGTACCTGCAGAACTTCCTGCGTGAACTGGTGGAATCGCGGCTACCTCCCGAGCTTCGGAAGCATGGCAATAATTGGGAGCTAGCGAATGTCTCAACGCAGACCGAGCGGATTGAAGCGTCCACTATTCCCCTTGTTTCCATGCTCCTTACGGATGCGCCCATTCAGGAAAAAATAAGGGTCCAATGGTCAGATCGTTATGCTAGATATGATGGCGTGATTGAGTATCCAGACTGTATGACCTTGATCATCGAAAACAAACGCCATCATGGTGACGTATGGAAAGAGCAGTTGTCTCCGAGCCAAGCTTCATTCTCGCATGTCATTGATGACGTCGATCTACATGATTCGGCGGTATGCCTAGAGTGGTCAGAAGTTCTGGAAGGTGTACTCAAGTACGCCGCCGCCGACATCGCGCCTTTCAGCAGCCGCGAGATCGCTCGTGATTTCCTGTCGTTTGTGGAGGAAGTCCATCCTGAGTTGACCCCCTACCGCACCTTCAAACTCTGCGGTGAGAGCTCTGAAGCCCTAGAAAGGCGGAAGGCTTCTCTATTGACTGCTCTAGCAAGTAAGACAGACTTGGAGAATAGGGGCTACTTATTCCGGCCGGGCAAGATTGCTGAAAGAGTCTTTATTTCGATCTCCAAGTCGGAGCCTTGGGAACTCCAAGTAGAGCTATATCCAGCAGACACCGTCACGCAAGCCCGCCGTTTTTACAACTCTGTCAACAAGGAAGCCTTTCTCTCTTTAGAAGAGTGGAAGGTCAAACCCAATCTCCATTTCTCCTTTGTGAGCAAGCACTTGATCTGGGCCAAAACGGATTTGGAAACTCGTGAATACTTGGATCGCTTCTCAGATGAGTCGTCGTATGGGCAAATGGACGAGTGCGAACTGTTACTCTTGGCTGAACAATGGAAGCACCAGGGTCTTATCACGGCGGGAGGTTTGAACGAAATCAAAGACCAGTTCAAAAATACAGGGCGGAAGAGCCTCAATGTCGTCCCGGGGTTCTCGGTCACTCGGAAATGGGATCGCGATAGCGTGATCGAGTTGGAGGAGCGAGGAGAACTTGAAGCATGTATCATTGATGCGCTCGCTACTCCCCTCGCAACATGGGGAGAAACACTAGTAGAGGAGATCGGCGATGCCTAGATCGGCTCTTTCGCTACGTAATCTGTCCGCTGCTAGCCGTAGGTCGGTTTGTGCGTACTCGACGCTCTGCGACAGCTCACGTCCCACCCTCGTCATCCAACCCCAGCACCGCCCGCAATGCCTCCGGCTCCAGCACCTCAGCCGCCGCTCCAAAGCTCAACACCCAACTCTTGATCTCGTAAAACCCTCCGGCCCGGAGCCGCAGCACCACCCGCCCATCCCCTAGCTCTTCCAGCTCTTGACTCGGATGCCAGATCCGCTCCCGTATGTAGGGTGCCTGCTCCGCGGTGAACCGAACCACCACGTCCATCGGCTCCTCAAGCGAGACGCCGAACGCATTGCTTACTTGCTCGTCAACCGACAGGTGCTCCGGCGGCTCGAACTCCTCGCTGGTCACTTTAACCGACTCAAAGCGGTCCACCGCCTGCGTGATGAGTTGGTCGTAGTAGGACACCCGCGAGATTATGTGAAGACCTCCCCGGTGTGGCCGGAGACGTAAAGGTTCTATGTTGTACTGCCGGGCGTCCTCCGCCCAGGGTGTGCGGTAGCTCACCCAGCACACGCGGCACTCCAGTATGGCGTCGTGCAGGTTTTCGAGTATTTCGCGGGCGTCTTCGTACGGCTTGTGCCCGTGCGTCAGCGGCACGTACACCTCAGCCGCACACGCTAGGAATTGCCGCATCTCAGAGGGCATGGCTTGGCTTAGCCGACGGACCGCCGACCCCAGGTGCTCGCCAAACGGCGTCCCCACTAGCCCCATACCCCCTTCTCGGCGAAGATCATCGCGGCGATCTCCATGATCGGAAAGTTCTGCGGTAGCTTGGTGTCCCTCTGTAGTTGGTAGTAGATGCGCTGATCGGCTCGCTGTGTTTCGTTCAGTATAAATCCGGCATCACGCAGGTCGTCCAGATCGCGTTGTATGGTGCGCTTATGTACGTTGTACTCGGTCGCTAGTTCGCGTACGCTCACCCCGTAACGCCGCGCCTGTAACTCCCGCAGGATGTCCAGTTGTCGCACAATCTGTTTCATCGGGTCAACGCCCTAATCCGCCGCTCGCTGCACCAAGTGATCAAATAGCCTCAACCAGATCGTCCCGAACATCCGCTCCGGGTGAAACTGGACGCCGATCAGGCGGCCATCTGCGCTCTCAACCGCCTCCACGACGCCATCGCTGCTGCGCCCGCTGACACTCAAGCCCGCGCCGGGCTGGTCAACGGCCTGCATGTGATTGGAATTGACTCGCGAAGGCCCGGCATGGCCTAGCGCGGCCAGCATCGTGTCCGGCTCTATTTGGAGATCGTGTTCGATGCGCTCGGCTTTGGCTCGTTGCGGCGAATGTGGCTCAACGCCGAGTTGGGCTTCCACGTCCGCCCAGATAGTGCCGCCCAACTCGGCACTGATAAACTGCATTCCATAGCAGATGCCCAAAACCGGCAACTGACGCTCTTGCGCGGCCGCAAAGCTCCAGTGGTCGGCTTGGTCGCGCTTGGCCGCCACCGGCGGCAGATCGCCGGGCAGGGTGCCAATAAGGCCGCGCTCAATGCCCGGGCCGCCGGTGATCAACAGACCGTCGATGCGCTCGAGTACCGCTTGTAGTGCAGCGCGTTCGGTGGTCATCGGCAGCACCAGCGGAGCACCACCCGCCTGCACGACCGCGTCCACGTATTGGTACTCGAGGACTTGATGGCCGTCGGCGTTTAGGCTGCTAGTGATGCCGATGAGCGGGCGAGACATCAGACGCCGGCTTTGAGCCTTGCAAAGGATACTTTGTCGTCGAGCAGGGTCAGGGCCGCAAAGCTCTCGAGGTCAGTGCGCGAGGCGTCGAGCTGGGCGACGGCCTTGAGCAAAAAGCTCTGCTGCCGGTCGTTGCGCGGGCTAGCGGTCAGGAGCCGTTGGTTAAACTCTGCCTTCTCGTCCTCGCTCTTGCCGGAGAGCCGCTCGCCTAGCCACGCCGCTAACGCCGCGTCGGTCTCGTTGGCTGCAATCGCCTCGGCAAAGGCTTCTTGGTTGAGGCCGAGAAAATCGAGGACTGCGCGGTCGAAACCCGAATCCTCGCCGCACCAGTACTCGCCCAGACAATGGCAGTGCGCGGCGCGGAATTTGTCGATCATCCGCGCTAGGCAGGCGAGGCCGCCGACGCTCAGGTCAAACGGGCTGCGTGGCGGGTGTCGGCGCAAGTCCGTCAGTCCAAAGCTCAACTCGTCGTCGAGGTCTTGCAGGTCGAAGAAGCTCTGGACATCTCCGCGCTCGGGCGCGATTTCGGCGCGGCGCACAGCGAGCCGTTCGCGCATCTGGTCGTAGGCACCAGTACTGGCATGCGCGGCGTCGAATATATCCGGGTGATAGGAATGATGGAGTGGGTGGGCTGGGTGGCGACCGACATTAGCGCGACAGACGCTGAAGACGCTTTTTTCCGCCGCCGACTTCTGGCAGTGCTCGGCGATCCACTCACTCAGCTCGTCGTCGTTGGGATTTTCGTACGCAGCTTGGCGAAAAGCGTCCTCAGCAAGGCCCAAAAATTCCAAGATGGCCGCGTCTTGGCTGGAGTCGGCACCAAACCGGTACTCGCCTAACTTGCCGCAGGTAGCGGCCCGCGCCTTGTCGGCCATGCGCGCGGCACCGGCCACGCCGAAGACGCTGCGGAGGTAGGGGCTACGCGGTGGTTGGGCGGTTAGGTCTAGGTCTCTGAACGCGCCCCAGTCGTCCAGTTCGATGGAGGCGAAGACTGTTTTGATGTCCGTGCGCTCCGGGGCGTACTGGGCGATCCGCTCGACCAGCAGCCGCTCGTGCAGCTCGTCTTGCGGCTCGCGGGCGAGGTGCTCGGCGTTGAAGGCGTTGATGTCCTCTGCGCTTTTGTGCGCTTTTTCCAAGGCCAATTCGCCCAAGGCCGCGTCGTCCATTTTGCCGACGGCCGCGGCGAACTCGGCGGCTTGCATATTGATAAATTCGAGCACTTCGACATCGAGGCCGGAGTCGTCGCCATACTTGAACGCGCCAATGGTCTCGGCGTTGTGGCCGCGCGCCTTGTCGATCATGCGCGCCAGCCCGACGATGCCGGCGACGCGGTCGTTGGAGGGGCGGCGAGGTGGTTGTCGGGTGAGATCCATGAGAAACAGCTCCTGAGTTTGGGGGTGAGGTTTTCAATATACCAACCGTAGAAGGGGCGGCAATGTTTGACGCTGCTACGGGCCGCTTCTATACTCTGCCCATGCCCGAATTACCCGAGGTCGAAACCGTCCGCAGCGCGATGGAGCGTCATCTGCTAGGCCGGCCAATTACCCGCGTCCGCGTCAGTACAAAACGCCTGCGCGAGCCTTTGCCGCGGGCCGCGCTGCGCTCCTTGGTCGGCGACTGCTTTGCGGCGGCGCGCCGGCGCGCCAAATTCCTCCTCCTCGACCTGCAAGCGGGCCGGACGCTCTTGGTCCATCTCGGCATGAGCGGCAACCTGCTCTTGCGGCCGTGGGGCACCAAGCACGACCACGTGGGCTTTGAGTTTGCCGACGGCGGTGCGGTGGCGTTCAACGACCCGCGGCGTTTTGGCCTAGTGCTCGTGCTCGACGAGGGCGAGGAGCGCACGTGCCGGTACTTGCAAAACCTCGGCCCCGAGCCGCTCTCCCGCGCCTTCAACGCCCGTTATCTACAAGCCCAATGCCAGCGGCGCAAAAGCCCGATCAAGAACCTGATTATGGACAGTCGCACGGTAGTAGGCGTGGGCAATATCTACGCCAGCGAGGCCCTCTTCCGGGCGCGTATCCATCCGGCGACCCCGGCTGAGGCTATTGAGCCGCCGCACTTGGCCCGGCTCGCTAAGGAGGTCAAAAAGGTGCTGCGCGTCGCCATTGACCAAGGCGGCACGACCATCAGCGACTATCAGGGGT
>RKRN01000183.1 GCA_007571365.1 Candidatus Latescibacterota bacterium
GCCGCTAGCTGGGGCTGGGGCGCTAGTGATTGGGTCTCAGGAGGAGTTAGAGGCTTGGGCGACGGCGCAGCCGGGAGCCTTTGTGGCGCAGGGCGATTTTTTATTAGAGGATGCGTATTTGAGTAGCATGGAGCCGCTGCGCAACTTGGCCGGCGTAGAGGGAGATTTAGTAATTCGCAACAATGGGGCACTGATCGACCTAAAGGGGTTGCACAATCTCGGCTACGTAGAGGGGAATTTCCATATCATCTCCAATGGCTTGATGGTGCTAGAGGGGCTCGAACGGCTGGAGCGCGTGGGCGGGAATTTCGAGATTAGCTGCAATTTTTCGCTGCGGGATCTAGATGGGCTCAAAGCACTCCGGCGCGTCGGCGGCCATCTCTTTGTCGATGCCACGACCGAGCTGATTAACATAGATGGTCTGAGCGGGCTGGCTCACGTGGGAAGCAGCATCAAGATCAGGGATAATAAGGCCCTGCGCGACCTAAAGGGGTTGGGCGGGCTCTCAGTAATCAAGGGAGACTTGCTGCTCATACTCAATGGGGCACTCCAAGACCTGCGGGGTTTGAACGGGATTGCGACTATTAAGGGTGGGCTAGCTATTGATGGGCATCCCGTCCTCAAGAGTTTGGAAGGGTTAAACGCGCTGGCCGAGGTCGGCGGCGCTTTGAGCATAAACCGCAACCAAGCCCTGCGAAATATGGATGGGTTGGACAATCTCAGACAAGTGGGTAAAAGCCTCTATATTGGCGGCAATCCCCGCCTGAGTAACTTGGACGGGCTGGCCAAGTTGGGCCAGATCGGCACCGGCGAGAGGGATTTGATGATTGTGGAATTGAACTCTTCGCTGCCCATGAGCACTGGTTACGAACTAGCCGAGCAGCTCGGACTGGCCGAACATCAGTTCATCGTTTTTGACAACTTGTTGGCCAGTGCGCCGTAAGCACCGCTAAATTCCGCTGCATTCCATACATGGTCGTCTACTGCCGCCGATTCCATCCCGGCCGATCGGTCCTGTGCTCTCTACTCGCCATCGCAGCCTGCTTTTTTGCCGCCCTCTGCGTCCTCGAAAAACGCGGCTTTTGGATTACCGATAACGCCAACAAATTCCTCCAAGTTCAGGCCTTAGCCAACAGCCGCTACACAGACTTTTCCATCCCTTGGCCGGGGCAGATCGTCGATCCAGATTTCGTTTACAATCCCCTGCCCTACTACTTCACGCGCATCGAGTCCGGCCAGCTCTATTCCGTCTTCTCGCCGGTCTTTGCCCTTATCTCCGCCCTTTTTTTCGCCTGTATAGGCCATTGGGGCCTTTATCTGCTACCGGCGCTGTCCTCGCTGGCTATGCTGGCCGGCTTGGCCCAACTAGCGCGCTTGGTCTCGCCGCGAATTGCGGTCGCTCACGTCGCCGTCCTCACGGCCGGGCTTTGTACGCCGGTGTTCTTCTACAGCCTCGTCTTCTGGGAACACACCCCGGCGATTTGCCTCGGCGTTTGGAGTGTGCGCTATCTGTTGCAGTTTCTCGCCGACTCCGCTCCTAAGCACCTATGCTTGGGCATGACCGCGGCCGGATTATCGGTCTATTTCAGAGACGAGTTCTATTTGCTTGGCTTGGTGCTAGCACTATGCACCGCCTATTATGCCAGCACAGGCAGACTAAAAATCCTCGTCTCGTCAGCCCTGATCCTTTTGGTGTCCCTCCTGCCGCTCTGGCTCTTTCAATGGCTAGCCATCGGTCATCCTTTCGGTTACCATCTGAGTACGCACCTGTCCACGGCCGCCGATTGGATGCACCATTTAGAGGCGCGGCCGCGGGTGTTTTACAACCTCTTCATCGCGTCCAACCCGATCCCGCTGCTATCCCTTGTCCTCGCCTTTCCGTTTGTCCTCGCCTTTGTACTCAGCCCGCGCTTCGCGCCCGCAGCACAGGCCGTGCCGGCGTACAGTGCTGTGGCCCTGATAAGTGCCGGTTTATCCTTCGGGGGCTATTTCTTCTCTGCTAGTCCCATTGACTATATGCTCAAATCGTCCAACGCCCTGTTTGCTTCGGCTCCCTTTGTGGCCCTGGCCTTCTTGCGTTGCGCTGATTCTGCAACGTCTGCTTTTAGACACTGGATTTGGCTGGTCGCCTTGAGCTTTGCCGCACTCTACGCCGTGGCGGCACCCAAGGTGGGTTCCATGGGTATCCACTGGGGCAACCGCTACTTGCTCCTCCTCTATCCGCTCTTTGCGGTTTTAGCGGCTGCAAACTTGATTGACTGGCTAGAACGCCAGCGGCCCTACTTCAGCACCAGCGGCCTCGCTGTGGGGGCTGTGCTAGCGTTTAGCTTTGCCGCACAAGTGTATGGAATTGCGATTCTCGCGGAGAAAAAAGCCTTCTCCTATCGCCTCAATAGCGAGATGCGCCAGCGCAGCGAAGAGGTCGTCATCACCAACCAGCGCTGGGTTCCCCACGCCCTCTGTCGCGAATTTTACCAAAAGCCCTTCTTTTACGTCGCCACCCCCAGACACTACGAGCACCTGCTGCAACGTCTTTCAGAGCGGGGGTACAAATCCTATATTTTTCTCACCCAGTACCAAGGTGGTGCTCTACAACCCACCGTGGAAGTAGACGATGGGATCTTGAACTATTTCGATCTCCAGTTTTTTTCGCAAAAAATTCCCGCTCCCTAAAGTATGACGCTCGCCCTGTCCTCGTCTTTGGTTTCGCAGCAAAAGCGATGCACACGCTGGTAAGCGGGGGCTTTATCCTCCTGTATACGGCCCTCCTATCGGCCCAACCCCTGCCTACTCAGTTCACCGACCAAGCCGCCGCACTCGGCATCACGGCGCGGAATGTCTCGGGCAGCACCCAAGAATACATCGTCGAAACTGCTGTGGGTGGCACGGCCTTTTTCGACTATGACGGCGATGGCGACGTCGATCTATACGTCGCCAATGGTTCCCGTTTTGAAGGCTTTCCAACGGGCCAAGAGCCGACCAATCACCTCTACCGCAACCACGGTGATCGCTTTGTCGACGTCACTACCGCCGCTGGGGTGGGCGACGCGAATTGGTCCATGGGTTGTGCGGCCGCAGACTACGACAACGATGGCGATCTGGACCTGTATGTGACCAACTTCGGCCGCAATACCTTCTACCAGAATCAGGGCGATGGCACGTTTGTGGATATGACTGAAAAGGCGGGGGTCGGCGACGAAAGATGGGGCGTCGGCTGCGCTTTCGGCGATGCGGACTTAGACGGCGATGTCGATCTATACGTGGCCAATTATATCGACTTTTCGCGGAACTACACTTCTACGGTCCCCTGCGTATGGAAGAATGTCGATATTTTTTGCGGCCCGCGCGGCTTGCTCCCGGCTGGCGATGTATTCTACCGCAACAATGGCGACGGCACCTTGGCTGACCGCAGCGAGGAAGCCGGCATCGCCGGCGCAAAGTACTATGGGTACGGAGTCGTCTTCGGCGATTTTGACCGCGATGGCTGGCCCGACATTTTTGTCGCCAACGACTCGGCTCCTAACAATCTGTACCAGAACCAAGGCGACGGCACCTTTGTAGATGAGGCTCTCAGCGCGGGCGTGGCCTATAGCGGCGACGGCACCGAACAGGGGTGCATGGGCGCGGCGGTCGGTGATTACGACAACGACGGCTACTTCGATATCTTTGTCACCAACTTTGAAGGCGAGTACAATACCCTCTACAAAAATCAGCGCGGCGAATTTTTCCTCGACGTATCCTTCGTATCCCGCGTTGCGGCGCGGGGCATTCCCGAGGTGGGATGGGGCGCAGGATTCTTCGACTTTGACAACGACGGCGACCAAGACCTCTTTGCGGCCAACGGCCACACCTACCCCCAAGCCGACTTGCCCCACACCAATAGCAGGTACGCCGAGCCTAACTTCCTCTATCAAAACTTAGGCGACGGCACCTTTGCCGAAGTATCTGACCGCGCCGGCTCGGGCTTTGCCCTAGTTGAGGTGAGCCGCGGAGCTAGCTTTGCCGACTACGACCGCGACGGCGATATCGACCTCTTCATCCTAAACCTCAACAGCACGCCCAATCTCCTGCGCAACGAGGGCGGCAACGCGGGCAACTACTTGCAAATCGCCACCGTAGGCACCCGCAGCAACCGCGACGGGATCGGCACCCGGATCGAAATAAGCGCCCAAGGTAAACGCCAGACCGCCGAGGTGCGCAGTGGCACCAGCTTTCTCTCGCACAGCGATCTCAAGGTCCACTTTGGCTTGGGCACGGCCTCCATCGTCGAAAGGGTCGTCCTCCACTGGCCTAGTGGCACAGTCCAGACCCTGCGCGATGTGGCGGCCAATCAGGTGCTGACCGTACACGAGCCGTAGAAGCCTACCAGCGCGTCACCACCGCATCCCACCCTGTAATCAGATCCACTGCCATCCACAAACCCGCACTGCTGACTTGGCCCAACACCATGCCTAAAAAGAAGGGCCGCAGGCGGCGAAAGAGTTTGACTCCGCCGTACTTCAATACGATCCACTTCGCCAGCCAGCCCAGTGCCATACTCGACCAAGCGAAAAACATCACATAGGTCCCCCCCACCGGCAGGCCGATCGGGTGGATGGGCCACCACAAGAAGCGGTGGCGCAGGTACAACAATAGAAACATCAGCCCGGCCCCCAAGCCGGTGAACGCGCCTCGCGGACCCCAGAAGTTCCATTTAGCTACCGGATTGAGCTGATTGGCCGCTATGTCGTTGAACGTCCAGCGGCCCATAATGCTGTAGAACCAATAGTGTAAATTGACTCCGCCGTAGGTATAGGCGATGGAAAGTACCGTCCAAGCCGAGGCGACCAAACTCACGGCGATCGCTACGAGCAAAGCCCAAAACAGCGTCGGCCGCCGCGTCCCGACCACCTCAGCCAGCCGGGTGCTGTTGGCAGCCGCGGCCATAACGGTCGTGCGGACATCTCCGGCCCAGCCGTTGGCAAACCCGAGCACCATCAAGCCTTGCGGCCCAATGGGCGCCGTGCCCAGCGCGTTGATCGCAAAGGCCGCTGGCGTCATCTGCGCCCGGCCATACCCCATGCCCCCTTCGGCGACGATCCGCGTCAAACCGACGAATACCACAAAGGCGATAACGAGCAACAGCAACGCCGCCCCCACGGGTAATCCCGCGCTTTTCAACCATATAACTGCGTAGAGAAAGGCCCCAATCAGGACCCACACCGCCTTGCGGTAGGAGAGCATCTGCCCGGTCCTCTCGCCCGGTCCCTCCTTTTTCCACGCTCCGACGACCACTTCTTTGAGGTGCCGACGCGCGGTCCACAAGCTGGCCGCCACTAGCGCAACCAACGCCCCCATAGCCTGCTGGGCAGTGGCGATGGACCCTTCGGTGTGCATCAGCCGAATTTCTGCAATGCTGAAGCCGAGGGTGTTGAAAAGGCCCAACTGGAAGAAGTTGAGCAAGTAGAAAAACCATAGACTAAAGGAGATCTCCAAGCTCAGGAAATAAGTCAGGCCTAGGACGATAAACCACAAGTTGAACAAGACGCCGCGCATATCGTGGAAGACGGCCAATTGGGTTGACAACTCAACGGGGGAAATAAAAGGATAGTACTTGTGCAGGGCATTGATCCCCAAGAGGACGAAGGGAATGGCAAATCCCAACCACATCAGCGGTTCCTTCAGAAAGGGATTGACCGCCGAAGGTCTGTCGTCCTCGTGGATCATGTACAGGGGCAACTGGACCAGCGGGAAAATCAAGCGCTCATTGCGGGCCCATTGTTCGTGGAGCAGAGCCGACAGGGCGATCATCATCAAATAGAGCGCACCCAAAAAAGAAGCCCACGCCAGCAGGGGCACCAACCACGTTCCCCAAGGAATGGCCATCTCTTGGGGCAATCCTTCGTAGAAGTACTTGACCGCCATTGGGTCTTGCGGTGTCAGCCACGGCTGGATATAGGGGTGGAGGAGTTCGGCCCAGTTGTTTTCAGGCGTGGCGTAGTAATAGACGCCGGCCAAAAAGGGGACCAATTGCGCCGTGACCCCGGTGGAGGGAATCGCCGAAGCCGCGGTCATCATGGCGTAGATCACCACTAGCTCTTGGGGCGATAAGCTCCATCTGCGCCCAACCCATTTGAGCGGAATGTTGACCAAGAGCAGGAGGAAAAGGAGAAAAATCGCGCTCAGGGCGATAAAATCCCCGGTCCAATCAAGGGTCCCCATCACCAAGAGGCCGTAGGGAAAAACCGTGTTGATCACCCCGGCCATCAAAGCACCGACGAACAAGGCCCGATACGGCACCCATCTTTTATTGTTGGCGACGAACTGACTCATAGACCCTATTCGTCTTGGGGCGGTCGTCGGCTGAGTTGCTCGGCTAGCAGTTCGAGGAAATAGGCCGACGATCGGTCCTCGGGATTCACCCGGAGCGCACGCTGGTAAGCCCTGGCCGCGGCCCGATCGCGGTTTTGCAACCGCATGACATCCCCCGTTAGCGCGTACTCGCCGGCCCTGAAATAGACCTCCATTTCTCTTTGCACGGCAGCAGAGGGTGCCACAAGCAGCGACAGAGCCGAGGTGCGGTGTGGTGCTAAATGCTCCAACACCTCCCACGAGCCGCTGCTGTAGCCCCGCGGACTAACAAAGCTGATATAGGGCTGATCGTCGGTGTTGAGCGGGCCTTCCCCCACATAGCGTTGCAGGGCGGCCTCGTCTAGCACTAGGCTGTTCAAGAGCGCAAAGGCGTTCCCCATGTCCATGTTCGCCAAGCTGCGATGTACGCGCGGCGGTGCCATTTTCTCGTTAATTAGCTCCCAATCAATCGCCAGCGGCTGCATGGTCCCCACCATGATCGAGTAGTTGTTGGAGCGCCACAAGGTAGTGTGGGGAAAGACGTGCTGAAAGGTCCGCACGATGGTCTGGTAGTCGTCTGGAGGCAGGCCGTGAAAGGGCAGCCACTGGGCCATGATCCCGTCGGCACTCAGGTGGGCCCGGCACAACTCGTAAAATTCCTTGGTGTAGAGTACCCAGCTATCGGCACTGGTCGGATGGGTAGCGTCTCCGGTGATGATTTGGTAGGTGTCGCGGCTGGCGAGGAGAAAATTGCGGCCGTCGTCGATAACTAATTCGATATTCCACGCAGTCGGATTTTCAAGTACGTGGTGATTGAATTCGCCAAAGTGCGCCCGGGCCGCGTCAATTACCTCCGGCACCAACTCGACGCAAGTGATGCGGCGCGGCTCGTATTGGGCTGCAGCCCCCAAGGCAATCCCACCGCCCAAGGAGACGACCAACACCTCCTGCGGGTCGGGATGCAAAAGCAGGGGCAAATGGCCCAGTAGGCGGAAAATTTGCAGCGAGCTATAGTCCGTGGGAACTTGCCCGCCCCCATTGAGTGCCATTTTGCGGAAACCATCGGTTTGTTGTTCGACCGTGATAACGCCTTCGGCCCCCTCTTGGTAAAACACCAGTTCCCGATTGATGGCTTCTGGCTCGGCCATGCGCCGCAGCACATCCGAGGGTACTAGGACTAGCAGGAAGGCCAAACCCGCCGCGCCGCTCCAGACCGGCCACTGGCGTTGCTGACTAATCGAGGCGATGGTCAGGCCCACCAAGCCATTCAACGCCGCCAGCACCTTGACGCTCCACTCGGTCCCCAGCAGCGGGATCAGCACAAACCCCGTCACAAAGGCCCCCCCAACGGCGCCCAAGCTGTTGACAGCACCTATATCTCCTATGCCGCGGCCCAGACGCGCCAGTTGCCGCGTGTAGATTTGGCCGACTAGCGGAAAAATAACCCCCATCGCCACGGTCGGCAGCAACATGATGGCGACGGCCGTAAAAAACACGCCGGTCCTCGACACCCACCACGAGTCCGCCCGCTGGATCGGTTCCACAAAAGCGGATAAATGGGCAAAGGCCAATACGGACAGGGCGCCGCAGGCACCGATCAAAAACTGGACCCCAATAAAAACCGACAACAAATCTGCCCGTCGCACGAGTAGCCGGCTACCCAGCCAGCCGCCCAAGGCCAGTCCACTCAAAAAGGCCACCAAGACAATGCTGAACTCGTAGTGTGAATTGAAGGAGAAACTCACCATCAAGAGCCGCAGCCACGCCACTTCGTAGCCTAGGGCGGCAAAACCGGAGATCGCAAAGCCAGCCAGCACGCCCCACAGGATGCGGTCCGAGTGCGCGGTCTTTTTCGCCCCGTCGCCGACGCCAACGGCTCGTTGGCCCCCCCACAGCCACGCCGCGCCCGCCACCGTGAAATTCACCACAGCGATGGCTTGCGTCGTTCCCTGTAAACCCAGCCCTTCCATCAGTCCGAAGGTCGCCGCCAACACCCCGACGACCGCACCCAGCGTGTTGACCGCATAGAGTTGTCCGACCCGACCGCCCAACCTACCCAGTCGCCGCACCGCAAATTTAGCCACGACCGGTAGGGTGCCCCCCATCAGCACCGCGGGGATCAGGAGCAAGGCAAAGCAAAGACCGAAGCGGGCTAGGGAAAAGAGGTAGAAGTTCCCCTGTAATCCCACTAGAGCACCGTAGGCATTGCCCAAATTCGCACTAATACTGGGAAAGAGGAGGGCAAAAAGGCCAATGCCGGCTTCTAGCGCGGCAAAGATCCGCAGGGGATGTTTGCAGCGGTCGCTGTGCCGCCCCAAAACATAGCTACCCAAGGCTAGGCCAGCCATGAAGGCACTGAGCACGGTGCTAGTAGCTAACAGAGTGGTGCCAAAGACCACCGTCAGCATCCGCGCCCACACGACCTGATAGACTAGGCTGCTGACTCCCGAAAAAAAGAACAGGACCAAGAGCACCTTTTGTTCAGACTGCTCCAAGTCCTGGCCGCGTTCTTCCACACTGAATGCTCTTTTTAGCGACTGTAACCGTGCGCGGGAACGACGCCCCGGCAAGTCTTAGTCGGCCTCTTTAAGGGTGAGTCGCTGGTTGGTCTGGATGGGGCCGTCCAAGGTCTGTACTTGCCCGGAGGGCCAGCGCACGGTTAGACGCTCTATCACCGCCGCTTCTCCCAAGCCAAAGTAGAGTCCATAAGCACTCTGCGACAGATAGCCCGACTGCCCATCCTGCACTTGGGTATATACCTGATCGCCGGCCGCCACCGCGACCACCGCGCCCAACCCAGCGCGATTCGACGAGTTCCCCACCAAGGCTATTTCCACATAGCTCAGCCCCGACCAACGCTGACTCAGATCGCTGAGCAAGACCTGCGGCACCCCATTGAACTCATTGGTCACAATATCGAGATCGCCATCGCCCTCCACGTCGAACAGGGCCGACGAGCGCGTCCCCAAGGCCCCGTACACCAGCAAGCCCCCTTCCTGGCCCTCGCAGCTTTTGTGCTCCCTATCCACCTCGCCGCAGTCGAGGGCAAACCACGGCTGGGCGGTGCGGCCGGCGCGGCGCGGCTCCACGCCTAACACAAACTCGCTGTCGAGGAAGCCGCGTCCGCGGTCATTGAGCAAGACGGTGTTGATCCCATAGCGAAAGGGATAATTCATGCTCGCAGCCACGAACACATCCTGCCAGCCGTCGGCGTTGAGATCGCCGCTGCTCAACCCCCACGGCCAATAATTTTCAGTGCCGATTAGGTCGGAGACTTCCTCAAACTGCCCTCCATCTAGGTGGTGGTAAAAGGCATTGCCGAAGATGCTCAACCCCTCGCTCTGCAAAAAATCTTCTGGATACTGCATGTACGCCTTGAGCTTTTCGTCCCAAGGCCCTACCGGCTGACTCATATCGGAGTGCATATCGGAGACGAAGAGGTCCAGCCGGCCATCGTTGTCGTAGTCGAGGGCCTTGATCCCCATAGATCCCCACGGCGTTTGGGGAAACATCGCACGGCTCTTTCTGACAAAACGCCGCCCGGCCACATTCTCGTAGTAGGAGTCGTGCCCCTGCATATTGAGCACGTAGAGGTCTTGCCAGCCATCTCCGTTGAAATCCACCGGACTGGCGTCGCCCGACCAGCTCGAATCCAATAGCCCCACTTCCCGAGAGACATCGGCGAAAACCCGCTGCCCCAGATTCTTGAACAACGCGCTCTGCTCGGCGCGCTCGGACTTCAAATGTCCGGAAAAAGCGTCTTTGAAACCTCGATAGTACTGATAGGTCGGCCCCGGCTCCAGTCGCGTTGGATCGACGGCTGCGGTCCTCTTTTCGTCTTTGGTATAAACTCCCACATTGGTCACAAACAGATCCAGCAAGCCATCGTTATTGTAGTCGAAGAACTCACCGGACGACGAGTGCGCCTGCCAACCCGTGCCCGAATGCTCGGTCATATCCTCAAAGCGACCAGCTCCGTCGTTGACCAAAAGCCGGTTGCCCAACCGCACGGCCGTGGCGTACAAATCGACATCGCCATCGTTGTCAATGTCGCCAAACGACGCGCTCACCCCGATCCTATCGGCCAACTCCAGACTCGGCGTGGTGTGATTTTCAAAGCGCACCCCGCCGAGATTGCGCCATAGCTGATTACTGCCCACTTGGGTCGTAAAGTAGAGGTCGTAGCGTCCGTCGCCATCTACGTCCCCTACGGCCAGCCCATTGCCATGATCGTAGTGAACCGGGATGTGGTCCTTGCCTGAGTCTGCCACCACCCTATTGCGAAACGCAATGCCGCTGGCGGCGAGTTGGTCGGTAAAGGAGAAGTCGCAAAAGACCTCGTAGGCTTGGGCCGTCTCCAATTGGGCTTGCTGGCGACGCGCCAACCACGGCGGCTCGATGATCTCGGCCGGCTCGGGAAAAGGCTTGAAAATTTTGGGGGGCCTTGGATCGCCGGATTCAGCGAGGGCGATTTTTGTGGGAGCGAACGCAAGAAAACACAGCGCAGCAAGGAAAGCCATCTGATAGTTCGGCATGGTCAAACACTTTTTCATGTCGTTTAATTAATAACTGCTGGTACGCATTCTCGCGGTGCGTGGCTGGCACCGGGTGCGCGGGCGTCTCGCCCGCATTCATCGTGCCCTTCGACACGCTCAGGGCACACCTTCATCGGCGGATCCTTTTGGGGACAGACACATAGGTCTGTCCCTACGGTGGGCACGAGGCATCCATCTACGAGACCTATGAGGCTGGGAGGGCGGCAGCCCATACCTAGTCCCTACGGTGGGCACGAGGCATCCATCTACACCGGAGACCCTATTGACGAGTGCGCTCTGCGAAGAATATGCAACTGATTAGACCAATGAACAACGATCAGGGACCAATCTAGACAACGGGTGATCCTACCACTAACCATGATACCTTTTCCCTGTCACAGATTGCTCTTCCTGCTCTTCCTGCTGCTTGCTCGGCCCGCGTCCGCCCAATACGAAGTGACCATAGAAGGCAAAGCCTACCAGCTCATCCTCGCCCGCGACCTCGTCGCAGCAATCCAACAGGCTACGGCCGACACCGCCCTCGCATACAACCGCATTGTGGTGCAAGGGCCTCTTGAATTGACCGGCGACACTCTGCGGACAGCACTCGCCTTTGAGGATGTGCGTTTTACCAATCCCGTAGTCTTAGAACGCGCTGTTTTTCTCCAACCACTACACTTTGTGCGCACCCATTTCCAACAAGGTATTTCCCTACTCGAAACTCGTTTTGAAGGTGGATTTTCCTGTCGCGACGGCCGCGTAGTGGGCGCGGTTAATTGCAAGCGGACTTCGCTTGCCGACCAAGTAGACTTTTCGGCCACCCGGTTTTTCGGCGCGGCCTTTTTTCAGCAGACCAACTTTGGCGGCGAAATCACCTTTGAACGCACTCAATTTGAGGACGCGACCTATTTCGACCAGACGGTGTTCGCCCGCTCCGCCTCTTTTCAGGATGCTTCCTTTGCGGATTTGGCCTCTTTCAAAGAAGCCGTGTGGCAAGCGGCCGTTTCCTTTGCCGGCGTTCGCTTTGGCGCGGACGCCCGGTTCGCGCAAAGCCGCTTTGCCGGCACCGCCCGGTTCACAGCGGCTTTCTTTGGCAACGCAGCCCATTTCGAGCGCGCCAACTTCTTCGCTACGGCTTCCTTCCGCCGAGCCGTCTTTGCCGGTCCGGCGCACTTTGGCGGCACCCACTTTCACGCCTCGACTGTCTTTATCGACAGCCGCTTCAAACAGCAGACCACCTTTGCCGGCGCGACTTTTGCCCAGCCTTTCCCGCCCGGCTTAGCCGATGTGACCGCTCCCAAACCCAAGACCACCCTACCGCCAGCCACCACCGACCTTAGCTGCAACCCCATTCAATGGGTCGATATAACCCAAGCGGCCGGTCTCGATTTTGGGCACTACAACGGCTTTTCGGGCGAATACTACTACGTCGAAACCTTTGGCTCCGGGGCGGCCTTCCTCGACATAGATGGCGATGGCTGGCTCGATCTCTATCTGGTCAACGGCGCACCTCTAAGCGGCGAGCACCCCGATCCAATGCCCACCAATCGCCTGTACCGCAACACCGGTGCTGGCCGCTTCACCGATGTGACGGCTGCCTCGCAGGCCGGACACACCGGCTACGGCATGGGCTGTGCCGCCGCGGACTACGATGCCGATGGGGACGTGGATCTCTACGTGACCAACGTGGGCCCCAATGTCTTGTTACACAATGAGGGCGACGGGCGCTTTGCCGACGCGACCGCAACTGTGGGTGGGGGCGATGCTCGGTGGGGCACTAGTTGCGGCTTTTTAGACTACGATCTCGACGGCGATTTGGATCTCTACGCGACCAATTACGTGGAATTTGACCCAGAGAAAAATATCGTCTGTGCCGAGGGCGGCATCCGCTCCTATTGCGAGCCTAAGTTCTACGAGCCGGTAGGCGACGTGCTCTACCGCAACGAAGACGGCCAATTCCGCGACGTGGCGGCGGCGGTGGGAATCACGCACAAGGGCCGCGGCTTGGGCGTGGCCTTCGCAGATTACGATCTCGATGGCGACACTGACCTATATGTGGCCAACGACGGCACGATGAACTTCCTCTACCAAAACCAAGGGAATCGCTTTGCCGAGGTCGGCCTCTACGCCGGCGGACGCTACAACGAGGACGGCTTGGCCGAAGCCGGCATGGGGGTGGAATTCGGGGATTGGGACAACGATGGATTCCAAGATATTTTTGTGACCAACTTCGCCCAAGAGACCAATACCTTGTACGGCAACGACGGGCAAGGGCAATTCTACGACATTACCCAACGCGCCGGCCTAGCCGAGTGCAGTTACAAACCGCTGGGCTTTGGCACCAATTTCTTCGACTACGACAACGATGGCGACTTAGACCTGTTTGTCGCCAATGGCCACGTCATGGATAAAATCACCCAAGTACACCCCGACCATACCTATCCGCAGCCCAATCAGGTGCTCTGCAACCAGCAGGGGACTCGCTTTGTCGACGTATCGGCTCGGCTCGGCTCGGCGCTCGCGGTGGCGGCGGTAAGCCGCGCTTCGGCCACGGCCGACTACGACAACGATGGCGACTTAGACCTGCTCGTGACCAATGTGGCGGCCGCCCCCAACCTGTTGCGCAACGACGGGGGCAACCGGCAGCACTGGCTGGTGATTCAGTTGGGGAGTACCGCGCTACCCGCCCGCGTCGCCGTAACGGCCAATGGGCAGCGCCAAGTCAAGGAGCGTCAGTCGGGCGGTAGTTATCTTGCCAGCAGCGACCCCCGCATCCACTTTGGCCTAGGCGAGGCTACTCGGGCGACGGTCGAAATCCGCTGGCCCGACGGTGCGGTGCAAAAAATAGCAGCAGTGGCGGCCAACCAGATCCTACGCGTAATTCAAGCTAAACCCTGATGCCAAGGAGTTGCAGATGAACACCAACTCCCCCGTGCCACGGCCGCTTTATGGCCTCTGCGTCGCCCTCCTACTAGCCTGCTCCCAAGACCCCAATGACGACGCCTTAGCAAAGCACCTCCGCCTCACCCGCCAAAATCCCACCGCACCACCTGCGTACTACAACTTGGCCGTAGCCTATACGCAAGCCGGCCGCTACGACCAAGCCCAGCACAACTACGCCAAAGCTCTCGATCTCGATCCAAATTACGCCCTCGCCCACGATGGCTTGGGGCTTTTGGCTCAGCGGCGCGGTGCCTTGGACGAGGCCGCGGCCCACTTTGAAAAAGCCCTTGAACTCGACTCCACCTTGGCGGCGGCGAGTAATAATCTGGGCAACATCCACTACCAACAAGGAGCTTTGGCAGAAGCGGTCGCGGCCTATCAAGCGGCCGTGCGCCAAGCCCCAGAGGACATCGCGTTCTACATCAATCTCGCCCGTGCGCTACGCGCACTGCGAGAATTCGACCAAGCGGTGGCCGTCTTGTTGCGGGCCGTTGACCGCGATCCTTTTTCCCGGCAAGTCCACGCGGCTTTGGGCCACCTGTACGCCGAAAATTTGCGCGTTGAAGCCGCCATAGCCGCCTACGGCGAGGCGCTCCGCATTGCGCCCAGTGCCGACCTCCACATCCGCTTGGGAGATGTCTATACGCGCGTTGAAAAATGGGCCGAGGCGGTGCGCGAATACAAAAGGGCCTTAGAGTTGGACCGGGACAACGCAGAAGCTCGCTACAAGTTGGGGACTATCTATGCCAGCCAGCAGCGCATCCCCGAAGCAGTGGCCTTAGCCGAAAAAGCCGTCGCGCTAGATTCGACCCAGACGGCGGCCCGCCAGCTTTTGTCGCGGTTATACGCCAACCAAGGTTTTTACGCCAAAGCCGAAAAAGCCCTGCTGCAAGCCATTGAAACGGATCCCAACTTAATGGAAGCCCGCAGCGAGCTAGGCGCCCTCTACATCCGCCAAGCCCAGTACCAAAAGGCCGAAGCTATACTAAAAGAAGCCGTGTCAATAGACCCGCAGCACGGCGAATCTTGGCGTCAATTGGGTCTGCTCTACAGCGACTTGAATCGCCCCGCGCAAGCGGCCAAGATGCTGCGCCAAGCTCTCGCAATCAATCCCTGGCACCCGGAAGCTCTTTACAATTTAGCCAATGTCCTCCTCGCGCTCGGCCAAGCGACCGAGGCCGAGCACCTGCAACAACGCTTTGAACGCCTCGTACGCCTCCACAACCACATCGACCAACTACAGCAGACGCTCGACGTCACTCCAGCCCATGTCGCAGTTCGTTTGCGCTTGGCTCGGGCGTACCTCGCGCTCCAGCAATGGGAAAAGGCCGAAGCCCAGTACCGGTTGCTGCTGTCTGTTGCGCCCACCCATTTGGCGGCCCGCCTCCAGCTAAGCGGCCTCTACGCCCAGCGCGGCCAATTCGCCAGCGCCCTGCGAGTGTGCCAAGCGGCGCTAGCGCACAGCCCCCCGGACTCGGCCCTTTATAAAATCTACTTTACCCTCGGCCATCTCTATCACGTACAAGGCCGTATCGAGGAGGCCGAAGCCGCCTTAAAGCGCACGTTGGCCCTAGAGCCTACTCATGCCCAAGCCTATAACAATCTGGGCAATCTCTACCTACAAAAGAACGATCTCCAACAGGCGACAAAAGCCTACCAACAGGCCCTTGAAGTAGCACCCGACTTTGCCGAGGCCCACTACAACTTGGGTCGCCTCTACGCCCAACAGCAGGCCCATACCAAGGCCGAGCGTCAGTACCAAGCCGCGCTGCGCGTGGATTCTACCTACGCCAGAGCGCATTATGCACTGGGCGTTCTCTACCAAGAGGCGGCGCAACCCGGCCAAGCCATCCGCGCCTACGAGCATTTCCTCGCGCAGTGGCGCGGCGATGCGCGCCTAAGCCAATCTGCCCAAGAGGCACTGGCCCGACTGGCAGATTCTCAGTAGAGAGGACAACAGCTTCATCCGCGACGTCAATTGGGCCTTGCCCTTCCATATTGGCAATCTGTCCTTGGCGATGGTCGGCCATGCCGAGTACTTGGGCGGTCGCACCAATAAAGTTCCATGCTCGCTCAGCCGCAGTTTACTTGAGACTTAGGGAAAGTGCTCGGAGCACCCAAGCAGCTCATGGTTGGCGTTGAGTACCAGTACTGGCGAGGACGAGAGTACGGCCAGTTGGTGGTATGGCGTCTTTGAAGATGCCAGAAATTTTTGGCGCGAGTTGCACAATCGTTGCATATTTCTCCGGGCAATGATATAGACGTGCAACCTGATTGAAAGAGTGCATTTGGCAATGGCGCAAGCAAATGAAAACATCCGCTACGAGCCGGACGAGCAGCCCTCCACTCGGTCGCCGTTGGAGCCGGCTTTCAGGCCGCGCCGGTCGGGCTCAGCGCGGTCATTATTGGCCGGGCAGCCAATCAGCCGGAGAGTTACCTGACTTGGATCGCCTTTGCGGCTCTGCTGATCAGCGGCGTGAGCACGGTTTTGCAAGCGACGCGGGATGCAGCCGCTCATAGACGGCATTTGATCCTCACCGCCCGGCCCGCCGCAGGGATGGTGGAATTGGAGTTTTTGGCGGCGGCCGCGGGATAGAAGGCGGTAATCGGCGTCAAATGCCAACAACTACTATATCTCGATCAATGTGGAAATCGAGCGCGACTTCTGCACATCCGAAGTCGCGCTTTCTATATTGGCCGGAGAAAGCGAGCACATGAAGATCACCGACATTAAGGTTACGCCCTCCCTCGGCGCGGAAAATCGCCACTGGTCCTTGCTGAAAATTTTCACCGACGAAGGCCTTGTCGGCCTCGGCGAGTGGGCCGCTGGGAGTCCCATTGAGCCGCTCAAGCAAATGCTCGTTGGCCGCGACCCGACCAACATCAATCAACTGCACTACGACCACCTGTGGCAGATGCAGGGCCGCGGCGCCGGAGTGGAAATCGCCCTGTGGGACATCCGCGGCAAGCAGCTAAACGCGCCCATGTACGCGCTGCTGGGCGGCAAACTGCGCGACCGCATCCGCGTGTACTGCGACTGCCACTCGGGCGCGCACTGGACGCGGGCAGACTACGAGCGGCGCTGGCAGGAGACGCGGGCCAGCGGGCAGCTAGATCCGGTGTACGAAACCAGCGCCTACGTGTCCATGGCCCAAGAAGTGGTGGCCGAAGGATACACCGCAATCAAGTTCGATCTCGATGTGCCCAACCCTTGGAAGCTCGACGCGTACGACCGCTCCATCAGCCGCCGGCAGCACCACCACATCGTCTCCACCATCGAAAGCCTGCGCCACGCCATTGGCCCGTACATCGACTTATCCATCGACTTGCACGGTTCCTTCAACCTCGCCGACGCCCTGCGCATCTGCAAAGACGTGGAGCACCTCGACCTGCTGTGGCTGGAAGATCCCATTCGCTGGGAGTGGGGCAATGTCGCCGCCTTGGCCAAGATCTGCCAGCAGACCGAAACGCCGATCTGCACCGGCGAGATTTTTTACGGCGCCAAGATGTTCCGCGAGCTAATGGAACAACAGGCCTGCGACCTGCTGGAGCCGGACATCCCCCACAGCGGCGGCGCCCTTGAAATTCGCCGCATCGCCGAACTGGCCGAGATGTATCACATGTCGGTCGCCCCCCACTACATGCGGAGCGCGATTACGGGCATGGCCGCGGTGCATATCTGCGCCACCCTGCCCAATTTCCTCGCCTTGGAGCACCACTCGCGCAACATCCCGCTGTGGGGCACCATGCTCGACATCAAAAACCCCATTCAGCAAGGTTACATCGCCGTGCCCGACGGCCCTGGCTTGGGCGTCGAGCTAGACGAAGAAGCCATCGCCGCCGCGCTACCGGCCGGAGTGCCGTTGTGGTCCTGAGCCGCCGCGCATCCGTGCATCACTTTTAACTGGAGCCATCATGAAATTTCACAACTACATCGACGGCCAGTGGGTCGGCTCCGCGGACGGAAAGACCTTTGTCCAGCGCAATCCAGCCGACCTAGAACACGTAACTGGGGAATGGCCCCAAGGCACCTCTGCCGACGCCGAGCAGGCCATTGAAGCGGCGCACGCGGCGTTTCCAGCGTGGGCCGACATGGGCGTGTACCAGCGGGCAGAGTACTTGTCGCGGGCGGTCGCCGTGCTCAAGGAGCGGGCCGAAGAAATCGCCGCCATCCTCACCGCAGAAAACGGCAAGACGCTCGACGAAGCGCGCACCGAGGTGGGGTCGGCGGTACGCGAGATGGAGTTCCAGATCGCCCAAGGGATCTCCACGTGCGGCCAGACCGCGCCCTCGGCGCAAGCCGGGGTGTTTGCCTACAGCGTGCGGCGGCCCCTCGGCGTGGCGTCGATCATCAGCCCGTGGAACTTTCCGTTCAATGTGCCGGGGCGCAAGTGTACGCCAGCGCTGATCAGCGGCAACACCATCGTCTTCAAGCCGGCGAGCCTGACGCCCGGGGCCGGGCGAGCTTTCGTCGATATTTTTGCCGAGGCCGGGCTGCCTGCAGGTGTGCTGAACTTCGTCTGCGGCCGGGGCAGTACGGTCGGGGAAACCATGATCACGCATCCATTGGTGCAGTCGATTTCCTTTACCGGATCGACTCAAGTGGGCCGGGGCATTCAGCAGTGCGCCGCCCAAGGGCTAATCCGCACACAATTGGAAATGGGCGGCAAAAACCCCGCAGTTATCTTGGCCGACGCCGACCTCGACTTGGCGGCCGAGGCCGTCGTCAAGGCGGCTTACGCCTGTGCCGGGCAGTGGTGTACTTCGACGAGCCGGGCCATTGTCGTGCGCGAGGTCGCCGCGGCCTTCACCGACAAAGTACTAGAGCGCGTCCAGCAAATTCGCGTGGGGAATGGCGTGGATGAGGTGGATATGGGGCCGGTGTGCGGCACGGACCAGCTCGCAACCATTGAGGGCTACATCGAGATCGGCAAAGCGGAAGGTGCTCACATCGCCCACGGCGGCGTACGCCTGACCGACAACGGCCTCGACAAAGGGTGTTTTATTGCGCCGACGGTTTTTACCCAGGTCCAGCCGCAGATGCGCATTGCCCAAGAGGAGATCTTCGGCCCGGTGTTGTGCTTGATGATAGCAGAAGACTTCTCCGCAGCCTTAGAAATCGCCAATGGCGTGGAGTTTGGGCTGGCGTCGTCCATTTTCACGCGGGACATTGGGCGGGCTTTCCAGTTTTTGGCAGAGACCGACGTGGGGCTGACGCACGTGAATATGATGACGGCCTACCGCGAGCCCCAACTTTCATTCGGCGGGGTGAAGGCTTCCGGGCACGGAATCCCGGAATCAGGCGACACCGGGATTGAGTTTTTCACCGAACACAAGGTCGCCTTTATCAATTATCTGTGATAGGCTGATAGGTCGGGAAGACGCGGGGAAAGGCGCAGCCCGTGGTCTTTTGGCGGGTAGCCGCGTCGATGTAGCAGACGCTGAACGCACGGCGCGGGCGATTGGTGCCATTCGTCTCCGAGCGGTGCAAGGTCCAGTTGTGCAAAAGCACCACCTCGCCTTTTTCCATTTCCAAATAGAGCCGCTTCTCATCCGAAGCGTGTAGCGCACGCTCGTCCGCCGAAAGCTGGTCGCCGGTTGCGGGAATCATGCTGTGGTGTGAGCTGGGGATGATTTGCAGGCAGCCGTTGGCAACGCACGTGTCGTCTAAAGCGGTCCACACCGTGACTTTGGGGGGAATGCTCAGGTGCCAGCCGCCAACGCCGTCTTGGTGCCAGTTGATCATAACGCCCTGCTCGGCCGGCTTGTTGAAAAACATGGCGCGAAAGATCGCGACCTCCGCGCCGACGATTTTGGCAGTTAAGTCGCGGAAGAGCGGCTTTTGCATGTAGTCCAAGAACAGCGGATCCTGCTCCAAGTCCTGAATTTTGCGGTACTTGAGCGAAGATCCCTTAAACTCCTTGGTCTGCCGCGAAAGTGCGGGATTGCCGGCCGAAGGACATAGCTGCATGAGCATGTTGTCGTAGCGCACTTGGCCGAGCATGATCTGGTCGATGCGCTGGCAGAGGCCGTCGATCTCCTCGCGAGGAGCGACGTGGCCGAGGCGCACGTAGCCCTGCTGGTGGAACTGGTTGAGTTCGGCGGCACTGAGCGCGGGGGCGTGGAGAACGGTCATGGCAAACTCCTTTGGTGCTTAAGCGAGGCGAGCAAGCGCGTCTCGTCGACTGATGCGGCGGAAGGATTGTTCTATGACGGGACCTTGGCCCGGCCAGCCCGCCGCGCGGCCGCCAGCGGGCACAGAGTCGCAGACGCTTTGGCACCAAGCGGCGAGTGGGTCGGCCGGGCAGCGGATGACCAAGTCGGGGTCGGCGACCGCGCCGGTGGCCGAATACGCATAGCAGGTTTCGATGAGCCGCGCGGCCGCGGCTAGCTGTTGCCGCTGGTACTCGCACGGGACCGTCGGGCCGTCGGGCACGAGTAGGATGTTGACGGCGCGGTCGGTAATCGCATTGAGCCGTTCAGCCGCATCAACGCCGACCAACACATCCTTGTGCTGCGGCCAGATGTCGAACATCCCGTAGGCTGCCTTGGGCGCACGCGATTGAAAGGTGAAGTAATCGGGGTACGCGAAGAAATCTTCGCCAGTGGCGCGGTAGGTATTGTAAAAGGCGGTCACGTGGGCTAGGATCAAACTGACGGCCCCGATGCCCTCGAGGCGATTGGGCGCTAGCAGCCCCAGCCTTTTGGTATTGGTAAAGCCGCCAAAGTATTCGGCCAGCGCGACCGGGCGGCCGCGGGCGATTATCTCAAAGTCGCTGTCGCCGAGCTTTGAACTGTGCATGGGAACCCTTCACGGCAGGTATTTCATAAGCGTCGCCACGGCCACAACGGCACCGATGGTGATGTATAGGTTGCGGTTCAATCCCTTGTGCAATTCGGTTTTGAGTTCGGCTATCGCAGCCTTAATTTCGCCTTCCAGCCGGGTGCTTTCAGCCTCAATTTTACCTTCCAGCCGGGTGCTTTCGGCCTTAATTTCGCCTTCCAGCCGGGTGCTTTCAGCCTTAATTTCGCCTTCCAGCCGGGCGTTCTGGCCTTCGAGGTGGGCGATATCGGCTTTCGTGGCAAGATGATCATAGACGCCTTCGAGCCGCGACAGCCGCTCTTCGGGAGTCAGGGGTATGTTAGTCATAGCTGTTGTGTTCTCCTTTGGTTGTAGCGAAAGTACTGGACAATGTAGAGAAATGTCAATTCCCGTTTATATCGGATTTTGATAAAGGCCGCTTTTAACCAGCACCGTCTCTTACTCCAGCAGAATGCCGCCGTCGAGGACGATGTTTTTGCCCGTCATCGACGGCGTTCGGCACAGCATTTCAAAAACGTAGAGTAGATGCACCGGGGGGACTTCCTGCTTCCACACCTTCATCAGGTTTTTGACCCCGTCAATGGCTTGGCGCGGCGTGTCGGAAATCATCTGGCCGCTGACAATGACCGGGCTGATGGAATTGACGCGGATGCCAAATTCTTTGCCGGCCTGCACCGCATAATTGCGGCTGAGACCGAGCAGGGCCGCCTTGCTGCAAACATAGGGAGCCCCCACGTACAGCCCTCCCACCAAGGCGGCCAGCGACACAATGTTGATGATTTGCCGATCGCCGCTGCCATGCTGCATCAGGCCGACCGCGCCCTGGCTCATAAAGGCCGCGCCTTTTGCATTTACACTGAGGACGCGGTCCCAGTTGTCCTCGGTCATGTCGAGCAACTTTACCTCGCTGAGCAGCCCGGCGTTGTTGATGAGTATGTCGAGGCCGTCGTGCTGTTCAGCTATTGCAGCGTAGAAGGATTTGATCTGGGCGACATCGCTGAGATCCACGCGATGGGCGCTGTATTCGCCGCCGTAGGACGCGACGGCTTCTACCGTGGCGTCTTGCGGCACAACATCTACCAAAATGGGGATTCCGCCGCGCGAGGCGATAAAGGTCGCCAAAATTTTGCCAATCGTCCCGCTAGAGCCGGTGATAATGCAGCGCCGACCCTTGAGGTATTCTTCCATCGTCACGTACTGCTCAAGTCCTATACTGTTCATAAGCTATGTCTCCTAGCGTTTATCTGCTGTAAGTGAATCGACGTTCTAGTCCAAAAGCAACAACGGCCCGACCGGCGATCTGACTGCGACGCCAAATCACAGGCATTAAAAGGCCCTTTACAACGCTAGTCAAGGTAAGTCAGCCCCCATAGACGGCCCCCTTCCTTGACTAGGCCGCGAAAAATCTCTTTATCCATAAGCACCCACCACGCACCCACCCAAAAGGAGCCAATCCCTTGACTGAATCCACTCGCCAAAGCATCCAACCGGACGATCTGAAGGCCTTTTGCACCGCCGCCATGGTCCAAGCCGGCCTCAGCCAAGAAGACGCCGAACTCAGTGCCCACGTCTTCGTCACCACCGACACTTGGGGCACTTTTACGCACGGCACCCGGCAGATCCGCGGCTTGATGCAGAATGCGCGGCGCGGCCGTCTGGTTGCGACCGCCAAAGAGCAAATCGTCGCCGAAGGGCCGTCTTGGGCCATCATCGACGCCTGCGACGGCATGCCACCCGCCATCTCCTGCCGCGCCGTTGAACTAGCCGTTGCCAAAGCTCGTCAAAGCGGTATGTGCTACATCGGCATCCGCGGCAGCAGCCACTACGGTGCGGCCGGATTTTACGCCAACATGATCGCCGAAAACCACATGATCGGCCTTTCCATGTGCAATGTGGAACCCTGCATGACCGTGCCCGGCGGCAAGAGTAGGGTGCTGGGGACCAACCCGATCGCCTACGCCGCACCCACCGGCACCGACCACACCGTCATGCTCGACATTGCCACCAGCGCAGTTGCGGCCACCAAAATATTCGCGGCCAAAAACGAAGGACGCAGCATTCCCGACACCTGGCTGGTAGATGAAGACGGCATTCCAACGACCGATCCCACCGAGTTCCCGGAAAAAGGGGCGCAGTTGCCCATGGCCGGGCACAAAGGCTACGGGTTGGCCGTGCTAGTGGAACTGCTGACGGCCACCCTTAGCGGCGCGGCGATGATGAGCGGCGTCCAGAGCTGGGTGGCCGACACGGACGCGCCTTCAAACCAAGGTCACGCCTTTATCGCCATCGACGTCGGCGCGATGATGCCGCTGGAGGAATTCCACGCCCGCATGGACACCTTATGCCAAGAGATCAAGAGCGCTTCTCCGGCCCAAGGCGGGACCATTTTCCTGCCGGGCGAGATCGAGTGGAACAAGCGGGAGCAAGCCCTAGCCGAGGGCCTTGTCATGCCCGAGGATGTCTTGATTAGCCTGCGGGGCCTGGCCGAAGACAGTGGTCTCGACCCGGCGGATTTCAAGCTGGACTTGGGCTGAATCAGAGCCACCGCGACAACACCGTCTTTTGCCGCGTATAGAACAAAATTCCCTCAGTCCCCTGTACGTGCAGGTCGCCGAAAAACGACTGGTCCCAGCCGGAAAACGAAAACAGGGCCATAGGGGCCGGTACGCCCACATTCACGCCGATCATGCCGCACTGCACTCGGCGCGTAAAGGTGCGAGCGGCACCGCCGTCGTGGGTAAAAATAGTCGCCGCGTTGCCGTACGGGATGCGGTTGATCCAGTCGATCGCCTGATCCAGCGTCTCGGGCCGCAGCAACCCCAAGACCGGGCCAAACAACTCCTCGGCGAACAGGCCATGGCCGGGGGTCACGCCGTCGAGCAGCGTCGGCCCGACGTAGAAGCCAGTGTCCGGTACGCCATGGCGCCCGTCGCGCACCACGGTCAGGTCCGCCGCGGCCGCGCTGGCAATGCGGCCGACGAGGCGCTGCCGGGCGGCCGCGTCGATGACCGGCCCCATATCCACATCGTCGCGCAGGGTGTCTCCCACCGTCATCGCGTCCATGGCAGAAGCCAGTTGGTCGCGCAGGCCATCGCTGGCGTCGCCGATGCCCATCAGCAAAGAGCCGGCCATGCAGCGCTGGCCAGCACAGCCAAAGGCCGAGTGCATAACCGCGTTCAGCGTCGGGTCGGCGGCGGCCGCCGCACCGAACAGACCGGACTCGATGGCGTCGGGCATGACGAGGAGCACGTTTTTGGCTCCGCCGGCCGCCTGACAGCGCTTTCCGGTCTGCCCGCTCAGCTCGTACACCCGGCGCGCCACGGGCGACGAACCAACGAAGGAAATCGCCGCGACGCCGGGGTGCCGACAGAGCACTTCGACCACATCCCGGCCGCCATGCACGACATTCAGCACCCCCGGCGGGAGCCCCGCTTTGAGAAACAGTTCGGCGAGGTGGTTGGCCGTAAACGGCACCTTCTCGCTCGGCTTCAGCACGAAGCAATTGCCGCAGGCGATGGCCAGCGGGTACATCCACATGGGCACCATGGCCGGGAAGTTGAACGGCGTGATACCGGCGCATATCCCCACAGGCTCGCGTGTGGCTGCACCGTCAATGCCGGCGGCTAGCTCCGGCAGCACCTCGCCCTTGGCCATCTGACCGATGCCGCAGGCTAGCTCGACGACCTCAATGCCGCGGCGCACATCGCCCCGCGCTTCCTCGCGGGTCTTGCCGTTCTCGCGGCAGATCGTCTCGGCCAGATGCTCAAACTGCTCCTCTAGCAACTCGCGGTAGCGGAACAAAACCCGCGCCCGTTCCGGTGCTGGAGTCGCCGACCAACCCGCAAAAGCCCGGCTCGCGGCCTCCACCGCTAGATCGACTTCGACGTGGTCGCACTGTGGTGTGCGTCCGATTTCCTCTCCAGTGGCGGGGCGATACACCGGCGTGTGGGCCTCGACTTCCGGCGTTATCCACTGCTCGCCGATGAGAATGGGAACGGCGTCTGTTGGGGTCATAGTTTGGTCCTTCTTTGTCGGAATGTGGCCTTCCGGCGAAAATGCCGCTGCTCAAAAGATAGGTGGTCGCCTGCTGGATCAGCGCAGAACCGCCAGCGTTCCTGCTGGATGGACGACGAATTCTCGCGGTTGGGTTTTAGCGATTCCCTGCTTGAGCCAAGCCCCTAGGATCGTCGCCCTTCCTCGGGCTTGAGGAAAGTTTGCCGCGCAGTAACGCAAACGGTCGAAAATAGCACCCTGATTCGGTCGCTCTCGCCATTTGACCTCGGCTAACAACAGGGCCTTGCCATCGAGGGACTCAGCAATCAAGGCGATCTCCATTGGTTGCCCGTCCAAGCCGCGCCCCCACCACCGCTGGGCTGGTTTCCACCGGATGTTGCCAACGGGCAGGGCCGCCGCGGAGAGGCGGGCTATATCCTCCCATATATCGGCGACATGCTGTGCAAAAGTGGTCCTAATCGTGCGGGCGACATCATCGATTAAATCGCGCTCCAACAGCGACCGGTTGGGCTGGACATAGCGATACCAGAAGATCAGAAACGGGTCGTTTAGCTTGTATAGAGAGCGCCTAGTCGATTTGGTGGTCTCGCCAAAGGGCACTTCTCGCCGGATATAGCCTAGTTCGATCAACTGGGCGAGGGGGCGGGTCAAATGACCTGCGGGTTTGCCCAACCGCGCACCGATTTCGGTGAGTCGATGACAGCCATTGGCGATAAGCGACAGCAGGGAATTAGCCTGCACGGTACTGCGCATATCGTCGAGCAACAAGCGTTCGGGTTCGCTGTGAAGGACGCCGTATTTGTCGAGCACCAGCTCCTCAATGGCAGTTTGTAGGCCGGTGCAATCCCGAACCAGTTCCCAATAGCGCGGTACGCCGCCCCAAACCGCATACTGTTCAATGGCTTCAGTCCCGTGGACCTCAAGGGCTTGCTGTATCCAAAAGGGGGCTAGCGGACGGATCGCCAGCACTTGACTCGCCCGTCCATACAACGGCGCAGCAGCGTTGAGGATTAGGCCCTGCATCATCCCCTGGGACGAACCGCAGATGGCCAAGTGGATGCGGCGGGCGGGGCTGTCGAGGAATTTTTGCACTAAGCTGGGTAATTCGGGGGAGATCTGCACTAGATAGGGAAACTCGTCTAGGACCAAGCAAGTGCCTCGCTCGGCGCGGGCGTCCAAAGTCTGGAGCAGGACCAGCCAAGACGGGTATTCGACCTCGTCAAAGCCGCGAATGCGGCGGGCCACTTCCCCGGCTAGTGTGCGGCGTTGCAGCGGGGCTTCGCGCTGGTCAGCCGCGTAGTAGATATCGCCCGGGCGAATCACCTGCTGCAAAAGGGTTGACTTGCCGCATCGACGCCGACCAAAGACCACGATAAAACCGGGCTCTTGGGCCGCGAGAGCCTTGGTCAGTCGATCAACTTCTCGCGTTCTATCCAAAAACTCGAGGCGCATGGCATAGCTTCTTTATTATGCTTCTCAAACATAATGTTTAAGAAGCATAATGACCCGTAGAGAGAGGATCAAACTTGACGTAGGTGCGCCAAGTCTAATGGGGCCTCAACTTCCGGCGTTATCCACTACTCGCCGATGAGAATGGGAACGGCGTCAGTTGGGGTCATAGTTTGGTCCTCAGCGAATCATCATAAACGTCGATAACGGCAAACTGACGATGCGCGGATCTTCTACCGCGCCGGAATTATCTTGCGTCACGAGAACGCCAAACGGCGCATTATTTACGGATTTTTCCAAAAACGAGCGCAAACCCAACGTATCGCGGAATGGATCTATGCGTCGCTGGTATTTGATCTCTACCGGGATACGCACGCTGCCGACCGTCAACACAAAGTCAACTTCCTGCTCCGTGCCCCTTTCGGGGAAATGAGCCATGTCCAAGCCGTGAATCGTCGACGCAACCGAGCCAAAAATACTCTCCGCCAAATGGCCAGCCAACGTCGTCAGTTCAGGGTGCTGCGCTAGTTCATCCGGTACCAGGGGAATGTGCTCTTGCAGCCAACTGGCCCTGAGTCCGTGGTCCACTAGGCAAAGTTTCGCACTGCCGCGCCGGCGCTTGAGGCGAATTTCCAGCGGCGGAATGAGGCGCAACAAGAGCGTATCGCCCAGGAACTTCAGATAGGAATTAACGCGCTGGGAGCCAACGTTCGCCCCCAGCGAAAATCGCGCTTCTTCCGCCAAGGTGGCTATCCGCGGCGTCTGACCAGCATAGCGGCAAACCAGCCGGAACAATTCTTCCAACAGATTTTCATCGCGCTTGCGCCCCCGTTCGCCGATTCTCAAGTCGTGTTGAATGACCCGTTTGATGACCGTCTCGTTGAGATGGTCGGCTAGTTGAGAAAATTCGGCCTCTTTTTCGCGATGGACGATGGGGTAGCCGCCGCGCTCTGAAAAATGAATGAAGGCCTCGGCGCGAAATGCTCCATGTTCGATCCCATACTCGCGCAAGCCACGCCAAAACTCCTTGTCCAGTAGATTCGCCAGACCATTATCTCCGAGAAAGGGTGCCGGCGGTACCAAGCCACGCAACGCACCGATCTCAGTGAGCGACAGGACGCCAGCTTCGATCGTATTGATCCGGCCGGCGAGACTGTCGCGTCCCAATTCGATGCGTAGGGCCGAACTGCCGGTGACGACCACTTTGACGGAAGCATTGTCGACCAACGACTTGAGCTGCACATCCCAACCATCGAGGTTTTGAATCTCGTCAAAAAACAAGTAGGCCGTTGCGCCGTCTTGAGCTAACGCATTGAACCGCTTTGGGGTAATGCGCCGTTCAAACCAATCGGCAATGCGCAAGATGGGTTCGGGCAATTGGGTCAAGGTCGCAAGATCGTCGAACTGAACGCGAAGAATCCGCTGCGGCTCCACGCCTTCGTCGAGCAGGTCTTGAATGATTTGGAACTGCGCCGTGGTCTTGCCGATTTGGCGCGGTCCGCGCACGGCGACAATCGGCGCAAGATGGGCATCCAAACGCCGACGCATCTGCGCCACCAAGTGCCGGCGCGTCGTCGGCTGCACGGGCATTGCTTCGCCTTCCCACCACGGATTGAAGCGCCGCAAGTTGTCGCCCAGAGCCGGCGGAAGGCCAGAGTCGGCGAAAGATGTGGATTGCTTGTGCATGATCTCTATTTTCGTTTGCAGCCAGTCGCCCCATAATCAAACTTGCATACCCGATATGTCAACGAATTACCACATGCAACACTTGACGTAAAATGGGACGTGAAACAGCTTTCGCGACCAGTCTAACGAGGAGACAAACGATGGATATGCACCCTACAACCCCGCAAATCCTCTCGGTCGAAAAGATCTGGGACCGCGGCCCCCACAACGCCTTTACCGATCTGATGCGCTTTGCCGGTCGGTGGTGGTGTACCTTCCGCGAGGCCCAAGATCACGGGCCGAGCATCGGCACCGTGCGCGTCATCTGCTCAGACGATGGCCAATCTTGGGAATCGGCAGCCGTGCTGGCGGAACAGGAGGTTGACCTGCGCGATCCCAAGCTGTCGGTCGCCAGCGACGGACGCTTGATGCTAGTCGCCGTCGGCAGCCTATACGCGGGCACCGAGTACGGCACCCGCGCACCGCGCATTGCCTTTTCAGACGACGGCTATACCTGGACTACGCCGCAGAAAGTGCTGGCAGAAGACCACTGGCTGTGGCGCGTCACATGGCACGAGGGGATCGCCTATAGCGTATCAAAGCTGGGCGAAGGCTCCCATCCGCGCCGGGGTTTCCTCTACTCCAGCACCGACGGCCTCGACTGGCAGTGGATCACCGAGTTTTTCTTGCCCAACGACACGTGGACGGCCAGCGAGACCACCCTGCGCTTTATGCCCGACGGGACCATGATCGCCCTGGTGCGGCCCGACTGGATCGGGACTAGCCAACCTCCGTACACGGCCTGGCAGTGGAGCCAAATCGGCGAGCGGCTGGGCGGGCCTAATTTCATCCGCTGGTCCGGTGGCGCGCTGTGGGCCAGTGCCCGCGGGCGCCATCCCGATGGCGGCGCTGCCACGGTCCTAGCGCGGATGACGCCGACCCGTTACGAGCCGGTGTTGTGGCTGCCCAGCGGCGGCGACTGTAGCTACCCCGGCATGGTCGAACACGAGGGCCTGCTGTGGATGAGCTACTACTCGTCGCACGAAGGAAAAACCAGCATTTATCTGGCGCACATCGCAGTATAGGCCGCCCAACCACTATCATACCAGTACCTAACCTATTAACCACTTAACCACGAGAAGCCATGCCCGACCCGTTCGACCCCATCCAATTCGAGGTCATTCGCAACGCCCTGCTCGAAGCCACCGAGGAGATGGCCATTGCCCTGCGGCGCAGTGCGTATTCGACCAACATCAAAACCCGCGCCGATTTCTCCTGTGCCTTTTTCGACCGCCAGTTGCGGCCTATTGCCCAGGCCTTTACCCAGCCAGTACACCTCGGCTCGCTGACGATTCTCACGCCCCGGGCAGTCGCCGAATACGGCCCCGAAAACGTACAGGCCGGCGACGCGATCCTCGTCAACGACCCCTATCGCGGCGGCGTTCACCTCAACGACATCACGCTGATTTCGCCCGTCTATTGCGGCGCGGAACTCTTCGGCTACGTAGCCAACCTCGCGCATCACGTCGATGTCGGCGGCGGGGCGCCGGCCAGCATTGGCGCCTTTCAGCAGGTGTATCAGGAGGGCATCATCATTCCGCCGGTAAAGCTGGTGCGCGGCGGGGAGCTGGCGACCGATATTTTTGAACTGGTCATCGCCCAAATCCGCTCCAAGCGGGAGACGCGCGGCGATTTTCGCGCCCAAATAGCGGCTAACAATTCGGGGATTCGTCGACTCAACGCCCTCGTTGGGCAGGTAGGAATGGCGCCGGCGTCTTTCTACATGGACCGGCTCATTGACTATACCAGAGAGCGGACGCTAGCCGAGCTAGCCAAGTTGCCCAAGGGGGAGTTTGCGGCCACTGGCGTCGTCGATAACGATGGCTTTACCGATGAGCCGGTGCGGCTCCAAGTTCGCGTCGTCATAGACAGCGAGGGGGTGCTCTTCGACCTGACGGGATGCGATCCGCAGCGCCGGGCCCCGGTCAATTCCACGTACTCCCAGACTTTTGCGGCTTGCGCCTACGTACTCAAGTGCCTAATCAACCAAGACGTGCCGGTCAACGCCGGATTCTACGAGCAGGTGCGGCTGGTAGCGCCCGAAGGGACGGTCGTCCATTGCACGGCCCCCTCGCCGGTGGTCGGCGGCTGGGAGACCCAAGTGCGGCTCACGGATGTCATTTTCAAAGCCCTGCATCCGGCCCTGCCCGCTACAATTCCGGCCGCGACCAAGGGGACGATGTGCCAAGTGGGTTTCGGCGGCACCGACCCGCGCACCGGGCAGCTTTATTCTTACTACGAGACCATGGCCGGCGGCTATGGGGGACGCAGCACCAAAGACGGGCCAGACGCCGTGCAGTGCCACGGTCAAAACACCGAGAACGCGCCGATTGAGGAAATCGAAATCAACTACCCGCTGCGGATTGACCGCTATGAGCTGATAGAGGATTCAGAGGGCGCCGGGCAGTATCGCGGCGGCTTAGGGCTGCGGCGCGACTACCGATTTATCGATCACGAAGTATCCTTTACCGTTTTGTCGGACCGCGACCGCTGGGGGCCGGAAGGGCTGGCCGGGGGCCAAGCCGGAGGCAAGGCGCGGTATATCCTCGATCCCGCCGGGCAGCACGTCGAACTAGGGTCCAAGACGACGATTGCGCTCGCGGCCGATACGGTCTTCAGCTATCGCACGTGCGGCGGCGGCGGCTACGGCCCACCCCAGCAGCGCGATCCCCGAGCAGTGGCCGAGGATGTGCGCGAGGGCAAGGTGAGCACCGAGCGGGCACAGAGCGCATATGGCGTGGTCATCGACAACGCCACCGGGCAAGTCGACCTGGCCGCGACCGCCGCACGGCGGCAGGAGATGGCAGGCGATGACCTATAGACTCGGCGTCGATATCGGCGGCACCTTTACCGACATTGCGCTCATTGACGAAGCGACCGGGCAAACCTATACCGGCAAGGTCGCTTCGACTCCCCAAGACCCATCCGGCGGGTTTATGGAGGCCGTGCAGCGGCTACTGCAGCAAGTCGCCGCCCAAGACGTGACCTATATCGTCCACGGCACCACCGTCGCCACCAACGCCATCATCGAAGGCAAGGTCGCGCCGACCGGCTTTATTACCACCGAGGGCTTCCGCGACATGCTGGAAATCGCCCGCCAAATTCGCCCAACCCTCTACGACTTGCAGTTTGCAAAGCCGCGCCCGCTCGTGCCGCGCCACCGCTGCTTGGGCGTACCCGAACGCCTCGCTGCCAGCGGGGCCGTACTGACCCCGCTCGACGAAGATGCTCTGCGCCAAGTAGCCGACCAACTGCGTGCGGAAGGCGTCGAGTCCATCGCCGTCTGCTTTTTGCACGCCTACGCCAATCCGGCCCACGAGCGACGGGCCGGAGAGATTCTCGCCGAAGTTTTTCCCGAAGCCGTCGTCTCGCTGTCGGCAGAGGTCGCGCCTGAGTTCCGCGAATACCTGCGGGCCAGCACGACTGTAATCAATAGCTGCATCCGCCCGGTGATTGCCCGCTACTTGCAGCGAATCGAAGAGCGATTGGCACAGGCCGGTATCGCCGCTGAGTTGCTCGTAATGCAGAGCAGCGGCGGCGTGTACACCTTTGCGGCGGCGCGGCAAAAGCCGGTGTACATGGTCGAGTCCGGGCCGGCCGCCGGGGTGATCGCAGCCGCGCATTTGGGGCAGGCGCGGGGCTACGAGCAGGTGATTTCCTTCGATATGGGTGGGACGACCGCCAAAGCCGGGCTGATCCAAGGCGGTGTGCCCAGCCTGACCAAGGACTACGAGGTCGGGACGACCGCGCAGTCGGGCATCGGGGCGACGCGCGGGGCTGGCTATCCAATCCGCACCCCGGTAATCGACCTCGTGGAAATCGGCGCGGGTGGCGGGTCCATCGCTTGGGTGGATCCCGGCGGCATCCTGCGGGTCGGCCCGCAAAGTGCTGGAGCCGAGCCCGGGCCGGCCTGCTACGGTCAAGACGGGACGCAACCGACGGTCACCGACGCCAACCTCGTCCTGGGTCGGCTCAACCCGCGCTATTTTCTCGGCGGCGAAATGGCTCTCGACCCGGTAGCCGCTCAACGCGCCGTCGAACAGCAGTGCGCCCAGCCGCTGGGCATGGGCTTGGTCGAGGCGGCCTACGGCATCGTCGAGATCGCCAATACCGCGATGGTCAACGCCCTGCGCTTGGTATCGGTGCAGCGCGGCTACGACCCGCGCGACTTCGCGCTAGTGGCCTTTGGCGGCGCCGGGCCAGCCCACGCCAACCGCCTCGCCGCCCTGACTGAGATTCCCGTGGCGATCATTCCCCAAAGTCCGGGGACAGCTTCCGCCTTGGGCCTATTGGTAACGGACTTAAAACACGATTACGCGACCACCCGCATCGAGCGGCTGGACCAAGTAAATCCCCAAGTCTTGGAGCAGACCTTCCTCGCGTTAGAGGCGCAGGGGCGAGAAACGCTTGGGCGCGAGGGGATGGCAGCAGCGGCGATGGACTTCAGGCGTCAAGTAGACTTGCGCTACGTTGGGCAAAGCCACGAGCTGACGCTGCCGTTGGCGGCCGGTGCGCTAGGCCCGGCGCAGTTAGACCGGCTGCTCGAGCAGTTCCACCAAACCCACGATCGGGCTTATGGCTTTAGCGCAACGGGCGAGGACATCGAGTTGGTCAGTGTGCGTCTTTCAGCCATCGGCCAGATCGCCAAACCCGCCTTGGCACCACTGGCAACGGCAACTGAAGAGGCGACGGCCAAAGGGCATCGCCCGGTGTATTTCGCCGAAAGCGAGGGATACGTCGATTGCCCGGTGTACGACCGCTATGCGTTGGGGGCTGGTGCGGTGGTGCCAGGGCCGGCTATCGTCGAGGAGATCGATTCAACCACCGTCGTCCATCCTCAGTACCAAGTGCGCGTGGACGAGGTTGGGCAGATGCTGCTGACGGCAGCGGCGAGTTAAGTCCCCGAACAGCCACAGGCTCGCCCCGCTCAAGGACACGTTGGGTTTATGGTACAACTGACGTTCCGCAGTAGGGTTTAGGTTCTCCCCTTGGCCTCTTTCCTAAGAGGAAGGCGAACCGAAGGCTCCCCGCCTCGGGGCGGGGTTAGGTAGGGCCGGAAAGTCCGCATTCGATGCCCAGACAACCGGTCGGCTCTCTGGACTGGATGTCGCGTACGAGGGAAGGACCCACCCTCTCTGGGTGCGCGGGCCTCTGGCCCGCAAGGATTCCCGTGTGCGCGGGAAAGACACTACCGAAGCACTTACCCTTGCCCGCGTCCAACTGGATTCCCGCCCCGTGTCGGGGCACGGGGGGACGTTCTTTCACGAGAGTATCTGTGTTGTGGGTCAAGCTCTTTTTAGGCAGCTAGGGCCTGTTGGGCGACCCACGGGGTGCCGCGCCGGGCGAGGGCATGGAACATCAACAGCAGCTTACGCATCACCGCCACCAACGCGACCTTACCCGGCTTGCCACGCGGGCGCAAACCCTGATAAAACCGGCGTAAAGGGGGTTGTAGCGGATCGCCGACAAGGCGGCCAAATATAACCCCGCCGCACCGGGCCCCGACCGCCGCGGAGAGCGCGATAGCCTTGCTTACGTCCGCTGTCGTGCGCCCACGGGGCCAAGCCGACCAGCGCGGTCCACCCCGGACTGGGGCCGTGGCCTAATTCCGGCCGATACCCCACCAGCGTCGCGGCGGTCCACGCGCCAACGCCGGGTAGGTCTGATACAACGCTGCTTGGGCGGCCAACCGCGGGCTTTGTGCCAACGCCTGCTGATAGGCTTGGTCCAACCGCTTGATTTCTTTATCCAGCCACGCAATGTGCCGTTGGGTGGAGTGGCGCACCCCAGCGGTCTGGCCTTTATCCAGCCGATGGTGCTCTTGCACGCGCTGATCCACTAACGGCTTGCGCCGACGCAAACGTCTCCCGATCGGCCTGTTTTTCCACCGGGGGCACTACCGGGCGGTCTATGGTAAAGACCGTGCCATAGCGCACCAGCATCTGCGCGTCCAACGCATCAGTCTTGGCTGGACAGCCGGCCGCCCGGGCGAAGTTACGCACCCGGGTCGGATGCACCCCATGCTCCGCCATCGCCGTGTTACGCACCTGCCGCACCAAGGCGCACTCATAACCGCCGGTGGGCGCAACACACCACGTCGGTCACCCCGATGGTGTGCAAACCAAGCCGCCAAGGCCGTACGACCCACTGGGGTATTGGCAAACCGCCGCCCCTGTTCAGCCGACACCCACACGTCCACATGCGCTTTGCTTACGTCTATACCGGCCACGATGTTCATGGTTGCCTCCTCGTTGGGATTGAGTATCATTGGGGCGTCCTCCCCCTTGTGATACGGGCTTGGTGCCCTGGTATCGGTTCGGAGCGACTACCTAAGGGCGGGTGTCCTACTCCCGCACGGTGCCGTCGATAGCGTGGCTACCGACCCACCTAATGACGGACGATGCGCCCTGCCTCCCGGCCTGCCAAGCGGGCCAACCCGGAAGGCAAAAGCAACATACAATCCACCGGGGGCGGCCGGGCGCAACAACGCCAAGCGGAATGTTAAAACCGCTTCTGAGCGACCCTGCGTAACGTCAGTAACGGATGTTACACTTTTGGTCTGCAGCGTGGTTGGTGTAGGGTGGGAACCACTCTGATCCTCTGCGACCTGCGTAAGCAGGCCGGCAGAGCCGCCGGTTGGCAGCCCGTGCGGTTAGGCTGGATGCCCGCCCCGGATCGGGGCACGGGGTGACGTTCTTGCGCGGGAAGAACGAGCCCGACGAGATTGGGTGCTGGGTAGTAAAAGCTGGATGCCCGCTTACGCGGGAAGGACGCTGGGGGTCAGCAAGGAGCCGACGATAACCAGCGACTGCGTACCATCAGTTAAGAATTAGGAATTTGTAATCTCAATTCTTAATTCTTAACTCCTAATTGCATTTGGAGGTTGTCGTGAGACTAAAGACCGGACTGTATTGCGGTCTCCTACTGTTGTGGAGCGCAGCCGGTGCGCCGGCCGTCGCGCAGGGCCAGTACGGGACGCGCTTGGGCTTGCAACTCGGCGACCAGACTAGCCTCGCGCCGCAAGGCCCAGGGGTGGCCCTGAACGCGCTCGACCCGGCCGTGCGCCGCTGGTACGTGCCGCAGGAGCTGTACAGCGAGTACCAATGGCGGCAGTGGGAATACCCGCCTGCGCTCGGTGCTGTCGCCAATGGTATTTGCCAAAGCGCGCATGGACGGCGTGCAGTTCGATCTGGCTACCGACCGCTACGAAGCCACCTTTTTGTTTTCGCGGCTGAGCAACCCCGGCGGCGGCTCAACCGGAGACCGCGAGGTGCTGCGGACCAACAACACCATCTTGGCGGGCGGGCGATTGGGAGCCCAACTCGGCGACTTTGCCGAAGTCGCGCTGCACACGGCCAATGCCCACCAGTCGCACACCTTGCTCGACAAGCAGGCTGGCAACCCCTTCGCTGGCTCGCTGACCATCGGGCAAAACAAAACCATCTCGCTCATCAAGCTCGTGCTGCGCGACGACTCGCCCGAAGATGGCGTGGGCGGCGCGGCGTTTTTCCCCGATGCGTCGGACGTGCATATCACCTATCGCGATGGCTCGGTGGAATCGGGCAAGGCCATTGGCTTTGAGCCGATCATCGAAGGCGGCTTCTTGCAGCAGGGCTTTGTCGCCGCCAATGGGCCGGAGGAGATGCGATTAGTGTACGACTTCGACAGCCCGGACTTTGTCGATCGGGCCCGTTTGGCCAAAGACGAAGTCGCCAAGGTCGAATTCCTGCTGACGCTGGGCAACGACTATCAGGTTTGGATGACCTCGGACCGCCAGCTCAACCTCGACGGCCAAGAAGTCTTGCTGCTGGTCGCTCAGGCCGAAGGCAATGTCCAAGACATCACCAATTTGCAGACCATCCGCTTTGAATATGGCCTGCCCACGGCGACGCATATTTTTGGCGGCAGCGTCGAGTTGCAAAACCTGCGGGGCTTCGACTTGTACGGCGAGTACGACCTGAGTTGGAGCTATCGCAAGTACCCCAACGTGCTCGAGGAGACCCACGAGGCATTTTCTGGGATCGGCGGCCGCCGCTCGGCCCCCGCTTGGATGGTCAACGTGTCCAAGAAGGCCGCGCCCTACTTTGCCTTCGGCGAGTTTTACAGCATGAACCCGCGCTACAACACCCAGACCTTTATCACCTCGGGCACTGGGGACTTTGACTACGACAACGAGCGCGGCTGGGTCGATTTGGTCGACGACAACGACGATCAGGACAAATTCCCGGACAACGTGCGCTTCGACTTTCTCAGCGGCGATCAGCAGGTCTTTCCGGGCTGGGATCAAAACAACGACTTCGTGCCCGATTTCAACCAAAACGACACGTTCGTGCGCTCGAACACCGAGCCGGACTACGAGGAGGCTTTTCTGCGGTTTTACGTCGACCGGCCCGAGTTCCTCTTTGGCGTCGATATGAACAATAACTTTTGGGTCGATCAATACGAAAACGACGAGGAGCCGGATTATCCGTATCGCCGCGATCACCGGGGATTCAACATCCATCTCGGAGCCGACATCACGCCGCGAGCGCGCTTGGTGTTGGGTGCCCTGCGCGAGGGGCTAATTTCCTCGGCGCGCAAAAACGAGAGCAACTACTTGATGTTCACCTACGAGCGCGATGCGCCGCGGCTGGGCCGCTTGCGGGTATTCGAGATGAGCAAGTTAGTCCAAGACGACATTCCCAACCCGTTGTTGCAGTGGGCACCGGACAACACGCTGCGCGGCGGTGAGCTGACCAAGGTTGAGGACCCGCTGTTGGCGCGCGACACTTGGGTCAACCAGCTTTTTGTCGGTCACAATCTACAGGTGGCGGCGCTCTTTTTGACCACCAAGATGCACTGGCTCCACTTCCACCAGCAGATGGAAAAGGCCCAGCGGGAAAAGTACGGTTTGGCTCCGTCTGATTTCTTCTTCGGCCTGATCAACAAAGCGAGCTACCGTTTCCAGCTCGGGGCGTGGTCGCTGGAGCCGCGCTGGAAAAGCGAGTTCCGCCAGCAGAGCCGCAGCCTGCTGGCGCTCAACAGTCACACCAGTCTGATGGAGCTGTTTTCGGGTTTGGTAGAGACGCATCTGTTGCAGGTTACTAAGTTCCAAGCGGGCGTGGAATACGCCATCTTCAACGACTTTGACGCCGACGCCAACGATTTCGCCGCGATTACCGTAGCTGTCCAGTTCAGCAATGAGTCCAACTACCTCGGCTACAAGCTCCGCGCCCTGACCGGCATGAAGGTAGAGCGCAAGCAGTTTACCGGGCAGAAGGCGCGGACGACCAACGAATCTTTTGTGACGATTTACGCGGGGCTGAATTAGATGCGCTGGCTGGTCCTATTGGCTCCAATCGCGCTCAGCCTCGGTCTCGCTGGGTGCGACCGGCGATCAAAGGGGGAGCAGCACTACTGGGCGGGCCACGCCTACCAAGAGCAGGGGATGCCGGCTAACGCCCTGCGCGAGTACCGGAGTGCGGTCGCGGCCGGGGTCAATTTCCCCGCCGCTTATTACGCGCTCGGCGCACTCTATGGCGAAAAGGACCAACACGGCAAGGCCCTTGCCGCGTACCGCGAGCTGTTGGCGCGCTGGCCCGAACAACGCCGCGCACAGGAGCTGCTAGCGGCCTGCTATGTAGCGGCCGGGCAACCGGCCGCCGCCGTTGGTCTCTATCAGACCCTGCTGGACCAAGGGGAAGGGGGCGACCCGCCCGCGCTGTTGGGTCGCCTAGGCGACGCACAACGCCTGAGCGGCGACTTGCAGCGGGCAGCCCAGTCTTACGGCGACTTGCTAAAACTGCGTCCCGACAGCAGCCGAGTCCGGTATCAGCTAGCGCGCCTGTATGCGGCCGAAGGCCGGGCCGAACCGGCGATTGCGGCCTACGTTGAGTTGCTAGGGCAAAAGCCTTATGCGCGGCAAGCGGCCTTGGGGTTGGCCGATCTGCTCATTGAACTAGATCGCCGCAGCGGCGCATTGGGCCGCGCCCGGGTGGCGGGTTGGTGGCGGGCGCACGGGCTGGTGGGGGCGGAAGCCATGCAAAAGGCCGAAGACGTGCTCGCGGAAAACCCCGACGCTGTCGCCGACTTGTGGGGGCTGGGCAAGCTGCTGTTTTGGCAAGGGCGTTACCGCGAGGCCCTCACTTGTGTCGCTGGGCTGGCTGAGAAAACCCCGCAGGACTACCGGGTACACTTCTTTCTGAGCAAGCTCCACGGGCTGCTGGGCGACGAACGAGCTGCGCGGGAAGCGTTTGCCCAGTACCAGCAGCAAGAGCAGCGCACCAAAGTCGCCGTGCGCGTCCAAACTGAGAGGGACGTCTTGTTGAAACAATTGTCGGGGCCAATGCCATGAAAGCGGCGTTGCTAATTGGAGTCTTAATCGCATTCTGGGCGCAACCGCTAGCGGCCCGCCAAGTCCTGCTCATCGGGCAGGACGGGCACATCTCGTGGACCGGGCGGGCCGAAGGGGCTGAGGGCATCGCGACGATCCGGCCCGAGCACCGCTCCTTTCTCGATCCCAACGTCACCGAAATAGGCTATGCGCCGGCCGATTTGATCGAGTTTGACAGTGCGGATTTTCCGCGCAGCATCCTGCCGCGGCGCGTGGGGGCCGAGCAGAACTTGGCCGCAGAAGTGTTGGCGCGCGGCGGCTCGCTGCGCGCTCCGACGGTCTTCGACCTGACCGCTTTGCAACTTCAGGTGATTTTCGAGGACATACTCGCGGCCGACCCGACTGGGCAGGCATTCGAGCGCAAAGAAGACGACATCTTGGGGACTCAGCTCATTCTCGACTTGGGGGCGCGCTTCGGCGTCAACCGGCTGCGCTTTTTCCCGCGCAACACGGTCTTTCCCTCGCCGGGCACCCCCTTTCAAAACGACTTTTTGAAAAACTTTGAAGTGGAGACCAACGACGGCTTGGTGCTGACCAGCGCGGGCAACCCGATCTGGGAAACATACGCGGTGTACAACGACAACAGCGACCGGATCACCGAAGTGTTCATTGACCCGCCGCGCTACATTCGCTTCATCCGCCTGCGGGCCACATCGGCCATCCCGTTTGAGATCGAGAAGCTCCAAGTCTTCGGCGAGGGATTCTTTCCAACGGCGCGCTACATCTCGCCGATTATCGACATGGGCAGTCCGGCCAATTGGGGTCTCATCCGCACCTTGCAGCAGCAAGTAGGGGCTGCGGACCTGGCCGACATGCAGTTGCGCACCCGCAGCGGCCACGATCCCAGTCCGTTGGCCTACACCCGCAAGCAGGTGGGCCTGCAAGACGCCCCAGAGATTGCGCGGTCCGTAGACAATCCGGATGAGCCGTTGCTGCGCCGAGAGTACTTAAAGCTACCCGAGCGCGGGCGTCAGGGCGACGACTGGGAGCGCGGCTCAGTGCGCGACGATTTGGCAAACTGGAGCCCGTGGACCTCGCCTTATGAACTAGCGGCGCTGGCAGCGGGTACGCCGATTCTCTCGCCCGGCCCCAGCCGCTACTTCCAATTCCGCGTGGAATTCCACAGCCAGCACTTGGAGGCCAGCCACATTCTCCAGCAGATCGGCCTCGAATTTTCTACTCCGCCGCTAGCCGACGCCCTGGTCGGCGAAATTTTCCCCCGTGAGGTGCCGGCGGCGGCTGACGTGCCCTTTGTGTACGCGGTGCGGGCCGAGTTGGAAAGCGAGTACGTGCAGGGTTTTGACAGCTTTGAACTACTTACGCCGAGTCGCGTGGCCCGCGTTGAGCGGATTGAGATCGTCGATGCCAGCGGCCAGCCGGTGCTCGACCACGCCTTTACAGTCGCCGATGGAGTTACAACCGAAGGTGAGGTTGCCATCACCGCCATTGACGACCAGTGCTTTGCGGTGCGTTTCCCGGCCATAAACCAACACGACGCGGTGCTGAAGATCCACTTCGTCAGCCGGGTGTTAGCCTTTAGCACCCGCTTTGGCGGTCGCGCTCTGCTGCTGGAAGAGGATGCCTTTCAGGGCATTACCCCGGGCGATGCGGCTTTTTTAGCAGAAGGCGACGTGGCGACTGAATCAGGGACCACGGTGCTGAGCCGGGCGGTAAACGAGGGCAGCTTGATTGGCCGTTTCGCCCTTGGCAGCGATGTCTTGACGCCCAATGGGGATGGCGTCAACGATGTTCTCGATGTGCGCTTTGAGGTGCTGGCGGTCATCGGCCAAGCGCGGATCGTGATCGACCTGTGGGATGTAGGGGGGCGGCTGGTGCGCCGCCTCTTTGACGCCGAGGGGCAAAACGGCGTGTACGAGGCCGTGCATTGGGACGGCACAGATCAGCAGGGCCAGCGCGTCGCCCCCGGCATCTACTTGGTGCGGATCGAGGTCCAAGGGGATGCGCGCAGCGGCCAGACCATGCGGCCCTTGGGCGTGGCGTACTGAGCGCGGTTCGTGGACCGCCGCTTCGGGGGCAGGAGGAGACAAGCATGTTGCAGCAGATAGGCTTGCTAACAGTGGCCTTCGTCACCAGCGCGTGGGGCCGCGGCGAGTTCCGCCTCGGCGGCGCGGACGGCAATTCTTGGCAGACCCTGGTCGCCGAGCAGACGGCTTCATACGTGCTGCTCGACGCCGAGGGCGGCATCGTCGCGGAGGAGACCATTGGCGCGGTCGCCGCCGAGGTTAGTGTGCGCTTTAACACCGCGGGCGTCGATACGCTGATCGACTTTGCCGACGGCAGCCTGCGCCCCGTGTACATTGACCCGAGCGAAAATCTGGCGCGGTCGATCAAGGAGCGCCAAGGGCACTTTTACACGGCCAGCATTTACGGCGGCACACACTTAGTAACTGACTCCCAGCCCTTGCAGTTTCTCATCGACGGCGACCCGACGACCGCTATGCTAGTGCGGGTGCCCGAGCCGCCGCGCTTGGCCGGCCGCAACAACCCCGGCGTGGTCAAAAACAATGTCATGCACTTGGGAGCCGAGCTACCCATCAACCGCATCCGCTTCTTCCCCCGGCCCGGGTTTGAGGACAATTACTTGGCTTGGTACGAAATTGGCGTGGCCGACCACACCGCGCCGTTTTGGGACAGCAACTTCGACCGCAGCCAGCGCGGCCGGCGTTGGTACATGGTTATCGACGCGGCCTTGGGCGCACCCAACGACCCGGCCTTTGACATCTTGGCGCGCAACCGCGAGAGCCTCGATGTGGTGGTGGATTTGCGCTTTCCCACCCGCGATCTCAAGTGGATTGCCATTCGTCCACTTGACCCCGAACGCGACTGGGAAATCGCCGAGCTCGAAGTCTATGGCGAGGGCTTTGTGACCCGGACGACCTACCGCACCCCGATCATGGATTTTGGCCGCGAGATCGCTTGGAGCAAAATTCGCTGGCAAGGCGAGGTGCCGGAGGGGACCCAGCTTTTGCTCCGCACCCGCACAGGCAACACGCCGCAGCCCAACATCTACCGCGTCATCGGCCCGACCGGCACACTCGAAATATCGACCCTCGACGAATATCTGACCCAGCTCGGCCTGCGGCGCTGGGACAACGTGGAGCTGGGCTACGACCTAGAAAATTGGAGCTCGTGGTCCGCGCCTTATGATTTCGCGGCGGGGCTGCGGCAGACAGAGCGGTCGGCGGATTTGTGGCAGGACGGCACGCCCATACTTTCGCCGAGTCCGACGCGCTACTTCCAGCTAGAGGCCATCCTGTTTGCCCGCGGCGACGCGGCCCCGCGCATCGACAACATGGCACTGCTGTTTTCTGAGGATCCAGTCGCGCAAGAGGTGGTTGGGGAGATCTGGCCGATCGCCACCCAGAGCTTTGCGGCTGAAACCTTCACCTATGTAGTGCGCCCGGTCTTGCGCGCCAGCGACTTGGGCTTTGACCGGCTGGAGATTTTTACCCAGATCCCGGTCGAGCGGGTGCATTCGGTACTCATTGATGGCGAGGAAATAAGCGACCGCTTCCCACCCGAGATCCAAAACAATCGACTGATCGTCTCATTCGACCGCTTGGAGGGGCCGCGCGACAACGAGAAGCGGATTGAAGTGGTTTTCGACGCCAAGGTCTTGCGCTTTGGCGCGGACTTCAGAAGCTGGGTGTACGACCAGGCCGAACCCGAACTCAAGCAGCAGGTCGCTCCGGGCAATGCGACGTTCCGCTTTAGTGGCGACGTGATGTCGGTACGCACGCCCATGGGCGGTGGCCTCATCAGCAGCGTACAGGCCGCGCCAGCGACTTTCACGCCCAACGGCGATGGCGTCAACGATCAAGTAGCGATTGTATATGAATTGCGCGACTTGGAGAGCCTGCGGCAGATCCGCTTGCGGATATACGACCTGTCCGGTCGCCTAGTGCGCCAAAGCGCGACTCACACCGGTAGCGGCAGCTTTGCCCAAACTTGGAATGGGCGCGACGAAGAGGGCGCACTCGTGCCGCCCGGCCTATATCTTTATCAACTCAATTGGGACACCGACGAGAGCCGCGAAGTGGCCAACGGGGCGATAGGTGTGGCGTACTAGGCTGGGGCTTGACATTGACTAGGCTCACTGTAAGTATAACTGAGAGCCGAAGGCATAGAGGAGAAAGCCGTGTTAAACACAGACGACGTTAGAAGCAAATTAGAGGGGGCGTTTACCCAAGAGCAGGCCGGCATTCTCACCGGCGTACTGAGTGAACTCCACGTCGGCTTGGCGACCTCCATTGACATGCAGGACCTCAAGGATGCGGTCAAAGCGCTTGCCGTCGCGCAAGCGCGTTCGGAGGAGCGGTTGGAGGGGGTGGAGTCGCGGATGGATCGGGTGGAGTCGTCGCTGGATCGTCTGGCGGCGGCGCAAGCGCGTTCGGAGGAGCGGTTGGATCGTCTGGCGGCGGCGCAGGCAAGGACCGAAGAGGCACTCAAAAAGCTGGCAGACGCACACGACGAAACGCGCAAACAACTCGGCGGCTTGTCGCACACAGTAGGTTACGTACTCGAAAATGAGGCCTACCGCGCCCTACCGGCCCTGCTGGCGGCCGAGCATGGTATTGAATTGAAGGATCGGCTCATTCGCACGTACCTCACCACCGACAGAGGGTATCCGGTTGAAGTCAACATTTTCGGCAGGGGGGACCGCAATGGGCGCGAGGTGGTCGTACTTGGCGAGAGCAAAAGCCAGTTGTCCACCAAGGACATCGACCGTTTTATCCAAGGCCGGCTCACCCGCCTCGAACCGCTCTTTGAGGATATATTTACCGTGTTGGTCACGCACATGACTTCATCGCCCGATGTCGCAGACTATGCACAAGAGCGCGGCATAGCCTTGTATTACTCGTACCAGTTTTGAGGCAGGCTCCGCTAACCAGACAGCCGCTGGCCTTGCTCTGCGCCGCATTGCTCGGCCTAGTCCTTGCCGACCGGGCCTACGGTGGCAGCCTAACAGGGCAACGGGAAGTGGCGCAAAGTCCGGCGGTGTACCTCGACGCGCTCGACCCGGCTCTGCGGCGCTGGTACGTGCCGCAGGTGATGTTCGCCGAATACCCGTGGCGGCAGTGGGAGTACACCAACCGCGCTCGGCTGCCCTATCAGCGCTATGTAAACATCGACTTGGAGGGCGATTACTTCTACGATCTGTACGGGAACTACCTGACTCAGGGTTGGCTGATTTTCAACACGGCCCAGCGACGGCCCCAAGAAGCCGGTAGCTCCCTGTTCAAGACCGAGCGGTTTGCGCGGTGGTTCAACGAATTGGTCATCACCGGCGATCACAAGGGCCAATATCACTACGCACTGACGGTGAGCAACAACCTGCGCACGACCTTGACGCCGCTGTCGTTTTCCAAGCCGCGCCTGAACGGCTTGCAGATCGACCTCGCGACTGACAAATACCAATTGACTTTTCTCCAATCGCTGATTACCGGCCCGCGCGGCTTGCAGGAGCAAGAGAGCCGCTTTACGGACGCGACATCTTTGGTGGGTGGGCGGTTCACGGCCCAGCTAGGGGATTTTGTGGAGTTGGGTCTGCACGCGGTCAACGCCCACCAGACCAACAGCGAGTCGGACCAACTCATAGAAACCCTGTACAAAGGCGGGTTGAACAAGCAGCAAAACGCAACCATCTCCCAGATCGCAATCGCCTTGCGCGACGACTCGCCGGAAGACGGCACTAGCGGTGCCGCGTTCTTCCCCGATGCTTCGGATGTGATTATCACCTACCGCGACGGCACAGTGGAATCGGGCCGCGACATTCGCTTTGGCCCGATGATCAGCGGCGGCTTAGAGCGGCAAGGGTTTCTCACCGCGGATGGCGACGGGCAAATCAGCTTGCTCTACGACTTTGACAGCGCGTCGTTTGTCAACCGCGCCTCAGCCGATAAATCCGAAATCGCGGCCGTGGAATTTCGCCTCGTGCTGGCCAACGACTACCAGATCTGGATGAGTTCGGACCAGCAATTGGGAGAGGGCGGCGGCTTTGTAACGGTTGGTCGGCCATCGAGCTCGTTCACTTGGACGGGCGAGCGCTCCATTAGCTTGGGCGACGTGTTCGGTGCGGATGTGGAGGACCCGGTCTTCTTGTTGGTGGCGCAGGCCGAGGGCAATGTGCAGGACATATCCAATCTGCGCACGGTCCGCTTTGCCTATGGGCTGCCGACGGCTACGACAGTCGCCGGGGCCACGCTCAAGGTGGAAGACGTGCTCGGTTTTGATCTGTATGGCGAATACGACCTGAGCTGGAGCTTCCGCAAGTATCCCAATGTCGCCGCGCAAACGCACACTTCCTCGGCGGGGATTGGTGGCCGGCCCAGCGCGCCGGCGTGGATGGCGAACCTGAGCAAGCATGTGGGGCGGCTGTCGCTGTTCGGGGAGATTTATTCGATCGACCCGCGCTACAACACCCAGTCGTTTGTTACCACCGCCTCGGGGCTCGATTACGCCCGGCAGGGCAACCGCTTTGACTTAGTCGAAGACAACGACGATCAAGACCGCTTCCCAGATGGGTTCCGCGCCGACTTTTTGGTGGACGACCGGTTGGTCTTCCCCGGCTGGGATCTCAACAACGACTTGGTGCCCGACTTCAACCAAAACGACAACCGGGTCAAGGCCAACGCCGTGCCAGATTACGAGGAGCCCTTTCTGCGCTTCTTGGTCGATCGGCCGGAGTTTCTCTTCGGCGTCGATATGAATCACAACTTCTGGGTCGATCTATACGAAAACGACACCGAGCCAGACTATCCCTACCGCCGCGATCAGCAAGGCTTCAACGTCTATGGGGGCATCGACCTGAGCCGGCACTGGCAGCTTAAAGTGGGGGCCTTGCGCGAGAAGCAGATTTCGGCGCACCGCAAAAATCACAGCACGTACTTGCAGCTAGGCTACAAACGAGCTTGGCCGCGGGTGGGTCGGGTGCGGCTCTTTGCGATGAGCCAGTTGGTGCAAGACGACATTCCCGATCCAATTTTGCAATGGCAACCAGACAACACCTTGCGCGGCGGCAAGCTCGTGCATATCGCCGATCCGCTGTTGGCACGCGATGCTTGGGTCCACCAGCTATTCGTCGGCCACAGCCTGACTAGCGACGCGCTGTTGGTGATGAGCAAGTTGCACGGGGTGTTCTTCGCGCAGCGACCGGGCGATTCGGCGGATTTAAGGGCTACGCGCCCCTCGCCCTTCATCTTTGGTTTAATCAATAAGGCCAGCTATCGCCGCACTTGGCGCGGGCTGACTCTGTCGCCGCGCTGGAAGAGCGAGTGGCGCCAGCAGAGTCGGTCGCTGTTTGAGCAAGAGGAGCGCACGACGCTGATGGAGCTTTTTTCGCTGCTTTTGGAAACGCAGCTCTTGCAGGCCACGCGGCTGCAAGCCGGCGTCGAGTACGCGCTATTCAACGACTTCGACCGCGATAGGGAGGATTTCGATTCCCTGAGTTGGGCCTTGCAGTTGGCGACCGAGTCGGCCTATTTGGGCTACCGAATCGAGGCACTGGCCGGTTTTGTGGTGGAGCGCAAGGCGTTTGCGGCGGCCAAGGCCGCAACGACGACCGAGACTTTTGTTACTCTATACGCCGGATTGCAATAATTGGTTGTATTTGGCGAGTCCTCTGACTACATTTGCAATTTAGTTGTTCACCGTCCATCTACCCCAAGGAGGTAGAACTATGAAGCACCTTTTCACCTGTGGCCTGACGGCAATCGCGCTATTGGCTTTTGCGCTAGCCGCCGGGGCACACGAACCCCCAGGCGAGGTCTTTCTCGCCGTGCAGTTCCCCGATGCAAATGTGCCGAACATCGACGGGTTTGACGACGATTGGTCGGCCGTGCCGCTCGAAGTGTACGCGATTCCCAGCACAAGGCTCTTTTCGGTACATGGCTTTGCGGGCGACGACGTGCCGCGTGGTGGCATGGATCCGGCTTCGATGCAGATCCGCCACATCTTGGGTTGGAACGACTCGCGCAACGAACTCTATGTGACGACGAAGGTGTTCGACAACAAACACACGATCACCCGCCAAGACTTAGGTTCCTATTGGTGGGACGACAGCATTGAGATCGAGTTCAACCCGCGGCACGATTACTTGCCCAAGCCCGAAGACGTGGTGACGCACCACAAGTACTCATTCGCGTTCCCGCCGCTCAACGGCAATTTCGGCCCGGCCCTGCAAACGGCTGCCGTCAGCAGTGCCGACGTCGAAAACCCGACGCTGTTGGCCAACGGCAGCCGTTGGTACTACTGCACGTATAGCTTCGAGGGCGAAGAGTACGGCGAGAGCACGTATATCTACGAGTTCCGCACGATTGCCATTGATTCGTATCCCAAGCCCACCGACGAGAATATCACCGAAGATCAGGTGGTTGAGCACGACCTGACCGCGGGCGAGGTGATCGGCTTTTCGATTTTCGTCAGCGATGTAGATGACAGCGCCGGCGATGCCGACAACCGCGTCGGCATGTGGGCGACGACTCCGACGAGCTGTTGTCACTCTTCACAGGATCTGCTCATCTCGCCCATGGACGACACCATTGATTGGGGCGAGCCGACTGCGGTCGAGGCGCAGAGTTGGGGCCGGATTAAGTACCAGTACCAGCAGTAATATCCGGTTTATCACCCTTGGCAAAGCCCGCGGGCCCTTGTGGCCGGCGGGCTTTTTGCGTTTTACAGCCCGAGCAGGCCGCGGGCGTTGTCGCCGAGGATGAGGCGCTTGGCGTCGTCGTCAATAGCTGCGGTGATGATCTTGCCGAGCTGGGGGCGGGGGTCCATCAAGGGCATATCTGAGCCGAAGAGTACGCGATCGGCTCCGGCCTTGGCCACCAGCTCTTCGATGACGCCTGGGGTGCGGAAGGTGGAACAAGTTTCGAGGAAAAAGTTGGGCAGGCGCTGGGCTGCGGCAATGGCTTGGCTGCGATACGGCTCGATGTTGCCGGAGTGGCCGGCGACGAAGCGGGCGTTGGCAAAGCGGGCGGCTGCGCGGCCAAACTGGGCGGGCGCGGCCGTTGGCTCGCCGCCGGTGTGCGCCAAAACCGCGAGGCCGCGCTCAGCGGCAAAACCGTAGATTGGATCCCAAGCCGGATCGTCGAGCGGAAAGGGCGTATAGGGCGAGTAAATTTTAATCGCCCGGAACCCGAGTTCGTCAATGGCCCGTTCCAGCTCGGGCCGCACGCTAGCGGGGCAGGTGGGGGACACATAAGCGAAGCCAATGAAGCGGTCGGGGTGGCGGGCAACAAAAGCCGCGGTCTGGTCGTTGCCGGGTCGGCCGTCGGGATGGAAGATGTTAAAGACGCAGCTTTTATCGATGCCCACCGCATCCATGGCGCGCAGCATCTCGGCCGGGTCATCGACCATGTCGAGGGAATCCCAGCGGCCTACGTGGCCGTGAAAGTCAATAATCATCGGGCCCCTCCGAGAATGCGCTCTAGATTGCCCGCAGCCAAAGCCGCGAGCGCGTCGTCGTCAAGGGCCAAGTGGTGCAAGTAAAAGAGCATCGGCCCCATGGCGTAGCGCGGATAGTAGGAGCCGTAGACAAAGCGCGCCACGCCAAATTCGCCGATCAGGGCTTCGATGCCGCCCAGATTCTCAAAGCGGCTTAGCTCCATCGCCGCTTGGGGCAGGGCTCTGAGCAGGGGGCGCAAGGCGAGGGAATGCACGTAGTGTGCGCCGAGGAGCACTACCTGTAAATCTGGAAAGCGACGCAGAGTCTCCATGACTTCGGCGACCGGCGTGTCGGCCAGCGAAATCCACAGGGGGATGCGCTCGGCCGCCAGCCAAGCGAGCAACTCGCCGTAGATCCAAGCGACAAAAGGAACGCGGCACGCCTCGGTATTGTGCAGGCGAATGCTAGAGACCTTGCCCGCAGCGTGGAGCGCGTGCAGTTGCGCCAAAGAATCCGCGCCCGGTCCGGCGACCCACTGGGGGACCAGCCCGTCGCCACACCAAGCGCGCAAAGCCTCGTTGCCCTCAATCGCGCTGATGGTTTCGCCTTGGCGGTGGTAGATCAAGCCGCGCTCCACGCCGTGGCGCTGCATCTCCGCCCGCAAGCCGGCCGCGTCGGCAAACGGCGCCGGCCGATCGTGGGCGTGGCCAACGCCGATGTTGGCGTCGAAGACCGGGACGCGAGCGCGGAAGCTAAGAGGCCCGATATTTTGCCTCGAGATCGGCGGTGATGCCTTTGTGGATTCCATGAAATACTCGCTGGTAATCGCCCCTTCGTTGCGCCCCCACATCCATCCAGAAGCCCGGCAGCGCCGCGCTGCGAATGAAGCCGTCGGCACTGGGTGCGACCTCCTGATAGCGGCCGTCGGCCAGCCGGAACCAAGCCGTATGTCCCGCGCTGCCGCCGGAGGCGATGTACTCGATGACCCCAGCTTCCGCCAGCAGCACTTGCGACTGCTCCATCAAGTCGGAGGACGGCTCGGCATGGGGGAAAATTTCGGCGACGAGGCTCGGTGGCCCGCGATAGATGTCCCGCTCGCGCCGGGTTTGCACCGTGAGACCGCAGACAGCCATGATCTGAGGGTAGATGACGACTCCCGGCAAAATTTCGGCCCCGGTCTGCACGACGACATCTAGCCGGAAGCCCCGACATTGGATGCGGTAATAGTTGATCGGCGTGAGCAGATCGGCCCATCCTCGCCCTACGTCAACAGTGAATCGCCTATTCCACATGGCTGTTCCTTCCTGCGGTTTTGCTAGACTATGTGCAACAAATGTTTAATCGCAGCAGAGCCCTGTCAATTTGCTAGGTGCTGTTTTCGCGCTGTTTGACGATGTCTTTGTATTCGTAGTACGGGGCCAATTCGATCAAGTCAATCGTCTCGGGGTCGAGCCGCTGGCGGATAGCGTCTGGAAAGGGGCGGCGCTGGCCGGTGAGCATGTGCTGGACGTTGTAGCGCAAGATCAGGAAGCGGCGGTCGCGGTCGCGGGGCTTCCAAGTGAGCGCACCGTGCATGAGGTGCTCGGGCATGATGACCACGTCGCCGGCGCGGGGGCAGACATTGTGGACGCCCGGCGGCACAGTGTCGGCGACGTAGTCCCGGTCCGCGTCGTCTTCGGCTCCTACATAAAACATCCCTCGGGGCCGGTCGAAGCGGGCCTTGTGCGAGCCGGGCAAGATGATGAGGCCGCCGTCGCCGGGGAAGACATCGCTCAAGTAAAAAAAGAAAATAAAGTCCGTGCAGCGCACCTGGCCGTCTTCGACGTAATAGCGCCGCACATCGGGCCGTTTGGACGGCTGCCACCCGGCGTGTAGGTAGTGGAAGCCGTGGCCGTGGCGGTTGTAGCCGAGGGTGCCGCCGGTGAGGCGCGGCCGGCGGTTGGTGAGCTCCATGAGGATCGGCCAAGTCGTCGGATGCCGGGTGAGCACTTCGAGGCTTTTGTCAAAGGCAAAGCCGTGCTGATAGCCGGTGATGTCGCGGCGCTCGAGATCTGCGCCGAATTCGGGTGGCCACTCTTCGGGCGGCATGTTGATGTAGCGGTCGGCTGCTACTTGGGCGGGCGCGAGCTCGGCTGGGCTGAGCACGTTGCGTAAGTGGAGGTAGCCGGTCAAATCGAAGAAGTAGCGTTGGTCGGGCGTCATCATGGGGTTGGGCCTTTGTTTGGGTCGATAAGATAGCCGGTTCAACAGCGCCGCTCAAGTGCCCTTCACTGGAACACGATCCCGCCTAGATAATTGTTTTGCATTCCGGTTACATAGTCGATGAGCACCCAAGCCCCGGCCACTACGGCCTCGCCTAGAATCAGCCCCAAAAAGAAGGGTTTGAGGCGGTTCAACAGCGTCAGCCCGCCGTATTTGAGCACCGTACTCTTGATGAGCCAAGCGACAAACACGCTGAACCACATCGATCCAAAGACGCAGCTAATCGGGAATCCGAGCGCGTGGAAAGGCCACCACAGAAATCGGTGCTGCGCCGCCATTAGTCCGCCCATGATCGCCGCGCCAGTGCCTATGTGCATCCAGGTGCTCGGCCGCGGCGCGAATGGATTGAGAATGCTCTTCTCCATGAACCGATAGGGATATTGCGCGACGTTATCAAAGTAGAATCGCGACAAATTAATGGCCCCGTACTGGTAGCCTAAATAGAGGGTTAAGGCAACGACGCAACCCAGCGTCAGGACGATCACCGCAACGATGGCGCCAAAGAGGCGGCGGCGATGAGGCAGGCCGATTTCGGTGACGAGCTTCAGGCCGTTGGCACAGGCACTCATCAGCAAGATCAAGGTATCCACGCTCCAGGCATAGCTCAGGGCCATGCCGGCCATGCCCTTTGTGCCCAACACGGTGCCTCCGACATTGGCGACGACAAAGTCCGGTCCGTTGGTCGGCGGAAACATGGACGCGACCCCACCTTGCGCGACGACGCGGGCAATGGTCATAAACCCGACAAAGGCACCAAACAGCAGCAGGGGCACAAAAAGCAGCGGAATGCCGGATTGCCACAGCCAGACCCCCATCACTAGGAAGCTGGCCACGGCTCCCCACACGGCCACGCCGTAGGAGGTAATTTCATCGGCATCTTCTACCTCTGGTGCGCGGCCCAAAGCCTTGCGCAACACGTCCCTGATATGTCGCCGGCCCACCCACAAAGACCCCACGACCAAGACGATCATGCCGCCCATGGCTTGGTGGATGATGATCGGGTCGGTGTACTGGCTATACGCGCCCATGGTCTCGTCCTTGCCCCCCCAAGCCAGCATCCCCAACAACCCGCGCTGCACCACATTTACGAGATAAAAAAAGACCAAGCCCAAGGCGATGTTCTGCGGGATAAAGTAGGAGAAGCCGACCATCGACAGATTTAGATTCAAGCCCAGCGACACCGCGCCGCGGAACATCGACAAGCCACCGAGCGAAGTGCTGACGGTAGGAACGATCACGAAGTAATTGTGCAAGGCGTTGATTGAGGCCAACACAAAGGGGATGGCAAAGCCCATCCACATCAATCCGCTGCGGAACAGGGGTTTGATGGTGCGTCCGCGGCCGTCGTCGGCGATCATGGCTAGGGGAAGCTGGACCATGGGATAGGCTAGGCGCTCGCGCTCTACCCATTGCCGCCGCACGATCACCATTAGGCAGACCATCGCCAAAAAAAGAGCCAAACCAAAGACCGCCCAGTAGAGCAGCGGAGCCGCCCAGATTGCCCAAGGCACCAATCCGGTGGGGTCGCCTTCGTAAAAGCCCCAGATGGCGTCGCGGCTTTGGGGCACCGGCCAATCGGGCATATAGGGCTGAACGATCTCGGCCCAGCCGTTTTCCGGGGTGGCGTAGTAATAGGCGCCAGTGATGACCGGCAGAAGCTGCGCGGGCAGGCCGCGGCTCGACAGGGTGTTGGCCAGCAGGATCAGGAAGAAGGCCACGGCCAACTCGCCGCGCTGCAAAGGCAGGTGCGGATGCAGCAGCCGCAAGAGCGGGTTCAAGAGGACGACCAGCACAAAAAAGAGAAAGATCGCCCCTGGGGTCAGGTTCCACACGGCTAGCCCGGAACCTTTGATGATCATATCGTTGTAGGTCGAACCAAGGCCGAGGCAAAGGGCACCTAGGAGCCCGACGATCAGGGCCTTGGGCGTGCATCCTTTTGTCGCCGGTGGCGAACGTTTTAGCAACATGTTCCTCTCGCGTTTTGCCTTCCTCTTGACAAGGCCCACAGCCGCGCCCGACCTTCCGCATACATAACAGGAGACTCTATTATGGAAAAAGTACCGCTTTGCGTCGTCGGCTGCGGCGGCATGGGCCATCGCCATATCTTGGCCTACAAGGTGTTGGAAGACAGCGGCATTGGCAATATCGAGTTGATGGCTGTCTGCGACGTGCGTCGAGAAAACGCCGAGTTCGCCGCCCGCGAAGTGCAGCGGCTGTTGGGGCGCGAGCCGCTGATCTTTACGGATATGGACTCAATGCTCAAGCGCGATGATATCCTAGCTATCGATGTGGTCACCGACGGCTCAACGCATCACCAAGTGGCCGTGCCGGCCCTGTTGGCCGGTAAGCACGCGCTAGTAGAAAAGCCCCTCGGCATTACCATGCGCGCCTGCCAAGCCATGATCGACGCGGCCCGCACCGGCAATGCCGTGTTGGCCACCGCCGAAAACTACCGCCGCGACCCACCCAACCGCTTGGCGCGAGCCGTCGTCGAGTCCGGCCTGCTCGGGGAGCCCTTTTTGATGATCCAGACATCGGCTGGCGGTAGCGACCGCATAGCCATTACGCCTTGGCGCCATCTCAAAGAAAAAGGGGCTATTGGCCTAGACATGGGCGTTCACTACGGCGACATCATCCAATACTACATGGGGGACTACGCGCACGTTTTCGGCGGTGGTTTCATCGTCGAGCCGGTGCGGCGCCGGCCAGAAGGCTACGACGATCACCCCCTCGAATCCTACCGCGAGCGGGCCAAGACTTACCCCGATAGCGTAGAGGCCACGGGCGAGGATTCGGTCGTCGCGCTATATCGGATGCGGTCTGGTGCATTGGCGCAGCTCGTGCTGGTGGGCGGGCGGGTGCGGCCCGA
>RKRN01000015.1 GCA_007571365.1 Candidatus Latescibacterota bacterium
CAGCGGCAGCACCACCGACGGATTGAACGGATTGGGATAGCTGTCGCCTAACCGATGCTGCACCGGACGCGCACCCGACGACCACACCACCGCCGTCGCTTGCTCGGCCAGCGAACTCTTGAGCAGATGCACCCCACCCCAAATCGGATCCAACACCACCAAATCCACATCGCCGTCGTTATCCATATCCCCCGCCAGCACGTAACGCCCACTGCCTTCTAGCCGATGACGCTCCCCAGCCTGCGTCGGCTGGACGCTGCCGCCCCACTCAATGAACACCCCAAAGCCCGACACCCGATCCCCGCCGATAAACACCCAATCATCCACCCCATCGGCGTTGAGGTCGCGCACCAGCACCGGCGAGCGGCGAAACAGCCGATCATCATAGAGCACTTCCCCTTCTAAGTGGTCGCCGACCCCCTTGCGCTGCAAAACCAATCCCTTGCTCCCTTCGATTCGATCGCGTATGAACTCGGTGAGGAAATCCACCTGCCCATCGCCATCAAAATCGCCCACCCCTAACGGCGGCCTTCTCCACTCATCGAATTCAAATACCTCGCCTCTTAGGTCGTCGTGCGGAAACGCCGACCCCCAAGCTCCCACGATCCACGTGTTCGCCCTTTCGAAGATCGGCGTCCACAACGCATCAAGAACCCCATCGCCGGTAACGTCGCCGATCTGACCGAGCACATGGCGTTCAGTCGCCACCACCACCTCAGTGGTCCACACGCCTTGGGCTACCTCCCACACATCTAACGTGCTTCCCTCTTCAAATACCGTCTTACCGACGAACAACTCTGCCTTGCCGTCGCCGTCCCAATCCCCCACATCCCCCAGCCAGTAATCCGCGATCTGCACAAGCACCTCGATTTGTAGATCTTCATTGATAGACCAAACTTCGACGCCCTTACTAGTTTCATAGAGCACAATTTCGTCTTGCCCATCGCCGGTCAAATCAGCCCCTATCATATCAAAAGCTACCCCCATACTTTCGTCCGCAATCACTGCCTCTATGCGCTTCAGTTCCAAGACTCCATGCCCATCATTGATGGCCATGAGCCATCCTACTTCCGTCCCTTGCTTATTCTCCCAAACAGTGAACAGGTCTAAGTCGCCATCGCTATCCAAGTCCGTCAACACGCCAAGCCGCGTGCCGACCAATCTGCCTAGTCCCGGCGCAATGGGCGAAAAAACTGGCGGGGCAAACAGGCCGCCCCCCTCAAAGCGAAAGTAGTACTCTACATCAGGCGGCGGCAGTTCCCCCTGTAACATTTCTTCCACGCCGGTCAACTCGATCCAGTCCACTTCAAACACCCCGACCACCTCGTCCGCCGCACGGGTGGTCCCGGTTTCGTTCCGATCCAAGCCAAAGCCTAGCTGAATATCTTTTAATACGCCCTCCCATATCTTGTCGCCTTGACCCGCCAAGTCGAACACCACTTCCTGCCACTCGGTGGTATAGACTATTTGTTCGAAGAGGCTTCCAAACCGATTTATAACGAAGTCTCCGGCTGGATCCCAACCAGAAAACAGGGCGTTGTGTTCGTTGGTCCACTCGATCGAATACGTGCCCACGGTTGGGCGATCATGGACGGTGCGGAACCGGATGCGTACGTGGTCAAACAGCCCCGAATCGTGCCCTATGGTAGGAGAAATCAATTCGACCCCTGGATCGGCATAGTGCCCCTTGACGACATCAGGCGAGACCGTGATCCGCCACACGCCGTCTTCGACCTCCCCCGGAAATAGGTACAATTCACGCGAACCACCCCATATAGTCCCTTCTTTAGCAGACCATCCCTGCGTCGTTCCATCGTCAAAATCCCACCGGATCGCCGCGGCGGGGCTACTCCATAGCATCACGCCTACAACTACGGCCAATAGCAACATCATCGCTCATCTCCTATATCTCCTAGCTGCTAACAAGAAGGTAAAGAGCAGGCTTAACCGCTATGATTAAGCCTGCCCTCTTAGCTACCACTCCCACTCAGCTATTGCATACGCAAAGTGGTCTTAGGCGACACATTCGCAATAGAGTCTGTCACGACTACAGTCACGGTACTGTTGATAATAGCAGCACCGGATCGGCTCGTTCTCGTTCTCCTCCTCGCAGTCAGCGTTGTACGCGCACTTTTTAACTTTGCGGTACTTGCACTCGTCGGCCAAGGCTTCCTTACCTCCGAGCAGGACGGCAATCACCGAGAGGATGCTGATCAGCCAGCCCAAACCCAAACCCCGACGAACCGGCACCAACCCGCTCTCCGAAACGAAAAATTCACGCAACGTATCCATGATGCATCTCCTGAATGGTCCAATACCGCCACGGCCCGATGCCGCTTGAATACTGGAAATGAGAAAAGTGAGCGTTGAACGACGACCACTGCCCGTTTTCATCCCCTCCTTTCGTGGGCATCGGTCTCGCCTTCGACAAGTATAAAGCAAACCCCGTGCCAAAAAGCAGACCAAGCACCAAAAAATCCTTTAGGACATACCTAAAGGATTGAAAAACATGATACTTAAAAATGAGACGAGGCTTGCTGGCACGACACCGCTTGAACACGCCAAGCAAGAAATCATACGACTTTCCGTATGATTAATACGATCTATCGTATGATTAATACGACTTTCCGTATGATCCGATCCAAACGCACAGGGTCGAATCAGCTCAGATACAGCCGCCCCGGTCCGCCCCAGCGAAGACCGCCTATGGGTCGCTCAACCCCGTCCATGCCAAACAGGGCCGGGGGCCGTGATTCAGGTCTTGTGGGAGGGATTGGCCTCTATGAGGCAGGCCGTCCTTCGACTAACTCAGGGCTAACCACAATCAGTCGAAGAGGGCGATTCGTTCCGCTTCAACACGATCGCCACCAACAAGCCGCCGATAACGAACAGGCTGGCTGGCATCCCGACTAACGGGCCAGTGAGTCGATGCGGCGGCCTGGTGCGACTATCCGGGGCAGGACATCCAGTCAGACCAGACGTCTCCTTACGGCAGCTTGGTCGTCTTTTTCGCCGCCACCTGACCGTCCACTTCGACCCGATAGACATACACCCCGGCCGCCACGTCTCGACCGGCTTCATCCCGCCCATCCCACACCAACCGATGGCTGCCCGCGCCCAACGGCCCCTGCCACACCTGACGCACCCGACGACCCAACACATCATACACCACCAGCGACACCCGCTCGGCGTCCGTCGCCAAAGCCAGCGGC
>RKRN01000208.1 GCA_007571365.1 Candidatus Latescibacterota bacterium
GAGCGCCGCCTCATCGTCGATTTAGTCGATGCCACGGCCAGCATCCACGACGAAGCGGCTCGCGTCGTGCAGCGCGACGGCCCCCGAGTGCATCTGAGCTTTGCGCCCGAACGCATTTCAGCCGCGGCCCTCATCAGCCGCATCACCGCCCGCCACGAGGTGCGCGACCTCTTTGTGGAAAACCCGCCGATTGAGGAAGTCATCGCCCAACTCTACCGGGATCGCCCTTGATGCGGCCGTACTGGTCCGTTCTCAGTGCCCGCATCCGCATGTTGCTGCAGTACCGGGCCGCGGCTTTGGCCGGCATGAGTACGCAGCTATTTTGGGGGCTCATTCGGGTGATGATCTTTGAAGCGTTCTACCGCACTTCTACTCAAGCGCAACCCATGACGTATGCCGAAGTGGTCAATTACGTCTGGCTTGGTCAGGCCCTATTCGCGCTCTTGCCTTGGAATCCCGACGGCGACATTCGTACCATGGTGCGCACCGGCACGGTGGCCTACGAGTTGGTGCGGCCGGTCGATTTATACGCCTTCTGGTACAGCCGCGCCCTCGCCAACCGCATCGCCCCCGCCCTGCTGCGCTCGGTGCCGTTGTTTGGCCTGGCCTTCCTCTTCTTCGGCCTACAAGCACCCGCGTCCCCGGCCGCGGCGCTGGCGTGGGCCTTGGCCACGGTGGGTGCGGTGATGCTGGGCGGTGCCCTGTCCAACTTGGTCAACATCTCCTTGTTGTGGACCATCGCCGGCGAGGGCACCATCCAAATACTGGGGATATGTATCTACGTCTTTTCGGGCATGGTGATCCCCTTGCCGCTGTTTCCCGACGCGTTCCAACCCATCCTCGACTTCCTGCCGTTCCGCGGTTTGGCCGACACCCCTTTCCGGCTCTATATGGGGCACATTCCCGCGGCGCACGTTTGGTCGGTGGTGGGGCATCAGCTCGCGTGGACGCTAGTGCTGGTGGGACTGGGCCGCTTCCTCCTCCACCGCGGCACCCGCCGCTTGGTCGTCCAAGGAGGCTGAAGTCGTGCTCGATGGACTGCGCCTGTACGGCCGCTATATCGGCATTTCCTTTCGCAGCCAAATGCAGTACCGGGCCTCTTTCATCATGCTGTCGGTGGGCCACGGCGCAATGACCGGCTTGGAATTTTTGGGCATCTGGGTGCTCTTTGACCGCTTCGCCGCGCTCGACACTTGGAGTCTGCCCGAAGTGGCCTTCTTTTACGGCCTAATCAACATCGCCTTCGCCCTGTGCGATGCCTGCTCGCGCGGCTTTGACTTGTTTGCCGCCACGGTCAAAAGCGGCGACTTCGACCGCCTGCTTTTGCGCCCCCGCAGCACGGCTTTGCAGTTGGCCGGACAGGAACTCACGCTCAGGCGCATCGGTCGCCTCACCCAAGGTTTGGTCGTTTTGCTGTGGGCCGCACACGCCCTTGAACTCGCTTGGACGCCGGACAAGCTGCTGCTGATTTTGCTCACCATTGTCGGCGGTGCTTGCCTGTTTTACGGCCTCATCGTCCTGCAGGCGACGCTGGCTTTTTGGACTACGGAGAGCTTGGAAATCGTCAATACCGTAACCTACGGCGGCGTGGAGACCGCCCAGTACCCGCTGGCGATTTACCGCACGTGGTTCCGTCGCTTTTTCACCTATGTCATCCCGCTGGCCTGCGTCAGCTATTACCCGGCCTTGGGGATTTTGCAGCGTCCCGATCCCTTGGGTTCAGGGCCGCTATTCCAATGGCTGGCTCCGCTCGTAGGCTTGCTCTTTTTCGCAATCTGTCTGCGCGTCTGGCAAGTGGGCGTGCGGCACTACCGCTCTACGGGAAGCTGACTTTATGGGTATAAGGCCGCCGGATAGCTCTGGCCGAAGTGTATCATTGACCTTGATGCGGATCGGCAGACTTTTACTTTTCTTCCTTAGAGTGCCACGCCGTCAATAGGAGGAAAGCCATTGAAAGTCCGACCTGACCTCGTCCCCGAGACCGAGCGGGACTATCTGGAAGTCGTTCAACTCACGGATGAGTCAATCCCCTCGTCGCATATCTACATGGAGGCGCAGATCTTCACGCCCGATTCGCAGCGGTTGATCCTCCATCGCTCGGCGCATCCTCACGGCTCTAATCCGCAGGACCCCGAGCACCAGTTTCTGATTTGCAGCCTAGCGGACAATGGCAGCCTGACGCCGATCACCACCGAGCTTGGAACGACGGGCCCGTCTATCTCACCCGATGGCAACTACCTGTACTACTTCGTCAATGAAACAGAGCACGGAGTAGGTGGGCGACTGACGCTAAAGCGGGTTCGGCTAGATGGGTCTGAACGCGAGGTCATCTACGTCCTCGATCACGCGATTCCGGAGACCGATTTCAAGCTGAGTCGCCCGTATCCGCTGTCGACGATTTCATCCGATGGCCGGCGCATCGCCCTTTCGGGATTCCTCGGCACCGGCAACAGCACCGCAGAGCCTTGGGGCCTGCTCGTCTTCGAGATTGAAGAGCCCGCCGTGCGGTTGGCCCTGCATGGCTCCACTTGGTGCAACATGCACCCGCAGTACACGCGTCAAACAGACCCGCTGGCTTCCCACGACATCATGATTCAAGAAAATCACGGGAATATCATTGCCGCCGATGGCCGGGTGGAAAAGCTCGTCAGCGGACTGGGCGCGGACATCCACCTGATTCGGGACGACGGCACGAACCTGCGCGACTTCCCTTGGGGCCGGGATGGGAACGAGTTTTGTCAGGGGCATCAGTGCTGGCAGGGCAGAAGCGACATGGCCATCACCAGCACCTCGACGCGCGAACCCAATGAAAGACAGCTCATATCGGGCCGGGCAGTCGCGCACGTCGGCGATGAAGGTATCAACACGCCGGGCGGCTGGCGCAACGACCTATCCCGCTCCTTTGCCGGACCCGATTTCTGGCATTTTGCAACGGACCGAGACGGGATTCGTTTGATCACCGATGCGGGGCCAAAAGACGGCGGCGGCGCGGTCTGGCTATTCGACCTGCCCGCGGAAGAGGAAGGCGCACTCGCGAATGCGCGGAAGGTCGCGGACCCCGGATCGTCTTGGCAGAAGGACACCCACATCCATCCTTTCCTCTCGCCGGATGGAGGGTCGGGCTTCTTCAATTCCGATGAAAGTGGCGTGTTGCAGGCCTATATGGTGCGTGGCTGGTAAGTAGCGTAAGGCAATTTTGGGCGT
>RKRN01000229.1 GCA_007571365.1 Candidatus Latescibacterota bacterium
TTGACATCAAAGAAAACGTAGATGTACATCGCGGTGCTGACAAAAGCCGCGCCCCAACACCATATATTTTCCCGCGCCGCCAAGACCAAATAGCCAACGGCCAAGACGACCGCCGGCACCTCCCACCAAGAGGTCAGTTCCAGTGCTTGGAGTATGGCCGGAGTTTCCATTTTAGAGATACCTGTGCTGTTTTGCGAGCATGTTGTTTCCTTATTGCACGGTTGTGCGTATATGTAGGGGGTGGTTCACAACCACCCCGAATCAATTGCAATAGTGCGCATAGTGCGCGGTTGTGCGTATATGTAGGGGCGGCTTTCGAACCGCCCCCTAAACCAACCGCCCCTATTCAATCGACGGAGCGATTCATGCACCAAATTACCGACGCCCAAAAGCAGCAATTCAAAGAAGAGGGCTATTTCATCCTCGAAAGCGCCATCCCCGCCCATCATCTCGACCTCCTGCGCGGCGAGTGCCAAGCCTTCATCGACAAAGCCAATGCCCGGATGGACGCCGAAGGCACGGATACCTTGGGCCTCAATCACCGCAACAGCCGCTACTTTGTCTCCAATTGCTTCCGCACGCAGCCGCGCCTGCGCGAATTCCTCTTCAGCCCCCTAATGGCCGCAATCTGTCAAGCCACTTTGGGCGACGACGCCTACCTGTTCTGGGAGCAATACGTAGTCAAAGGTGCCGAGGCCGGCATGAAGTTCGCTTGGCACCAAGATTCGGGCTACGTCGGCTACCCGGATCACAAGCCGTATCTAACCTGTTGGTGCGCCCTCGACGACATGTCCGAAGCCAATGGCACCGTCCACTTGCTACCGTTTTCGCGCTCGGGCATTCGCACGTGGGTCAAGCATGTCCGCGAGGAGGGCAGCAACGATTTGATCGGCTATTTCGGCCGCGACCCCGGCATCGCGGTCGTCGCCCCGGCCGGCAGCATTGCCGTCTTTACCAGCGTCAACTTTCACTCCAGCGGCACCAACACCACCGACCAGATGCGCCGCGTGTACTTGGCCCAGTACTCCTGCGAGCCGCTGACCTCGGCCGACGGCAGCAAACTCTGGGGGAATGCCGAGCCGTTTCTCAAGGCGGGTGTCCGACTTACCAAGTCCGCTCCTTGAGCAACTCTTGAATGGCGGCACGCGGCACAGGCAGCTCGTCGATGTGGCTCTCTAACCAGTGCGAGAAGTCCGCCTCAATAGGGTCGGACCAACGGGTATCAATCTGGCCGGGCGTATATTGGCCTTCGGCTAGACGCTGCTTGCCAAAGCGGTCGCGGAGCGCGATTAACTCGGAGGTCTTGACCACCTGTTCGGCTAGGTGAGGCGGTATGAAGACGACGCCATCGTCGCGGCCGAGGACTACGTCGCCGGGCATGACTGTCGCGCCGCCGATGCGCACCGGACAGTTGACCCCGGCCAGCATGATGGTGGGCGAGGCAAAGGTGGGGTGAAAGCCGCGCACGAAACTGGTAAAATTGGGCAGTTCTTGGATGCCGTCGATGTCGCGGACCGCCGCGTCGTGAACCACTCCGTTGCCCGAATTGGCGTAGATGGCGGTGGCGAGGTTGTCGCCAATGACCGCGCCTTGATCGATTTTGCCGAATACGTCGGCCACGTACACGTCGCCGGGCACCAGCATGTCAATGGGCCACGAGATCTGGTCGCCAATGCAGCCGGCCCGCTCCCCTTTTTCTTCCATGACCCGACGCATGACGGGCCGCCGCGGCATGTACATAGCTGTCAGGGCGCGGCCCACCAGCACTTGGCTAGGGTGCGTGCAAACCCAGCCATCTTCGTACTGCCAGTTGTAGCCGGGGCCGCGTATGACGCCCCAAGCTTGGGTAATACTGACGTTGTGCATGCGCTCTAGGATGTCGTCGGGCACCTTGGGGCGGCCGTCGGCAAAGCGCTCGCCCTCCCACTCGGGCGTGTAGTCTATTAGCTCTTCTGGGGACATGTTCAAGGGGGCAAATTTTTCCATAGCAGTGCTTTCTCGTGGTTGAAGTTAGTGGCCTGTTTTGGAACGGTTCGGGCTGTTGAGGGTGAGCTTGGTGTGCGCCGCGGTGGGTTATTGCTCAAGAAGGTACTTCGACTAGGCTCCCCGATTCAGCGGCCTGCTTCAATGCCTGTAGGGCCGCCACGTTCTTGAGGCCGTCTGTGGGGGGAAATTCGGGGGCCTTGCTCTGGAGAATGCAGTTAGAAAAGCGCGCTAGCTGCACCTGAAAGCGATCCGGCCCAGAGAAGGTCTCCACCCGCTCGTCGTTGCCGATGGCGATGTGGACCGCGGCCTGTTCGTCGAACATGTTGGGCACGTAGATCGCGCCGTGGCTGCCGACGACCTCCAACACACAGCGGAACGGCTCCTCCATGCCAGCCGCGATATAGGCGATGTGATCGCCGGGAAAGCGCAACAGCCCGGCCAAAGTCGCATCCACGCCGTTGCGCAGGTGCTGAAAAGCCTGCGCGGCCACCGGCTCGGCGTTGAGCACAAAGCGCACGGCACTGACGCAGTAGCACCCAGCGTCCAAAAGCGCACCGCCGCCCAAATTTTTTTGCGCCCGGACGTCGGTGGCCCAGTCGCGGATACCAAAGGTCAGCTCGGCCCGCGCTAATTTCACCTCGCCGATCTCGCCCTGTTGCACCAGCCGGCGCGCACACTGCAATTGTGGGTTGAGGCGGTGGGTGAAAGCCTCGACTAAGAGCACCCCGTTGGCTTGGGCCGCGTCGATCATCTGCCGCGCTTGCGCCACCGTCACGGCGAGCGGCTTTTCGCAGAGGATGTGCTTGCCGGCCTGCGCCGCCTTGACCGTCCACTCGCAGTGCATGCTATTGGGCAAGGGATTGATGATCGCGTCGATTGCGGGATCGTCTAGCACCGCTTGGTACGAGCCGTACGCCTTGGCAATGCCGTATTGGGCCGCGCTTGCTTCGGCTTTGGCTTGGTCTCTGCTCGATATGGCCGCGATCTCGGCGTGGCCGATGGCTTGCGCGGCCGGCAGGTGGCGGTTGAGGGCGATCTGGGCGGTACTCAATACGCCATAGCGCACGATGTCAGTCATGGGGGCTCCTGTATGATTCAGGGAATGACGGCTTGGGCGCGCAACGCGGCGATCTCGGCGTCCGCGTACCCGGCCTCGCGCAGCACAGCCTCGGTGTGTTCCCCGGCCAAGGGGGCGGGTGTTGGGGCTGGGGCTGGC
>RKRN01000132.1 GCA_007571365.1 Candidatus Latescibacterota bacterium
ACTACTGCCCCGCCCCTCACGACTGGCAATGCCGCCGCCCCGCTCGAGCTGGCTTTGACGCCGACAAACTGGCCGCGGCATTGGCCTTCGCCCAAACCCAAGAAATCCGAGCCTCAACCAATTTGGCCGACATGCTACCCAAAGGCGACCGCCATCCCAACGACCGCCCCTTAGGCCCGCTCAAAAAACGCGGCCCCACCGCCGGCCTGATCGTGCGGCAAGGATATTTGGTCGCCACCTTCGGGCCGGTCGCCGGGGTTGAAGTCACGTTCAGTTGCGCCAAAAGCTATATCTCGGCACTGGCCGGCGTGGCTTTTGACCAAGGGCTCATCCGCGATCTCGACGAACCCGTTGGCCGCACGGTCTTGGATAGCGGCTTTGACGCGCCGCAAAACCAGTTTATTACTTGGCGTCATTTGCTGCAACAAACCAGCGAATGGGAAGGCGAACTCTTCGGCATCCCCGACTGGATCGACCGCGGCCGCCAGCTAGGCCAAGGAGCGGGCGAAGCCACGGTGGGCGGCACGGCCGCTAGCGCCGACCAGTACCGCTCTTTGGAACCGCCCGGCACCTTTTGGGAGTACAACGACGTGCGCGTCAACCGCACAGCCCTCAGCCTGTTGCGCCTTTTTCGCGGCCCCTTACCCCCAATGCTCAAAGAGCGCATCATGGACCCCATTGGGGCCTCTTCCACTTGGCAATGGCACGGATACGAAACCTCTTGGGTCGAAGAAAGCGGCCAACGGGTCCAATCCGTCTCCGGCGGCACGCACTGGGGCGGTGGCCTGTGGATTTCCACCTACGACCACGCCCGCTTTGGCTTGCTCTTCCAGCGGCGCGGGCGGTGGCAGGGCCGCCAGCTCCTGTCCGAGCAGTGGCTTGCCCACGCCCTCACCCCCTGCCCGATCAAACCCGAATACGGCTTTTTGTGGTGGCTCAACCATCAGCATAGCATGTCCGATTTAGCTTGCCTCGACAGCTTTGCGGCGCGGGGAGCCGGCGGCAACATCGTCTTCGTCGAGCCAGAGCGCGAGTTGGTCATCGTCCTGCGCTGGTGCGGCGATGCCAAAGCCGTGATCGACCGCATCCTCGCTTGTGAAGTATAAAAGTATCCACTAAAAGTGACCCACCGATGTTGCCGTCTTTCCCGGGCAAGAACGTCACCCCGTGCCGCGACACGGGGCGGGAGTCTACCGGGGGCGGCCGGGCATAAGCAACGCCAAGTGGAATTTGCAGCCGAATGGTGCGATAACGCTACGGCGGGCGAGACGCCCGCGCACCCAAGATCTGTTAGGTCAGTTAAAAGAGAACAGCAGCAGTGGGATTTCTATCTCGTCTGGGGTCAAGCCGCCGTGGGCACCGTACGATTTTATCTCGAATTTGTCTTTTTCGTACCACCTGACCGACTCGTCGGCAAAGGGCAGGACGACCAAATTGCCCACCCGGTCGAGAAAGCGAGCAGACAAGGGCGGTGGCCCGAAAGGCCGTCGTCAATCAGCTCCGCCGTGCGGCAGACTTGGGCGCGGCCGTCAAAAGCGCCGGGTTGAGGCCGGGGGTTTCTTGGCCCGTCGGAATCCACTTGATGGTGGCCGACAGGTCGGCAAAACAGTGGCCGTTGTAGCGGGGGCGGCTGAAGCGGGCGTCGAGCATTGTTACAAAAAGCGCGTAATCCCAAAGCCCAAACGCCAGTTGTCAGGGGCTGCGTCGTCGGGTGCTCCCACCAAGTACTGGGCCGGGCTGAGGCGCGTATTGTTGGTGGCGAAGAGGTAGAAGGTATGCCCGCCAGTATCTATGGACAGGCCCCAAGCCAGCGAATTGTGCGAGCGGCCCGTTTCGCCCGGCAATAAAATGCCCTGGTATCCGGTCAGCGTCGGACTATACTCCAGCCACACACCCCACGTAGCGTCAAAGTAATACTGGGCATACGTTCCCAGCGTAAAGGTGTCCTGCGTATCGACGCTGAAAATGGTGCTGTTGTACAGATAGGAAGGCACCAACCCGATGCCCAACCGGTCGTCTAGCAGCGCATTAAAAATCAATTGCCCGTAGTACTGAAAGTTGTCAGCCACAGCCGCCTTGCGCTCGACAATAGCCGGCATCTCCGTATTCCAAGCCACGCCGACGTTTAGGGCCAAGACCGCTGGCCAGCGCTCGTGGGGGAATTGCAGCCAATGGTACTGCAACTGCAAGTCCAAATTGTCCAGCATGTTACTCCGCCCCAAGGTTGCCATCAGCCGGTCGCTGAGGCCGTAACTGAGCGCGGTGCGGATATTGGCTGGCCCATCAAAACCGAAATTGGCCTTGTACCCCTCGTCAATAGGCGGGAGGAAGCGGTGCGAAATCTCGTAGTGGAAATCGCCTTGGGATAGGGTTTCGGCGGTGGGGTAATTGGCGGTCCTGATGGCACTGAATAGCTCCAAGCGGGTTTTGATCGGCAAGGTCGCCTGCCACGACGGCTGAGCAGCAGCCAAAACTGGCAACAGCACTCCCAACCACAAAACGCGAATGTTCACGGTCAATCCTCCTCGCCTATTGTATGTGTTTTAAGTAGCACGAGACCTCAACGGCAATTTCCTCGCTCACCTTGACAAAGGCCGCCAAGGAGGGGGCCTCAATGTTGTAGTCGGTCAGTTTGATGGTGAAAGCCGCCTCGATCTTGGAGCGCCCTTCTTCCACTACTACGGTCCCGGGCACTTCTACGGCGCGTTCCACTCCGTGTAGCGACAAGATGCCCTTGGTTTTGACGCGGTAGGCGACCACCGTGGAATCGACTGCGGTGTGTTCGGCAATCGCCCCTTTGTACACGGCTTTGGGCCACTGGTCCGTGCCCAGCACTCGGCGCATATCGCGGTCTCGTTTGCCAATGCCCGTATCAAAGCTGGCTAGGTCCACTTCAAAGTGCAGCTTATCCTTGGCCGCAAAAAGCGAATCGCCTTCCCAATAAACGAAGCCGTCAATTTTAGCGGTCGTGCCGCCAAAAGTGAAGGCCACCACTTTGGAAGTAAACTCAACTCGGTTGCCCGCGGCCTTTTTATCGACGTGCCATTCGCCGCCGTGAACGGCCAGCGGCGCACAGAGCAGCAAAGGGATGATCCAGCGCATAAACGTCGCCCGGCAGTTAGTCGTTGGGGGCTCCCTTTTCGATCCAAGCACGCACCGCTTCAAGCTCGGCCGCAGTCAGGTACGGCCCGCCCGGCGGCATGCGGACTCCAGCGATATCGGCGTCGGCCAAGAGTTTGCGATACAAGTAGCTGTTGTCGGGATCGCCCGGCTCGACCAAAGCGATGCCGCGGCTGCTCGCCACCTCGACGATCTGGTCGTAGGCTTGCCCAGCCGACAGGTTGGGCCAAGCAGCGTCGACGTGACAGCCGCTCAAAGCGCAGGAAAGATCGAATATCGTCTCTTGTACCTCGGCAAAGGTCGCCGGTTCTGCGGCAGCAGCGTCGAATACCATATCTGTGCTCGTGGTCGGGCCCGAGCACGAAGTTCCGCTACATGCCAACGCGACCAGCGCGACCAGCATTTTCATGGCCTTTTCTCCTTTCTCCGCAAGCTAAGTACGCGGACTTGTCCTTACAACACTGCGACGCCGCTTGCTCACAAGCTCTGCTCAATCATCGCCACAATCTCGTCTGTATTACTCATTGTGCTAAGACGCTCTACGATCAGCCCTTGCGAGTCCACCAAGTAATACGCCGGGATGCCGTTCACTTGGTAGGCTTTGGCCTCCTCTGCGTCAAAGCCGTCAGCGCGCACGTGGACGCCTTGGATCGCGTGTTGGTCAATCGCCTCGCGCCAAGCAGCTTCGTCGGTGTCGAGCGACAGGTTGAGGAAGATGACCGGCCAAGTAGCCGTTTTTTCTGCAATGAGGCGGAGATCGGGCAGGTCGCCGATACACGGCCCGCACCAACTCGCCCAGAAGTCGAGCAGTACCACCTGGCCCTTAAACTGGCTCAGCGACACGGGCTGGCCGTCGAGGTCGTGGAGCGTAAAAGCAGGCGCGGGTTGCCCCGGTTGCAGCTTCAGGGCTTTATCGAGCGCCGCTTGGACGGCCGCGGTGTATTCTGGATGCGGGTTGAGCTGCTGGAAATCTTCCCACATACGCTCGGCCAACGCCAAGGCGTGGCTGCCAAGCTTAAAGCCGCGGATGATCTCTCCGGCCAAAAACCAGGAGCGAACTCGTCCTGCCAGTTTTTCCTTGGCCAGATTGTATCTCCGCGCAAAACTCCACGTCCGCCGCGTATAGGTTCCCGTAGCTACCGAATCGAGTTGGGCCTGCACCTGTTCGGCTAGCCCTAGGCCGGATAAATCAAGGCGCTCGGACAACTTGGGCGGCTGGCGGCGTTCGTACAGCGAATCAAGTCGGGCACGGGCCGGTTGTGTCAGCCACGATAAGTCGAGTTTTTCGGACAGCTTGGGCGGCTCTTTTTTTAGGGAACTCTGCTTTATGGCGGGCGGCAAGTAAAACGTCAAGGCTCCATCCGCCGTATCCACCCTAGCCGCCTCGATCTCATTTGCAGAGAAGAAGCTATAGGATTTGGACTCTGCATATAAGGAGTCGATGCGGGCTTGGGCCGCCGCTGAAAGACCAAACACCGACAAATCGTACTGCTGGGAGAGCTTGGCAAGCCTCTTGTTTTCGTACACGGAGTCGAGCCGGGCCTGAGCAGCTACCAATAAACCAACCGCCGACAAGTCAACCAGTTGCGACAGCTTAGGCCGCCCCGCCTTTTCGTCTAAGGCGTCGAGTTGGGCCACGGTCTCCGCTGACAACTCCAGCGCGGATAGATCGTACATCTCGGACAGCTTGGGCCGCCGCAAGGCAGCCAATTCCCCGCGCTCTTTAGCGGGCGGGCCAATACGCCGCAAGAGGCCGGCTTCCTCTCTCCGTTGCTGCAACTCCCAGTCCAAGGTCCGCACCAGAAACGTGTGATAGTCCATCGTGCCAATAGCTTGCTCATCGACTAGGGGAATTTCCGCTAGGAAATCGTAGTACTGCGAGGGGAGATCTGTATTCTCGTGGCCGTTGGCAAAGCGGTAATTCGTCGGGTAGGAGATCAGGAGTTTGGCCCATTCGTAGTTGAAGGCAGCCGTCGCATAGTTGATGAAGCCCGGCGAGAGCGAGTACTGCTGGCCCCTCGCGGCCAGAAACTCAAATTGGTCTTGCCGCCACAAATCTACTTGACGCTTGAAATCCGCCGCGGCCAAGCCTTCGTAATCCAGCCGGAGCTGACCGAATTTGGCCATCCACTCAACCACGAAACGGTTATTATCGGCTCCGATGCCCCGAAACGAGACCGCGGAATCGGCAAAGCCCTCCTCCGCGATCACGTGCAGACTGTCGCCCGGCTCGACGAAGAAAGCCGACCGTCCTTGGCCGCCAGCGGCCCAGACGAGGCCGCCGCGAATGACGGGCAACTCGCAGGCGAAGCGGTTTAGACTGTCGAGCACGACCCGCTCCTCGGCCATGCCTAGTGCCGCTGGCGGCTGGTAGCTAAAGGCGATGTCCCGCGAAGTTGGCCCCCGGATCTCGCCGGTGATGACCGCAACCGACGACCGGCTCTGAGCACCAGCCAGACCAACACTCAACGCCAGCAGTATGGCTGTTAGGAAACGGCTAGAAGAGTTGGTCATACGAGTTGCTCCTTTAGGTTTTGGGCGGCGTGGCGGCGAGCAATCAAATCGAATCCAGCTTCCGGCACAAGGTGCGCTGGCTGGTATATTGACGCAGCATGGGGTCCGTGTTAGGATGCTATTCAGGATTGAATCGTTCCGCTGTGCTGGCACCCAAGACATCTTTAATGGGTGGGACACACGTACTGCACGCGGTGCTTGTCCCCAAGAGGAGACGCCCATCATGGTACGCATACCAACAGACCGCGTTCCGATTCATCCTGGAGAAATGCTGTTAGAGGAGTTCTTAAATCCCTTATGTTTAACGCAGCGCGAATTGGCTACTGCTATTCGCGTTCCTCATCAGCGGATCAACGAATTGGTGAATGGGCGACGTGGCATTACTCCGAGCATAGCCCTGCGTCTGGCAAAGTATTTCGCTGTGTCGCCCGCGTTTTGACTGAACCTCCAACTGCGTTGGGACCTGTATCATGCCACTCGGTCTGAAGCTCGGGCACTAGAGGCGATTGAGCCGCGTGCCGTAGGGGTATAGCTAACCCAAAGGAGACGCCATGTACATCCAAGACCAACTCCCCCACGACCGCATCACCGACGACAACCTGCGCTACTACCAAGCCATTGGCGTCGATTACCTGACCGTCAACTCCCTCCCCCTCAACCTGCACACCTACCCCGAGATGGTCGAGTTTCTGCAAGCGGTGCGCACCCGCGCCGCAAAACACGGCCTCCGCTTGTACAACGCCGCCTTAAGCGGCCCGGATGAAATCACGCTCGCGCAACAAAATCGCGATGCCAAAATCGAGGAATGGTGCAACTGGCTGCGGGCCATGGGCACTGTCGGCGTACCGACCCTCGGCTACAATTTCAAACCCGTGGGCAACTTCCGCACCCCCGCGGACACCGGCCGCGGCGGTGCTCACTACAGCACCTTTACCTATGCAGAGTACGCAAAAGAGCATCGCGACTATCCCGCCAAGCACATCGACGAGGACGCGATGTGGGCCCACATCACCTACTTCCACCAGCGCATCGTCCCGGTCGCCGAAGAAGCGGGCGTTACCTTAGCCCTGCACCCGGACGATCCGCCCCTGCCCGAGCCGATGGGCGGAGCCGCCCGGATCGTCTCCACCCTAGATCAATACGAGCGCATCTTCGCCCTCAACCCCAGTCCCCAAAATGCCATGCTGTTCTGCCAAGGCTGCGTCACCGAAATGGGCATTGACGTGTACGAGGCCATCCGCCGCATGGGCCGCCAAGGCAAAATCGCCTACGTCCACTTCCGCAATGTGCGCGGTACGCCCAAGGATTTTAGGGAGGTCTTCATCGACGAAGGCGACGTCGATATGTATCGGGCCATGCAGACGTACAAGGAGGTGGGCTTTAATGGGCCGTTTATGATGGATCACACCCCGTCCATCCCCGGCGACACCGGCAGCCGCCAAGGCCACGCCTACGCCACCGGCTTCATCCGCGCCATGATCCAAGCCGTCTATCGCTAATCACCAAGTGCCCCCAACATGACCCCACCACCGCGAACTCAGATCACTACTCGCGGCGAACATTGGCTCATCAACGGCCAAGCTACCTATAACGGGCGACAATATCGCGGCTGGGCGGTCGAGGGCTTATTGATGAACAGCCGCATGACCAATGCGGTGTTCGACGACGAAAATCCCGTAACGCGGCAACTTTGGGCGTATCCAGACACAGGTGCATGGGACGCGGATCGCAACACCGATGAGTTTATCGCGCAGTTACCAACCTATCGGGCGCACGGGTTGTTAGCGGTGACGGTCAATCTACAGGGCGGCAGCCCTACGGGATACTACCGCGAGGCGAGTTTCCGAAAAATCATGGCGGCGCGACGCCTAGAGGTCAGCGACAAGGTGATGTGGGCGGGCCTGCCGAGCCCGGCTTCGCAACCTTGGCACAACTCGGCTTTTGCGCCCGATGGCTCGCTGAAGCCGGCGTATATGCGCCGGGTCGCACGCACCATTGCAGCGTGCGACGAACTGGGGATGGTGGTGATTCTCGGGTATTTCTACTTCGGGCAGGACGAGCGTTTGCAGGACGAGAAGGCCGTGTGCCGGGCGGTGGATGAGGCGACAAACTCGGTTTTGCAATCGGGCTACCGCAATGTGCTAGTAGAGATCAACAACGAGACGAATGTTCCGCGCTACGAGCACGAGATCCTGCAACCGCAGCGCGTAGCTGAACTCATAGAACGGGCACAATCCCACACATTGGCTGGACGACGGTTGCTGGTGGGTACTTCCTATGGTGGTGGCCGTGTGCCGGACGACGATGTGGTGGCAACGTCGGACTACATCATGTTGCACGGCAACGGCGTTACCCAACCAGCGCGCATCGCCAAGATGGTCGAGCAAACGCGCGCCTTGCCGCGGTACACCCCAAAACCGATTCTCTTCACCGAGGACGATCACTTCGCATTCGACGAGCCAGACAACAACTTTCTTGCGGCTTTGTCGGCCTATGCGTCGTGGGGGTACTTCGATCCCGGGAGCGCGGCGGGCGGTGCTGTGGCCTTCGGCGATTACGGCGCTGGCTATCAGAACGTTCCGGTCAATTGGGGCATCAACACCGATCGCAAGCGCAGGTATTTCGAGTTATTGGCGCAAGTTACTGGAGAGCAGGGTTGAGTCGTGGCCGGCACGTCAATCTCAGCCCGCGGCGGCCCGGATCGCTTCCCCCATTCTTCGCAGCTTGGCTTTGGTGTTGTTCGGGTGCATGGGCACCAAGACAGCGCGTGCCAAAACGTCGAGCGAATTCTGACACGTATCTAGCTTGTATTTGATCCGCGCCTTGCGGTTGGCCGGCAGCTCAAAGGGGTTGAGCGCCGGGTGGTGTGCGCCTTGGTAGCGCAAAATAGGCTCCCAGCGCGTATAGACGTGGCGGCCAGTATCCATAGGCAAAAAGGAGCGCACGTCTTTGGCGGCCAACCGGTTGCAAAAGGAGCGCGCCTGGTCCTCGGTGGCCAACAAAAAGCCTAGGTGCGTGCCGCACTCGTAGTCCAAGCTGTTGTTTTTTATCGACTCCAATCCCGCCTCCAGCCCGACCTGTAGCAGCTCCTGCTTGTGGGCGCGCATGGTCTTGAGCATCCCGCGGATCCGCCGCAATTGCACGTTGAGTATGGCCCCTTCGACCTCTGAGGCCCGGAAGTTGGGGCCGGCAAATTGCAATTCTTCGCGCTTTTCGTCGGGGTTCCAGTAAAAGGAGCAGCAATCCACTGCCACCGAGCCGCGCTGATGCACCGCCTCCGCATTGGTCACAAAAGCCCCGCCCTCGCCGCAGGTCATGTTCTTAAAGAAGTTGAAACTAAACGCGCCAGCGTGCCCCCAACTGCCCAGCATCCGGCCCTCGTACCCGCCGCCCACCGCCTGACAGGCGTCTTCGAGAACGAGTAAGCCGCGCTTGCGGGCAACCTTGGTAAGGCGCTTCATATCGCAGGGCAGGCCGACCATGTGGACCGGAATAATCGCCTTGGTGTGCTTGGTTATTCGCCGCTTTAAGTCCTTGGGGCACAATGTTAAAGACTTATCGACATCGGCGATTACCGGAATGGCTCCAGCCCCCAAGACTGCCAAGGCGGTCGCCATGTAGGTATAGGCCGGCACAATCACCTGATCCCCCGGCCCCACGCCCAATCCCACCAGGGCTGCGTATAGGGCCGAGGTGCCCGAGCGCGTCATCCGACAGTGCTCTACGCCCACGTAGCGCGCCCAATTCCGCTCAAAGCGATCGCACTCCCCACCTGATCCATAGCGGAAAATCGCCCCGCTGTCGAATAGCCGCTGTAGTTGCTTGATTTCTGCTTGGCCTATGCGATACATCATGCACTCCTTTAGACGAGTTCCAGTTCGACCCAGCGCCGAACTGAATTAATAAGATAAAGAGCATCGGCCCGTGCCAATTCGCCGATGAGCAACGGGCGTTGGCAAAGTAGGCCCTGCGCCAACAATTCGGCGCGGAAGGTGCCGGCCAACAGCCCGGATTCGACCGGGGGCGTGTAGCGCACGCCATCGCGCTCCAGCACCAAGTTGCCGACGCAGCACTCGGTCAACTCGCCACGCTCGTTGTACAGCACCACGTCGTCGCAGTCTGGACGGGCCGCCAACTGCCGGTCGTACAGGGCCCGGTGAGTCGTCTTGTGGTACAGCAAGGGATCGGAGCTATCCACCGGCGCAGCCGCTCGCGCCACCCGTAGCCGTCGCGGCGGCGCGAGCGGCTGATGCTGCACGCGGGCTGCGCCGTTGCGAGCCAGCAGCAAGCGCACCCTACACCGGCCCGCCATAGCCTCGGCCGCGTCTTGCAACGGCGCCCGTACGCGGTCGTCGGCCCAACAAAACCCCCAGTACGATGCCGACTGAGACAATCGCTCTAAATGCCTCTCTAACAGAAAGTAATCCCCGTCTTCATACAACAGCGTCTCCAACAGTTCAAAAGACGGCCGCGGTCGGGCACGCAAGACCGCAGCTTTGGTAAGGCACTCGGCGTATTCTCCCGCGGCCGACGATGCCCAGACGATCCCGCCGCCCACGCCAAATTCGAGTTGGGCCTGCTCGCGGTCGAGATGCGCGGTGCGAATCGCCACGTTGAAACACGCCTCCGGCCCCGGCGACACATAGCCCATGCAGCCGGTGTAAATGCCGCGCGGGGCGCGTTCCAGCTCGGCGATGATCTCCATCGTTCGCACCTTGGGGGCCCCAGTAACCGAGCCACAAGGGAAAAGCGCAGCCAAGATGTCGGGCAGGCTCACGCCGGCTTTGAGTTGGCTTTCCACCGTAGAAGTTAGCTGCCACACCGTGGGATAGCGCTCGGCCGACCACAGGACTGGGACCGTCACGCTGCCGACTTGCGAGATACGCCCTAAGTCGTTGCGCAACATGTCCGTAACCATCAAGTTCTCAGCGCGATCCTTAGCGGAATTTTGCAGGTCGTCGGCCCGCTGCTGATCCTCGGCTGCAAAGCGGCCGCGCGGCCGGGTTCCCTTCATGGGCCGCACCGTGCAATGCCCGTTGTGCAAGCGGAAGAACAGCTCGGGCGACGCCGAGATCAGCACGTGCCGACCCAAGTCGAAGTACGCGCACAGCGCGGACTCCTGCCCCAGCCCCAGCGCGCGGTACAGCGCCAGCGGATCGCCGCGGAAGCGACTGTGCAAGCGCAAGGTGTAGTTGACTTGATACGTGTCGCCGGCCGCAATGTAGGCGCGGATGCGCTCAATGGCGGCCTCGTACTCCTCCGGCGACACCGACGGCCGCCATTGGCCCAGCTCGTAGGCCCCCAAACCGGCGCTAGGCGCGGCCACCGGCGTCCGCTCGGCAAAGAGGCCAAAGTAAACCAAGGGCAGCGCACCGGCGGGACGGGTGGTAAAGGCTGGATCCAGACCGGGCGCGGCCTCGTAGCAGACAAATCCGGCCGCGTACAGCCCTTGCTCCACCGCCCGCTCCACGGTGCTGAGGGCCGGGCGCACCTCAGCTGCGGCTGCGGCTACCACCTCGCCCACCGGCTGGGCAAACGCAAAGGAACGCTCCTGCCCGCAGCGGGCATAAGACGACAACAGCACCGGACTTGCTACAGCCATGGCTTTGCACCGGTCGCTGGGTGCCCTAGCCGGCCGCCTCACCGGGCTGGTACTCAATGCGCCGCAAGAAGCGTTCGCCCACATCGTAGTTTGGCTGGCCGGAGACAAAGCGCCACAAGCGCACGCGCTGCATCAGCTCGTAGCGATGCTCGTTGCCCTCCCAGCCGTGGTTGGTCGCCAGGATGGCCCCGATCGCCGGGTCGTCTAGATCTGCGGTGTCGAAGTTGCACACCTGCGGCCGCGTCGGGTTGAGCCGCAACTTGTACATGAAGCGGTCCCGATCCGTGTAGTTGCTGCGCGCCCCGTGCCAGACGCGGGTGTTCCACACGTACATGGTCCCGGCCGGGCAGGTCGCCCAGATCTTGCCGCGCATGTGGTGGTAAATGGCGATCTCCCCGGTGCGCACATTGCGGAATTGCGTTCCGGGCACCAAGAAAGTACCGCCCATCTCGTCGGTGGTATCGGCCGGGAACAGCGATAGCTGGATATCGAAGTAGTGATCGCGGAAATCAATGACCGAGTCTTGGTGCATATTGGGGCCCTTGGTTTGTTCGGCCTTGGTCAAGTGGGCGGCGTGGTGGTCGTACAGGGGATCCGGGCCGACCAAGGAGTGGATAAGCCCCTGCACCTGCGGCAGGCGGAACGCATCGCCCAAAGCCGTGCCTGTGGGCCAAGTCGCCTCAAAGGGGGTCCCCACGGCGAGATAGCCCTTGTTGTGGTGCATTTCCTCCAAGCAGGCTCGGCACAGCTCTTGGGGCACCATTTCTTCAAACTTCAAATACCCCGAAGCGACAAATTGCGCCATCTGCTTCGAGTTTAAAAGATGCTCTTTCACGATGTGGCTCCTTTCTCTTTTTGCAACTCGTTGAATTTCGCCAGCACGATCTGGTAGGGCAGCGGCCCCAGTTCATAGCCCTCTTGGGGCGAGCGATGTTTGAGTTCCGACATCTGGATGACTTGCCAGCCATCGCGCATGGCCGCCATGGCGTTGTGATAGGGTGGCTCGCTCTCCTCGACCAAGTCGCCTAGCCCGGTGCCCTTGGAGGCTTCGTAGCGTGCCCAAGCAACGACTTGGGCGTCGAGCGCGGGCGTGGTCTGAAAAAATACTAGAATGTCTTGTACTGCGGACATGAAAAAGCCTTCCGATGATGTTAGGTTGAAATTGCCGCTCGATATTCCAGTTAAAATACAGAAACGACAGCCTTGTTCCCAATCGGGAATTTATGGGCGGCCCCACCTCGGCAACAAATCACTGGTACGCAATTTGCACCAGAGCGAGAGAAGCTATTTAATTCCCCAACATTTTTTTTTATAAGGAGAATCGCCATGAAAGAGCTGCTCTTATCGTCGGCACTCGTCGCCATTTCTTTGGTGTTCGTCGCCAGCGGAGTTGCTCAAGCCGACACCGCGCCCCAGTCCTTTGACGTAGAACCGGGCGACCGCCTCATAGTGGACACCGAATGGGGGGCTATTGAGGTCCATACTTGGGACCGCCCCGAGGTGGAGTTGGTCGTAGAACGAGCCGATAAACTCGATCTCACATACGGCCAAGAGGCGGGCATCACGACCATCCGGGGCCGCAAAAAAGGGACCGGCCTGTTCGACTTCTTCGGCCTTATGAATACGGAACGTGCCCCTCTGTTTCGCCTCACGGTGCCGCACCGGCACGATTTGGAACTGAGCACTTCCGGCGGAGGTATTGAGGTAGCCGATCTTCAGGGCCGCGTCTCGGCTCGGACGTCGGGCGGCAGTCTGAGCTTTGGCCACATCGCAGGACCGATCGCGGGCAAAACTTCGGGCGGCTCGATCGCGCTAAAAGGCTGCTCCGGGACCGCGGTGGTATCTACTTCGGGGGGCTCGATCCGCATTGGCGAGGTGAACGGGACGGTGCGAGCTAATACCTCGGGCGGCTCCATCCACATTAGCCGGGCCCAAGGCTCGGTGCAGGCCAAGACTTCGGGCGGCCATATCAAAGTGGATGAAGTGCTGGGGCCGATCGAGGCTCGGACGTCGGGTGGCTCCATTCGCGCCCAACTCTCGCAGCAGCCGCACGGTCCCTGCCGTCTCAAGACTTCGGGCGGCAATGTAGAGGTCTCCCTCGCTGCGGATATCGGCTTGCAGGTGGACGCCCGCACCTCGGGTGGGCGCGTCTCTACCGACTTTCCGGTCGTAGGTACGCTGGACAAAAACAGCCTCAAAGGCTCGATCAACGACGGCGGTCCCCTCATGACCCTACGCACTTCGGGCGGGTCCATCCGCCTGCACAAACTGTAGCACTGCACAGCATCGCCTTTGGGTCGAAGGGGAGCGACGGCTTCGGGTCGTTTCCCTAGCAAAAGAGACCGATAGCTAATGCGTCCGCCCCAAAGGCCTCCACTGAGACAGGGCATCTAAGGCGGCTAATTCCTCGGCCCCCAGTGCTACCTCCAACGCCCCAAAGACCTCCTCGACGTGCTCGGGGCGATCGGGGCCGATAATGGGGGCGGTAACATCCTCGTTGGTCAATATCCAAGCAACGGCAACTTGCGCCGGGGTCTTGTCCTGTGCCCGCCCGATCTCGGTCAGTTTCTGCACGACGCGCTCGGCTTGCTCACTCATGGCGGCGGCAAAGCGGTCGTCGTCTTGCCAAGCACTATCGGTCGGCGGCTTTTGCCCGCGCCTAAAGCGACCACTCAACAGGCCGACGGCCAGCGGACTGTAGGTCATCATGCCGAGGCCATACTGCCGACATAAAGGCAATAGCTCCGGCTCTATCTGCCAGCGGTGCAACAGGTTATACTGATTTTGTAAGGTAAATAGTGGGTCTAAGCCCCGGCGATCGGCCGTCCACAGCGCCTCCACCACTTGGGCGGCAGTAAAATTGCAGGCCCCCACGTAGCGCACCTTGCCCTGCCGCACCAAATCGTCAAACGCCAGCAGCGTCTCGTCGAGTTCAGTGTCTGGATCCCAGTTGTGTAGCAGGTAGATATCCACGTAATCCGTGTTCAAGCGTTTCAGCGACCGCTCAATCTCGCGCATGATGGCAAAGCGCGACAGCCCGCGATCGTTGGGGCCATCGCCTATGGGGCTCCAGACCTTGGTGGTAATTACCAAATCGTCGCGCTTGCCCTTGATGGCCTTGCCCAGCAATTCTTCGCAGCGGCCCTGAAAGTAGTAGTTGGCGCAGTCGAGGAAATTGCACCCTAGATCAATGGCGGTCTCGACCGTGCGCTTAGCGGTCGCTTCGTCCGTGTGCCCATGCCAGTACCCCCGAAAGGCCGTGCCCAAGCACAGCCGCGAGACTTTGACTCCGGCCCGTCCCAATCGCACGTAATCCATAGTTTCTCCTAGTTCCTAACTGACGTTACGCATTGTAGGGCAACCCTATGTGGTTGCCCGCGTCGAGGTTTGTAGTCGCCCTTACCAAGCTGTTGGCAAATCGTAGGTCGGCGCGTTCACGTGCCGCTGCAAGCCGATTTCGAGGCGGATTTCAGTCCCCGGCGGCAAGGCTACTGCAAAGTGCGCGTCGTGGACGGCAACGCGCTTGGTCGCCTGCTTCACAGGCGGCGCAGCATAGCTTCCCACCGGGCCCGGGTACGCACTTTCCAAGCAATGGTACGCGACCTCCCCAAACCGATGCTCAGCCAAGGTTCCAGCTTGCAGCAACACCTTGCGGGCGTCCAGCGCACTTAGGTTCACCAAATGCACCACGAGGCGATCCCGCTCCACCGTCTCGACGAGCGCAGCCACATCCGCTGGCAGCCCCGGGCGTTTGCGCTCGGCGTCAAAGTAGCGCAGCGGGGCCATCAAGATGCCGCCGTTGTACAAAAGCTGCGGCGCACCCAAGGTGAGTTGGATGAGTGCCTCGGTCGTCACCGGATTTAGCTGCTGCCACCAGTGGATGTGATTATCGCGGGGGTCGGTTTCGTCGCGGCGGATCAGCTCCATCCGCCGATAGACTTGGGCAAGAGCCGCTTGGAGGATCAGCACTGGGTAGTCGGGGTTTTCGCCCTTGAGATAGCAAAACCACGGCGGCTCGTGGTACGCGTCCTCTTTGTTGTGGAACGGCACCACGGTGCGCCAGTCGTAGCGCTCTTTGGTGCGTAGCATTTCGAGCATTTCCCAATCAGCGGCTGCCCCACAGACATTCCACAGCGCGGCCGGATACATGGCCGCCAGCGGCTGGAAGTCCGACCACCCCTTGGCCCCGTAGCAATAGGGCACCACAAAGCTTTTTTTGTCGTCGCCGAGCGCGGTTAGCTGGCCGATCCAGTGGTCGCCCAAGCTCATCTCGATTTGGCCTAAGTCGGCCATTTTCCCCTGCTCCAAGACCTTTCTGAGCTGGGTGCGGGGCAGTTCGAGATACTTTTCCTCACCGGTCAGCACATAGCAATGGGTGCCGGCCAAAATGGCCGCCATGGCGATGTTGTACAACCCGTGCGGCCACGTCCAGCCATACATGCTCCCATACCAGCGTCCTTCCATGTATTCCCCGACCTGCCCACTTAGCCCCACGTTGTCGGGCAACAGGCCCCCATTGGCCGCGGCCCGTTCGATCCACGCATCCACGTATTCGAGCAGCCAAGCGCGATATTTGCCGTCGCCGGTCAGGTAGAAGGCGTTGGCGATTAGCGAGGTAACGTGCAGGTTGGTGGCGCAATCGCCCCGAGCCATGCGCTCCTTCATGGCCTGCCCCATGCGCCGTGCCTTGGCTGGGTCCTTGAGATCTTCGGGCGCGTCAATCCCCGCTAAGTCCTCGTAGGGCAGGCCATAGCGCGCCATCCCCGGACTGTAGCCATACGACGGCTCGGCGTCCTCTTCGTACAGCCAGCGCGGCCCCTTGCTACCGTTGTGCGCGCACTTGATGATTTTGTGCTCTGGGTCGTAGTTGAGGGCCTCTGGGTCTTCGTTGAGATAGAAACCGGCAAAGCGTCGCGCCCGCGCCGCATTCTCGGCGTGGGTCGGATCGGCCATGCACAAAAGGTAGAAGTAGATGTAGCTCTCGCTCTGGTGGAACTGGTCGTAGCCGATCTCATATTCTTTGTCCACGTGGCCGTATTCTACCATCAGCTCGGTAGTGGCTTCCCATTGCCGCTGGCCCAAGGTGAGCAAATGATCGCCGCCGCCGAGCAAGTACAGCAGCGGCCAGTTGTAGAAACTCTCGTAGAAATCGTCGGCCCCGTCGCGAGAGTGGCGCCGGCCGTCGCGCCAGATCAAGCGGCCATCAGGGTGGGTGTACTTTGCCAAGAACGGCTGGACGGCGTCTTCCATCGCCTTGATTAACTGCCGCTCCAACACGGCCCAAGCCGGGAGCTGGACGAGCGGCAGAGTGGCTTCAATAACGGTCATTGCTTTTTGCCTGTGGGAAAGTGCTATATGAGGGAGAGTAGTACCGCTTCTTCGGGAACTTACAGGCTACTGCTTGATTTCGGATACGATCGATTCAACAGATACTTTGACCCGGGCAGCTTTCCATACCGCCCAAACAGTCCAAATCAGTGAGACTAACGCCAAAAGTAAGAACACCGCCTGCCAAGTGGCTGCCGGAACCCCCAATTGGTCTTTGAATTCAGCCGTAGTTTGTGCAACAGTGAGTGTCACCAAGAGAGCCGCTGGCGTCCACCACGCCCGTTTGGCTCCAAGGCGGTTAATAGCGTTTTGCAAACAGAGCCGCAGCTTATCCTCGGTGGTCACAATAACAACCTGCTCTAGATTCCAGTGTATTGTATTTGTTTGGTAGAGTTTCTGCTGGAGTACCTCTTCGGATATTTCGCCTTCATTCATCGTGAACCTTTTCCATTTTTTCGCGTGCCCGGTACTGGGCATCGACAACTTGAGCAGCGGGCAACATTTTGGCAATTATATCGCGTTTTTCACGTGCTTCCTCGTTGCCTCGAGCTGCAGCGAGGTTCCACCAAGCATGGGCTTCCACATAGTCTTGCAGTACGCCTTGGCCATTTGCATACATAACGCCAAGATCGTGCTGGGCTTGAGCTAGTCCTTGATCCGCGGCTTTGCGGAGCCACTTCACCGCCTCCGCATAGTCCTGCGGCACGCCATGGCCAAGGGCATACATAGCACCTAAGTTTTGCTGGGCTTGAGCCAGTCCTTGATCGGCAGCCTTGCGGAACCACTTTGCCGCCTGCACATGGTCTTGCCGCACACCATGACCAAGGGCATACATCGTGCCCAAGATGTTAAGGCTTTTGGTAAATCCTTGGTCGGCAGCCTTGCGGAGCCACTTCACTGCCTCCACATAGTCTTGCCGCACACCACGACCAGCGAAATATCGCCAGCCCAAGTCGTACTGTGCTTGCGTATCGCCTGCCGCAGCCCGCTGTCTCAAGTCTTCTATCATATGGGACGCGTTCATAACTGGCCTCCTTTTCTTGACTACCGTTGCTTGCTCCTTACCCGTTCTCCCCTTCATAACTCCACACTGCCCCCGTCGTATACGTATTCCACGCCGATACCTCGGCGTCCTATCAGGCTGATCGGGATGAAACAGACTCGTGCAGCCTAGTAGAGCTTTTGCAAAAACTCGGTAAAGCTGCTTGCTACTTCGGCTGTGTCTTTGCTTTCGTGATCCCAAAAAACCACCGCATCAACCTGTCTGTCTGTCATGCTAAAGGCGATGAGATTTCCAAAGGGATCGCGGGCGATGGGGATTAGATTGTCAGCGGCAATGGCCTGCGCCGTGACAACCGTTTCTTCAATATCAATATGGTACTGAACTGGTCGGAAATGGCTTTTGAATTTAAATCGCTCATCCCTAGTTGTAAACCTCTCACCCCTTGCCCCCCTTCACACTCCACACCGCCCCGGTCGTGTACGTATTCCGCTCCGAGCACAAAAACTCAATCACCTCGGCCACTTCCGCCGCGTCCGAGTAGCGTCCAATCGGATTGCCCGGGTCGCGCAGGTGCGCCTCGTCAAAGCGCGGCACCACCATGTCGGTTAGCGCCCGGCCCGGCTCAACGCCGTTGACGAATACCCCCTGCCGCGGCCAAGCATCGCCCAACGCCTGAATAAACGACCACACCGCGCCCTTGGACACCGAGTACGGCACCTGATTGGGACTGCCGTTGCGCGCGCCCGAAGAAATCGTCACACAGCGCCCCCACCCCCACTTGAGCATCTGCGGAATCGCCGCCTGATGCGCGTAGTACACCCCATGCACGTTGATCTGCATGACCTTGGCAAACTGCGCGGCCGTCTGCTCGAAAAAGGGCTTCTCCCACCCCAAGATACCGGCACTGCACACGAGGATATCCAGCCGCCCAAAAGCCGCCATCGCTTGGGCCACCGCCTCGTGTACCTGCCCCTCGTCGGTCACGTCCGTCTCGACAAACAGGGCCTGCTGCCCCATCGCCTCGATTTCCCGCACCCGCTCTTGTGCTTCTTCTGCCAGCACATCGACAATAACAAGGTGCCGCCCGGCCTCAGCCAAGCGCAGTGCGGTCGCCCCGCCGATGCCGCGCGCACCCCCCGTAACCAGGGCTACCCGCTGCTCGGCCGGTGCTGCAAATCGCAAATGTGCCATACTATCCTCCCCTTGCTTGCGCAGTCGCGCCGTTTTCAATAAATAAGCTACTTATCTCTGCTAGCAGACAACCTAGCCCTTCTAGCCCCTTTGCGATAATACGGAGCACACAACATGAAAATCGAACAGGTCGAATCCTTCCTAATCGGCAACGGCTACATCGTCCGCATTACCACCGACACCGGCCTGACCGGCATCGGTCAAACCGCCTGCTGGGGCTATCCCACCGCCGTGCAAAGTATCGTCGACGTCTTCAAAAACTACCTCATCGGCCAAAATCCCCTCCGCATCGAACACCACTGGCAGCATCTCTACCGCATGGCTCCCTTCCGCGGCACGGCCATCATGGGCGCCGTCTCAGCCGTGGATATCGCCCTCTGGGACATCAAGGGCAAGCACTTCGAGGTCCCGGTGTGGGAGCTGCTGGGCGGCAACGTCCGCGACAAAATCCGCCTGCACCTGCTGTCTGGGGGCCGCACTCCAGCCGACAACTTCAACGCGGCCCAAACCGCTGTTGCCGAGGGTTTTACCGCCATCAAGTTCGACCCCATAACCACGGACTGCCACGACAAGGGCCAAGCGCGGATGATCCAAACCGCCGTCGAGTTAACCGCGGCCGCGCGCGAAGCCGGCGGCCCGGATTTGGACCTGATTATCGAGTTGCACCGCAAGCTGACGCCCATGGTCTCCCTAGCACTTGCCGAGGCCCTCAAGCCCTTCCACGTCTTCTTCCTCGAAGACCCGATCCAAATCGACAGCATCTCAGCTCAAGCCCACATCGCACAAAAGTCTACCGTGCCCTTTGGCAATGGCGAGCGCTTTGTGTCTATATGGGAGTTCCGCGAGTTACTAGAGCAGGGCGGGCCGCAGTATTTGCGGCCGGATGTGGCCTTGGCCGGCGGCATTTCGCACTGTAAAAAAATCGCCGCCATCGGCGAAGCCTACCACTGCGCGGTAGTGACCCACAACTTTTTGGGGCCGCTTACTACCGCCGCCTCCCTACACCTCGACGCCTCAATTCCCAACTTTATCACCCAAGAATACACCAAAGGCGACGAAGCCCCACACAACGCGGTCTATCGCTGCGCGTACAAGCGCGAGGGCGGCTACATCCCGATTCCCCAAGCCCCGGGCCTCGGCGTGGCGCTAGACGATGAGTTAATTGAGCAAACGCCCTACAAACCCATCAACAACGCCGCCACGCCGCTGCGCACCGACGGCTCGGTGTCCTATGCCGTATGAGCAAAATGCCACCTGACCTCCCACAGACAACCACGCCCTACCACAGGAGGCCACAATGAAGGTCCTAATTTTGTCCGGCTCCAACCATGGATTTGCCGCCAGTGCCGCGGTCATCCACGAGTTTTTGAATGCCCACGACGATCTGTCGGTCGCGCTTGACGACAACAAGGAGGTGTTAGCGTCAGATGGTCTGCGCGATTTTGATGTGCTGATCCACGGCACTGGCTTCACGCGAGTGGAGCGGCAGGAAGACGGTACTGTGCAGCGCGTACCCGAACTGACGCCCGCGCAAGAAGCCGGGCTGTTTGATTTTGTCGCTGGTGGCAAAGGGTTAGTCGGCATCCACGGCACCGCATGGTGGATTGGCGGCCAAGCCGTGGACTTGCTTGGCGGGCACGCCAACTGGCATCCGCCGGGCTTGACCTTCACCGTCTCCATTGTCGACAACGATCACCCGGTTACGCGGGGCGTACCCGACTTTGATGTGGAAGACGAGATTTACATGTCGGCGTGGGACCCGGCCATCCGCATCTTGGCCACCGCCGAGTGGAGCGGCAGGCAGCACCCCCTAGCGTGGGTCAAACCCTACGGCACCGGGCGCGTGTTTTACACGACGTTGGGACACGGCCCGGGCACCTTTGCGCGCTTGGGCATGCAGCAGATGCTGGCGCAAGGAGTGCGGTGGGCCGGGGGAAGTTTATAAAACCGGGTAACCTAGTCGTTACTAAGGATGACTTTCCCTGTTTTGCCTTGGTACGTGAAGTGCTAATGCTTCCCGACCGGACTGTCCCGTTTGGTCGTCGAATCCGCACTCAGTTGTCGGCATAAACTGGCCTATATAGCGCAGAAACCGGCAGCACCATCGGTGGTTCCCCGACTCGTTTGATTAGGTACGGCCCACGGCCAAAACTTTGTACGGCCTTGTCGGCTGCCACTTCAAACGAGTCATATATTCCAGCTAGCTGGGCCTCATGCACAACGACCCATTTGCCAAAATGATCCAATTCAAGGTCGTCCCGCATGCGTTCGTACGCGGCCATTTCCTCTTTTAACCCAGGCATAGTATGTCTCCTACTTTCAGCGTACCACGATCAAATCGCCATGTCAACTGTGCCCTGCCACGCCCGCGATCCCGGGAGAACACGGCCCGGGCACCTTTGCGCGCTTGGACATGTAGCAGATGCTGGCGCAAGGAGTGCGGTGGGCCGGGGGAAGTTTATAAAAACCCACCCTTCGCATCTGACCACTGCCCGCAGCGGATTTCCAAAGTCCGCGCTACCGGCGTCCGCAGGGCGATGAGCACCCGCAAACGCTCCTCGTCGATCTCGCTATTGCGCATCCGCCACATGGTGTGCTCCATAGCCCCCGGGCCAAGGCAGATGGCATCGTCGCCCACTCGGTAGAGTGCGTAGCCCGCTTTGAGCAAGACCGTATGCCCAGCGCGGCCCTCGACGAGCGCACTGTCCATCTCCAAGGTGCCGCCCGGCTCAAAGACGCCCTCAAGCTGAAAGGGCACTCCGGCGACGCCCCCGGCCGTGCGGATGTGGAGGTCAAAACCGCCGGCCACCTCCTCGACGTGCAACTCGACTTGTAGCGGTGGCAACTTGTAGGTCGCCCGTCGCCCTCGCACCGCTCGCCAGTTTTGAGCATTGACTTGCTCGGCAATCGGCAGCCAGTAAACCCCCCCTACGTAATCCTTTTCTGGGTAGATGCGGTTGCGGCCCTTGTGCTGCATCCGCACCCCTTTGCCGGCCGCGGCAAACTCCTCACCGATAAATTGTCCGGTGGCGAAATAGGTCGATGATAGCTTCACCGCTGCTAATTCAGCCTGTCCGCAAACCACACTAAAGGGCGCCGTCAGCCCGGCCGCCGCCGTAGCACTCACCGCACCCCGCCGCACTCGCCACAGGCCGGAGGCGGGATAGACGCGGCTATAGTGCTCGGGCAAAGGCGTCCGCTCTATACCCATCGTGCGCCACTTGGGATGCAGGACGTAGTTCGGCAGGCAGACCAAACCGCTGCCGCCGCGTGCGACCAGCCAATCGGCGACCGCCGCGTACAAGCCATTGTCGTCTAAATGAGCCAAGGCGTGATAGCCATCGGCCAAACCAGTCGGCACGGCTCGGGTGTCGCGGTCTTGGCGCGTGGAAATGCTCGTCACCGCAGTGGCGTCGGCGTGGAGGAGATGGTAGGATAAATCCAAGTTGCGCCGCACGGGATCCAGTAGGTCGGGCCGTGCAAGCACGTGTGCCGCACGGATCAAGGCGCGGTTGACGATTGCGTTATATACGCCCGTGCTCCGCTCGCTGTACTCGCCATCGGCGTTGATGTCAATGCCTTCGCCGAGGTACGCATCCACAGTCGCACTCACTTCAAGCTCTGGATAGAGGGCTTGGGCTTGGGCCAAGGCGGCGACCAGCACCCAGCGGTGATTGGGCGTGTGGAAGCCGCCGGCGACCATGCCCGGTGCTGCGGTCTGTATCAGTTCGCCCAAGGCGTCCGCAATCGCGGCGGTTCCCGCGTCGTCCGCCGCCTGTTGCCGCGCTGCAAATACGACCGGCGCAATGGCCTGCACCACAAAGCCGGTGTCCGGGGCCGAGTCGAAGTTGGTGGTCAGCAAGTCGAAACAACCCGACGGGTTCCGCTGCCGGCGGGCAAACGTCGCGGCAAGGAGAATGCGCTCTAAGAGCAGTTCGCTGCGGTAGTGGCGCGACTCGGCCAGCAGATAGGCGTAGCCAAGCGACGCGACCGCGCTGATGCTTTGCGAACCCACCAGCCGATCGCCGTCCATAAAGCCGCCGCAATAGGGGCTTGCCGCGTCCAGCACTTGGCGCGTCAGTACGCCCTCGACCTGCTGGTCTAGCTCGCCGACGAGTGGTTCGTATGCAATCATTGCCGCTTCTGCTCCACCGACCGATACGCCGCCTCGGTAAATTTGGCTACGGCCACGGCAAAATCCGCCTGCTCATAGCCCTTGCCGCCGTTGCGCATCCAGCGCAAAAAGGCCGCGTCCGGCGTATCTTCCCGCACCCGCTTGGGCACCTCCAACGGCTCCCCGTTCAACAATACCTCGCGCACCTGCCACTGGTGCAAATGAAAGACCAAAGTCCCCTCGGCGCCGTGGATGGCCAGCCGCTCATCGTGCCGGCTCGCGCTGCCAATAAAGCTCAGCGACCCCAGCGCACCGCCGCGAAACCGCGCGTTGACCACAGCATCCATATCCACTGGCTTGCCGCGCTGGTCCATGAAGGCCGAGACCTTCACCGGCGTCAAGCCCGTAATCCACAGCACCGCAGCCACCAAGTGACTGCCGGTATCCATGAACATCCCGCCTCCTGCCAACTCGGGCACCATCCGCCATCCCCTGCCGCCCCAATTTTGCGTCACATAGGCGACGACCCCTTTGAGCTCGCCGAGCGCCCCTTGCTGCACTAGCTCCCGCGCATACGAGTATGCCGGATAAAAATGGCGCTGATAGCTGACGACTAACAGGCGCTCGCGCTCAGCAGCCAGCTTGATGAGCGCCCGGGCATGGCGAGCCTTTGTCGTCAGCGGTTTCTCGATCAAAACGTGCAGATTGCGCGCTAGCGCGTAGTGGGCCTGCGCGTAGTGGGTCGAATGCGGCGAAGAAATCAGCACCCCGTCGAGCGCGTCGGCGTCAATCATCTGCCGGTAGTCGGCGTAATAGGCGGCGTCAGCACCCCACGCTTCCAGCAAGCGCCGCGCCGATGCCTCCGCGGGATCGGCAACCGCCACCAACTCTACGCGACCATCGGCTTTCAGCCGCGGAATGTGCGCCCCACGCATGTTGCCGCCACAGCCAATGAGGCCGAGGCGAATTTTCCTTTTTGCCATGGCGTTACTCTCAGTCTATTGAAAATAGTCCTAACCGATTCCAAGTATCTTTGAGACGAATTTAGTTCGTGCATAGAAAGCCCGGCTCGTGCTGCCATGACCGGCTCCCTTAGTTCGCGGCTGAGTTTGACGTTGCCCGGGTCGATCATCGTAATAGCCATAGTCTCCTTAACCGTGATACGACCCCTAGCAAGCCTTTTCAATGGAACTATTTTTAGTTCCCATGATCCGAAATTAGGCGACTGCGCCGAATTGATGGGAAGCCCTAAGTACCTCTCAAGCAGATGACCGGCCCACCCTTTGTTCTTCTTATCTCCCCTCCAAATGCACCTCATACCGACAGGCAAATGAGACCAAATCTTTTCCTTTTAGTACTTTCAGCTTGCTGATTGCAGCTTCCCGTTCCATCAGTATCTCCTCATCAAAATTTAGGGACGATTGCCGGTTGTTTATCGAGCACTGCAAGCGTTCTACGGATAGATCGATAAACTCAGGTTCGAGTTCGGTTCCCACGAATCTTCGTCCGAGATTCACAGCGGCTACGCCGGTGGTCGAACTACCGGAAAAAGGATCGAAAATCAAGTCGCCCGCATTGGTTGAAGCCATAATGATCCGCTCTATAAGCGCAACAGGCTTTTGCGTAGGGTGTTTGCCAAATTTCTTTTCTTCTTTTGTAGGAGGTCTAAACGACCACACCGACTTCATCTGTTTGCCGTGGTTCAATTCCCGCATTTTGGCATAGTTAAAACAGTGCTTTGATTTTTTATTTTTGGCGGCCCAGATGATGGTTTCCGTTGCATGAGTAAAATAGCGACAAGACAGGTTGGGCGGCGGGTTGGGCTTTTCCCAAGTAATATCGTTGAGAATCTTCATACCCAACTGCTGCATCACATAACCCACAGAGTGAATGACGTGTTGGGTACCTGATACCCAGAGCGTCCCATTGGGCTTCAAAGCTCTTTGACATCTCGATAGCCAAGCGGTATTGAACTCGTGATTTATCTCCGGGCCTTTAGACTGGTCCCACGCTCCTTTATCGACCTTCACCATTTTTCCAGCGCGGCAGGTAATCCCTCCATTGGAAAGAAAATACGGAGGGTCTGCAAATATCATATCGAATGTACCTTCCGGGTATTTGCCGATAACCATATCCAAAAACTCAAGACAATTAGCCCGATATAGCCCGATGCCGAATTCATTATTGCAGAATACGCATTGGTTCGGTGAGTATTCAGAACTCTCCATGACCAGCAAAGGCAGGGGGCTTTCTTGCGCTTGCTCATCACGGGGCCCTTGCTTGTATTTCATCTAGCTTTTCCCTGGTCGTATCTGAGTTTGGTTTGAGTACGAACCCGCTAAATTGATCTTAGGCTGCCTAGTGTACCAAAACGGCGGCAGTACCCGTTCTCAATCTATCAGGTTAAACAGCGGTGCGACCCCGCCAAACATCCCCGGAAAGCGGAACACGGCCTCGTCTTGATCGCGGATGCGAGCGAGGACTGCTGGGCTGAGCAAGGTGCGCTGGCGGTCGAAAAGAGCTTGCTCTGCTGCGACTGCGTACGACCCCTCGCGCTGCGCCTGCTCTTGCGCGGCGGCAATTTCAGGGTCGCCGGACAGCTTTTCCGCCATGGTCCCGAAGAAGCGGTCCAGCAGCGGCCGATGACCGCCGTCCGGCACCTGTGCCGCCACCGCGGCAAAAGCGGCGTGGCACTTCACCAGCCGCTCGCACCAGTCGTCGGGTACTTCGCCGTCGAGGGTGAGGGGCGCGGCGTGACCCAACAGCGGCGTGCGATCCTCAGTCTGGAAAGCCACGAGTACGCAACAATGCTCCAAAGGCCGGGCGCGGAACCGGACGACGCTGCCCGGCTCAATATCGGCGATCTCGCCGGCGGCCAGCGGCTGCGTTTGTATCCCGTCCATGGAGAGCACATCTAGATACGCCTCAACGCAAAAGTGGGCGATGATATGCTCGCGGGGCCTTTCTTGTACCCCACAACGCCCAAAAGGCAACGAATACACCCAGTCGCCCGTCGTGCCCTCACCTTTGCCGCGCAACGGACGCAAGGCGCGGGAAAGGTGCGCGGCCCGTACCATTGGGCAACAGGCGGCGGCACCCCAACCCACGCACAACTGGTGCAAGGCGCGGCAAAGGCGCTCGGCCTCGCCCGCTGGCTCTGTAGTCCTCGGCGCAACCGCCCCGGCTTCATCCACCGCCACCCGATAAGGCACCCCGTATCCAAACAGCCGCGCTCTCAACGGATCACCCATCGCGTCCTTCCTCTAGCAGTTGCTCGGCGCACTCGGCCACTTTGCGGAAGGCTGTGGCGTATTGCTCGATGATGGTGGCATCGTAGTGCTTAAACCACGGAATCGAGTAGATGCGGCCGGTCATGCGCTCAGTAACCGGCAGACTGCCCGGCCCCTGCCGCAGATCGCGATTGGCGTGGGCGATGCGCGTGGGTTGGCCGTGTCCGTAAATGTCGGCCTCGTTGAGCACCGGGTGCAGGTGCATCAGCTCATTGGCCCCGGGCATGATCTTGTACGCCCCGGTCTCGGCCGTGACCGCCGCACAGAAACGCTCGACTGGTAGGCCGCCTAGCTCCTCGGGCACGTACAACCCTTTGGCCGCATACCATCCCCCCATCGTCGAGCCGCTGTCGGCCGGCGGTCGATGCGCTTTGAGCCCCGGGACGCCTGCGAGCAAGTCCCAGAAGTAATTCATCGCCCGCTGGATCTCCTGTACCCGCTCGTCGTAGTACTTTAGCTGCGTGCGGCCCACCGCCGAAGACAACTGATGCATCCGGTATTTGTAGCCGCCCAGCGGCATCCCCGCAAAAGGCTTCAGCGCAGCATTTTCTAAAGAGCGAGTGCGCTCGTAATGCCCAAAGGCCGCAGCGCGCTCGTATAGGGCTTGGTCGTCGGTGACCAAAAAGCCCCCCTCGCCGCAGGCCAGCGACTTGCCCGACATAATCGACATCGCACCGACATGGCCGATCGTGCCCAGCAACCGCCCCTTGTAGCGACCTCCTTGGGCGTGCGAGACATCTTCAATCACCTTCAGCCCGTGCCGCTCGGCAATGTCCATGATCGGGTCCATGTCGGCTGGATAGGCGCAGTAATGCACCGGGACAATGGCCTTGGTCCGCTCGGTAATGCGGTGCTCAATGTCGTCGGGAGCCATCGTCAGGGTGTCGGGGTCAATTTCGGCAAACACCACTGTGCCTCCCAGCGAGAAGACTTGGAGCGACGTGCCCCAAAAGGTCATGCTCTGCGAGATAACCTCGTCGCCAACGCCGACGCCACAGGCCCACAGCGCGGCGTGGATCGCCGCCGTACCTGTGTTGTGGCAGAGGGCATGCTGCAAGCCAAAATAGGACTTCAAGTCCTCTTCAAAGGCCAAGGTTAGATCCCAGCCCGACATGGCCCCGCGCCGCAGCACGTCCAGCACGGCCGCTTCGTCCTCGGCCGTGATGATCGGCCAGCGGAAAATATCGCCTTCGTCAGCAGTGACGGCCTTGGGACCGCCCAAGAAGGCCAACTTGCTCATCGCCATACGATGCGATTCCACTCCTTCTTGTATGCTAAGAACCCATAATTTCTCGCAGCCGCGCCTGCGTCGGCATGTAGTTACTCTCCCACACCTGCTGCACCACCCCGTCGGCGATGTAGGCCAAGCGCGGATAGCCATGGCCAAAGGTCAAGCGCCGAAAGTCCGTTAGCGATATGGTGGCAATGTCAAAGCGCGGCTGCAACTGTTCCTTGAAGTCGATCATTTGCGGTGCATCCTGCGCGAAACTCGTCAGGGCGATCAGTCGCGGCAACTGGGGGTCCTGGGCGAGGATGTTCATCTTGGGCACGGCGTTTTTGCAGTGAACGCACGTGGGGCTGAACAATTCGATTAGGTATTCGCCCTCCAGCAAATCGACATCCACGCCTTTGAGTGCCAAGCCGGAGAGCCGCACGCCGCTTTTGAGGTCCGACTGCACGGTGCGCTCTAGCTGGGGAAAAAACCGCACGCCGCCGACCACCAGCCCGACGACCAGCGCACCTGATACCATCCGACTCGCCTGCGGCCAAACGGGTGCACAGCCCGCTCCCCACCAATTGGGCCGCCCCGCCGCGGGCACGGCGTTTGTACTGCGGCGCATTCCCCACCACGCAAACAGCAGCACTGCGACCATCGCGCCATCTTCTATCGCCGCTTCCCCGGGGCCGCGCTCGACGAGTGCCCCAAAGCAGCCGCAGTCAATTGAGGCCCCCATATGCCAAGCCTTGGCCGTCAGCGCGGTAAACGCGGCCATCAGCACGGTCGCCACCGGCAAGCACAGCCGCGGATACCAGTTGAGCAATAGGGCCCAGCCGAGGACGAATTCGATCGGCCCCAACGCGATGGCCGCCTTGGCGACGGCCGACGCTGTCTCCCATTCTGCCACCCCGAGCAGTTGCACATAGGGAATGGCCTCCCAATAAAAAAGCACCGGTTCCCATACTTTAATCGCCCCAGCCACCAAGTACACCACTCCGACAACCATCTGGCCGACGCGCGCGGCCTTGCTTATACCATCCATAATTAAGGGCTCCTCAATCGGTCAATTCGGCAAATACGGCCAAAAATATGCGCCGCGTCTGTCGCATCCATATCTCTACCTCGTCTTGGAAGGCTGCTACGTCTTGGGTGCCGAGGGCGCGGCTCAATACCTCCAACTCGCGGCCGGTCGGCAGGGCATCGCTGGCCCTTTCGCTGGCGAGCCGCATGCCCTTTTCCACAGCCCGTAGGTACTCGTACGCATCGAGCAGAAAGTGGCCCCGCTCCAAGTCCAAATAGCCCTGCTCAACCAGTACCTGCAGCGCGCGCCTCGTGCTCCCCACGCGCAGGTCTGGCTCTCGATAGCCCCACTTGAGCACTAGGACCTGCGCCACAAACTCGATATCGACAATGCCGCCTGGGCCGCGCTTGATGTCGATGCGCCCTCGGCGCTGGCCCTGCAGCTCCATCTGCTGGCGCATCTCCTGCATCTGCACCACTAAGGCCGCGTCCACGGCCCGGCTGTACACGAAGCGCTCAATCGCCCGCAAGACCCGCGCCCCAAACTCGGCATCGCCGGCCACTTGGCGGGCGCGACTCAGTGCCATCCGCTCCCAAGTGGCTGCCCGCTGGGCCAAGTAGCGGCGGTAGCCGACCAGCGAGACGGCCATAGGAGCACTGGCCCCTTCGGGCCGCAGCCGCGCATCCACCGAATACAGCCTGCCCTCGGCTAACAGGGCGATCAGACGCTGGCTGAACTCAATAAAAAATACGCTATTCGGTACGCTGCGGCGCGTCTTGCCGTCGCCTTCGTACACGAAAAACAAATCCAAATCCGAACCAAAATCCACCTCGCGGCCGCCAAATTTGCCGGCCGCCAATACCGCGAATCGCACGTCTTTTCCCGCCCGGTTGCGCGGCTTGCCCCACCGCCGCACCAACGGCCCCCAAGCCAGCCGATAGACCGCTTGCAACACTTGTTCACCCAACTCCGTTAGCCGCAAGAAAGTTTCCTCCTCGGTCGCCAGCCCCATCAGGTCGTCGGCCCCAATCCGCAGGAGGGATTTGTTCTGCATCCGGGCGATGGCGGGCAAATCGCCGCACGCCGGGCCAGACTCCAAGCCCCAGCCAGCCTGACCAACTAAGCTGTCGAGCAAGGCCGGATCGCGGCGCAAAAGATCCGCGAGAAAGCGGCTCGAGCCACAAATGGCAATGATCAAAGTGCGAAAGCCTGGGTACTCTTGCAACAAGGAGTACAAAGCACCCGGTGCCCCATACGCCTCAACGAGCTGAGTGAAGCGCAAAAGCCCTTGATCTGGATCGGGAGCAGCGGCCAGCGAATTGAGCAATTCCGGTAGCAGGGCCTCAAAGTGGGCCCGTCCCCCGCTCAACAACAGGCCCATGGCCGCTAATCGCTGCAAGCGGCGATGGGCGGCGGCCCCATCGACAAAGCCCCGCTCCGCTAAATCGGCTTTTGCCGCCGCGCTGCCGTTTTCGGCTTCTAACAGCCACGTCGGCGAGCGCGGCACCGCTGTGTCGCCGTAAAACAACGCGGCAAACAAGCGGCGCACCCGCAGCCGGTGCCCGGCCAGCGCACCGCTAAAAGCCCGCCCGTTTTCATAACCCATAACCAAGGCCAAAGCCCGCAAGGCTCGTGCATCTTCTGGGATGGCGTAGTCGGGTCGGCCAGAGGCGATTTGCAGCAGGTTTTCAACGCGGCGAAAAAACTCATACGCGTTCTTTAGGGCCCTAGCTTCGGCCGCAGTCAAAGCCGCCTTCACCGCACCCTTTGGCGCGCCCCCTGCGGCCAAGCGGTCGATGGCTGCCAGCGTGTTGTGGCTGCGCGCTTGGGGGTGGCTGCCCCCACAGAGCAGCTGTAGGCACTGGACGATGAATTCGATGTCGCGGATCCCGCCCGCTTGCAGCTTGATGTTGTTTTCGCCCCGCGGACGCTCGCGGATACTCGCCTCAATCCGCTCCTTAATGCGGCGGATCTCCTCATGCGGTGCCGCATGGAAGTGAGCCGGATAAATAAAGGGCCGGAGCATGGCCGCGTATTGCTCCCCCAGCGTCCGCGATCCGGCCACGCGCCGGGCCTTGATGAGCATCTGCCGCTCCCACAGTTCGCCGCGGGTCTCGTAATACCGCCAGCTAGCGCGCAAGGAGTGGGTCAAGGTGCCGCTCGCGCCTTCGGGGCGCAACCGCATATCGACGCGATAGAAAAACCCCTCCTTGGTCGCCTCAGTCAGCACGTGGACTAAGCGCTGGCCTAAGCGGCGGAAAAATTCGCTGTTGTCCAGTGGCACCCCCTCCCCCTCAGGCTGGGTCGCGCCCGCGCCATCCCACACAAAAATCAGGTCGATGTCCGAGCTGTAGTTTAACTCCTGCCCGCCGTATTTGCCCAAACCGACCACGAGAAAGCGCGCCGGGCGACCGCGCTCGTCCAGTGGGCGACCGTGCTCCTGCCACAAGGCGTACTGGCACGTTTCAAGGGCCAACTCAACCACCACGTCGGCTAAGTCGGCCAGCTCTTTTCCTATCTGTGCAACCGGCTTAGTGCCGAGGATTTCGGCGGCACCAATGCGCAAAAATTCGCGCCGATGCACCCGCCGCAGGGCCTCTAAACGCGCCTCAAACTCGGAGACATGACCGATATCGGCGTGCAAGATCTGCCGCAGGGTACTCCGCTGCAGGGGCGCGACTAAGTGCGGCGTCTCGACCAACAGCCACAACAGAAACTCGAAATCGCGCACCAAGATGTCGGCGAGAAAAGTGCTGTGGCTCACGACCTGCACTAGACGCTGACACAGAATGGCATCGGCCTCTAAGTGCGAAAAAAGCCCTCGTGGGCCGTATGCCACGGCCAAGCGCACCAATTGCCGCAGCCCCTCGTCCGGCTGGCCCGTCGCAGCCAGTTCGGCCAATGCGCGGGCGGGCAGCGGCGCGGATTGCGGCGGGCCGCCGATCCGGTCCAAGGTCTTTAAGGCTTGAACCGGATCGGCAAAGCCCAATTGCGCTAGGGGATCAAGGGCTTTGGCCGCGTCAGCGGCGAGTGCGCGACGAGCCAGTTCCAATGCGGTAGGCACTACCGAGGCTTCAGAGGGCGTTTTCGCCGGTTTCGCCGGTGCGGATGCGGATGGCCTCAATCAGCTCGGAGACAAAGATCTTGCCGTCGCCGACCTCGCCGGTGGCCGCCGACTGCATAATGGCCTCCACTGCTTCGTCGAGTTGGCCATCGCCAATGGCCAATTCAATGCGAATTTTGGGCATGAAATCGAGCTGGTACTCGGCACCGCGGTAGATTTCGCTGTGGCCGCGCTGGCGACCGCAGCCGCGCACCTCGCTAACGGACATGCCGACGAGGCCAAGCGCGGCCAAGGCTCGTTTGACCTCGTCGAGTTTGAAGGGCTTGATGAAGGCCACGATGTTTTTCACGGCATCCCGCTCAACGAGGCGAAAAGCGCGGCTTGCGGCCGTAGCTTATGCCGTCGGCCGCCAGCAGCGGGGCCGCGTCGAGGGGCTTTTGTGGGCGGCCGTGGATGGGGCCGATGCAACTGGCTGGGAGCTCTTCGGTCAGCACGACTGCGCCGCGGGGAAAAAAGCGACAGCCCTCCTCGTGAGCCTTGGCCGCGAGGATTTCTACCACGCAGGGGGTGTCGCGTTGGTGACTGTGCGACTCGGCCGCCTCGTGCGTCAGCGATAGATGTACGTAGTAGCGATCGCCTGGGGAAATGCCCTCGCGGGTAAAACGCTGGGCAGCACTGCGAGTCGTGCCCATGTAGAGTCGCTCGGGCGGCGGGTCCATAGGCTCGCCGTCCATATCGACGAAAAAACTGTGTCCGTATAGCGCGCGAATGCCGAACTCGTTCAGTTCAAAACGATACTGCCCGGGGGCTTTGACGAGGTCGACGACATCGGCTTCGGTTACCTCGGCGTAGCGTTCTTGTACTCCTTGTACTACTTGATCCAACGGCGCGTAGCCGTAAGCATCAATTTCTAGTCCAAATTCGTCGGGCCGATGCCGGAGCATCAGCGAAAGCAATTTGGAAATGCGACTTGTATTGGCCACTGCTCATCGCGTCCTTTCAACATAACATGAGTGCGCCGGCGCAAAGGCCGGCGCAGTCTTAGGGGTTCCACTGTGCGCGATAAGTTTCAATGGCTTGGGCAACCGCCTCGTCGGACAAGGCAATGATCTGGGCCGCCAACATGGCCGCATTGCGGGCATTGTCAATGCCGACGGTCGCCACCGGAATCCCCGGCGGCATCTGCACGATGGAGTAGAGCGAATCGACTCCATTGAGCGCACCTGAGGCAATGGGGACTCCGACGACCGGCAAGGTCGTATGCGCCGCCACCACTCCGGGGAGGGCCGCCGCTAAGCCAGCACCGGCGATGATCACCTTAAGGCCGCGGCCAGCCGCCTCACTGGCCCAACGAGCGGTGCGCTCGGGATTGCGGTGGGCCGAAGATACGATCATTTCGTAGCCGAGTCCAAGCTCTTCGAGCACCGCCGCCCCCTTGCGCATGATGTCCTCGTCCGAGGTGCTGCCCATGATTACGCCAACGCGAATATCTGCCATATAAAAACGTCCTCCCTGCGAATTCTATCGCGCCTGTTCGCCTGTTAAAATAAGCCAAATCGCCCGCGCACGACAACTGCCCTAAGAAGGGTTCATTTTGCGGCGCAGGAAGGCGGGAATGTTCAAATCATCAGCCGCCGGACGCACGGGATCCTGACGCTCCTGAGGAATACTGTGGCCGTTGCGTATATACGTGGGCACTTCCAAGGAGATCCCCTTATTGCCATTGCCGACGAGGACCGGGCTACCAATGGTCAAAGGATCCGCCGCCACGTCCTGCTGCATGGGCTCTTCTTGTGCGCGGCTCGGCGGGGCGGCTTCGCTGCTCTTGTTGATATTGAAGCCCGTAGCGATGACCGTCACGCGGATGTTGTCGGCCAAGCTGTCGTCAATTACAGTGCCGAAGATGATCTCGGCATCCGAGCCCGTTTCCGCGTTGATCAGCGACATGACTTCATTGACCTCATAAAGCGTGAGATTGGAGTCGCCGGCGATATTGATCAACACGCCTTTGGCACCAGAGATCGACACATCCTCCAAAAGCGGGCTGTGGATCGCCCGGCGAGCGGCCTCCAAGGCCCGCTCTTCGCCGCTGTGCTCTCCGAGGCCCATAATCGCATCCCCGCCCTTGGAAATCACCGTGCGCACGTCGTTGAAGTCGAGATTGACCATACCCGGAATCGTAATCAGGTCGGAAATGCCACGCGTGGCCTGCATCAGCACTTCGTCGGCTTTGAGGAACGCATCCTGAAGGGTGGTATCGCGGCAGACGACTTCCAGCAGACGCTGATTTTTGATGGTGATCAGGGTGTCAACTTGGTCCTTTAGCTCGGCAATGCCGCTCTTGGCGTTTTGCATCCGCGGACCGCCTTCCATTAGGAAAGGCTCGGTGACGATGCCGACGGTCAGGGCCCCTTGATCGCGGGCGATTTCTGCCACCGTGGGTGCCGCCCCTGTACCGGTGCCGCCCCCCATGCCAGCCGTTATGAAAATCAGATCCGAGTCCTGTAGCTGCTTGGAGACCTTGTCGCGGTCTTCTTCCACAGCTTGCCGACCCACTTCCGGATTCGCACCAGCACCCAACCCCCGCGTAACGCTGCTGCCAATGCAAATGGGAAAGTCAGCCCGCGAGGCCTCCAGCGCCTGCGCATCCGTGTTGACGGCGACGAATTCGACGCCGTGCATCCCCGACTCGATCATGCGGTTGATGGCATTGCCGCCGCTGCCACCGATGCCGACGACCTTGATCCGCGCCCGGTGCTCGTTATCGATCAACCTAATTGCCATAATTACTCCTCCTTGATTTTGGGACCAGCACCGCCGCTAGTCCCGTGGTTGTAACCATCTTTTTACGCGCCCAAACACTGAATCGAAGGGCACTTCGACCCGTCTCGGCGCTTCCGTTTGGTTTTTTTCTTCTTGTTGCTCCATTCCGTAAAGGAGCAGCCCCAGCACCAT
>RKRN01000085.1 GCA_007571365.1 Candidatus Latescibacterota bacterium
CTCCTTGCTCGAGGTTATAAGATGCGTCGCTAAAGCAATATATGCACAACATGGGACTTCCCTTTAAGATACAATCGAATCGCCGACGCGCTAAAACTATCCCCAGCTTAGAGAAGTTGGCCCCTACCCGTACCCCTCTGCGCTGCTTGACAAAGATGTACCGCTAAGCTAGCATCTTACTATACCCACCCCAACGCCATGTTAGCTGCCCGCATTTTCAAGACGGTGCTCGCGCCCGCCCTCATCTTACTGCCCTCTCCCAACCCAAGCGTTGAGCGCGATATGGCCCGCGACATCGACGGCTTGCAACGCGCCGAGTGCGAGTACCGCGGCATTATGGCCCGCTTCGACGAACTCACCCGCGCCTATATCCTGCAAGCATACGAAGACGGCCACTTGCTGCGCTGGCAGGCCCAGCCCAGCCCCTACAACCCCGAGTCCGAGACTTTGGTCACTGCGGTCTTTACCGCAGCCGGCCCCAAGGCATCCGCTCCGGTGCCCGAACTAGCCCATCTGCGCGCCCAGAGCGGCGCCGGTGCCGGCGTCACTTGGCGTTACAGCAAACTAGCGGCCGTGCGGGTGGTGCCCCACGGCGACTTGGCCCGCGACGCCATCGCCGTGTTTAGAGCCACGGTTGACCGCTTTGTCGAGCGCATGGTATACGCCCCCGCCGACGGCGCGTTGCGCGCTGCTCCCGATCCCAGCGCCCCAGTGCTAGCCCAGATTGAAGCGGGCGCGGTCCTGCTCGTGGAGGAAGAGCGAGCCGGCTACGTCCGCGTGCGCCAGCCGCCAGCGGCGGCGGCCGGGTGGCTGGAACGAAAGCACGTGCGAACCGTTCAAAAAACCCATGGACGCGATCATTGAAATACGCCATTTGACCAAGACCTACGACATGGGCGCGACTGCGGTCCGCGCCCTAAGCGAGGTGGATTTGTGCGTGGCCACGGGCGAATACGTGGCCATCATGGGGCCGTCGGGATCGGGCAAAAGCACCCTGCTTAACATCCTCGGCTGCCTCGACGTGCCCACCTCGGGCAGCTACGCCCTCGGCAACGCCCTCGTCAGCGAAATGGACGACGACGATTTGGCGCGGATCCGCAATCGGGAAATCGGCTTTGTCTTCCAAACCTTTAACCTCCTACCCCGTGCCAACGCCTTGGGCAATGTCGAGCTGCCGCTGATCTACAGCGGCCTGCCGGTGCGCCAACGCCGCCAGCGAGCCACCCGCGCCCTCGCATCGGTGGGCCTAGCCGATCGCATCGATCATCGGCCCAACGAGCTATCCGGCGGCCAGCGGCAGCGCGTGGCCATTGCGCGTGCGCTCGTCAACGAGCCTTCCATCATCCTCGCCGACGAGCCGACCGGGGCCCTCGACTCCCGCACCGGCGACGAGATCATGGATCTTTTCGACCAAGTACACGCCGCGGGTAACACCATCCTCCTCGTAACGCACGAAGAGCACCTCGCCCGCCGCAGCCGCCGCATCGTCCGCTTCCGCGATGGCCGCATCGAAAGCGACCGTCCAACGTGAAAGCCGTCTTTTACGCCCTCGTATTATGCGCCTGTCAAGGGGCATCACCCGACCTACCCACCGCCGCGGTCGTCCGCGGCGATTTTGCGGTGACGCACTTTGAGGGCGGCGAGGTGCGGGCGGCCAGCGGCGAAGTCGTGGCGTCGCCGCGGATCGGCGGCCGGCTCAAAATCGTCCACCTCTGGCCCGAAGGGGAGCAAGTGGATGTCGGCGACTTGCTCCTCCAGTTCGACCCGGCCGAGTTTGAACGCGAGATGCTCGACCGCGAGGGCCGGCTTGAAGAGGCCCACTCAGACTTCACCAAGGCCAAGGCCGAGCACGAGCAACGCCTAGCCGACATCAAGCGCAAAATCCAGCAGCACCAAGCCGAGCTCAAACTCGCCACGCTCAACCAAGAACGCCAGCGGTTCGCCTCGACCATCGACCAAGAGCAAGGGCGCATCAATTTGGCGCGGGCACGGCGCGCCGTGGCGGAAGCGCGACAGGAATCCATAGCCCAAGAAGTGGTCAATCGCGTGGATTTTCGCAATTACGAGCTGAGAATCGCCCGCCGGCAGGAGCGCTACCAAAGGGCGCACCGCGACTACGAACGCACCAGCGTCTATGCGGCCAAACCAGGTATCGTGGTCTATCGCAAAATCTGGAAACCCGGTACCTCTGAAGAGGGCAAAGTCGCAGTCGGCGACCAAGTCTGGGGCGGACGCGCCCTGCTCGAAATCCCGGATATGAGCCAGATGCAGGTGCTGTGCCTGATCGGCGAAATGGACATCGAGCGCGTACGCGTCGGCCAGCGGGCCTACATCCGCCTCGAAGCCTTTCCCGGCCCGGTCTTCAACGGGGTGGTGTCCGAACTAGCCCCGATGGCCTCGCCCCAGCCCGGTGCACCCGATATCCACGTCTTTGAGTTAGTCATCGACATTGACGATCGAGACAACCGGCTCAAGCCCGGCATGTCGGCCGAGGTCGAAATCGTGCTCAAAACCATCCCCGAGGCTCTCTCGGTGCCGCTAGGTGCGCTCTTCAAGCGCGAGGATGGGCTAGTTGCTTTTCGCCTCGCCAACGGCAAATTCAAGGAAGTGCCCGTAGTGATCGGGCCCCAAAACGCCACCGCCGCGATCGTCACCGCTGGCTTGGCCGCAGGCGACATCGTCGCCCTGCAAAACCCCAATGCACACTGACGCGGAAGGGCTTTTATGACCCAGATCAAACGCCGCTGGTGGCTCCTCTCTCTGCTCTTAGTCCTCGTCTTGGGCGGAGCTTGGCTTGGCGGGCACCTGATGCCCGAGGAAGCCGAATCCTCCATCCCTACCTACCCGGTCCAACAGGGCGAGTTCGTCATCGAACTCAAGCTCAAGGGCGGCGAGTTGGAATCCGTAGAGGCCGAAAACATCGTCGCGCCCCGCGTTCGCGGCCAGCTCAAAATCGTCGAGTTGTTTCCCGAAGGCGAGCAAGTCGCAGTCGGCGACTTATTGGTGCAATTTGAACAGACGGATTTTCAGAAGCGGGTCATGGACGCCGAGCAGCAGGTCGAGTCCGCTAAGGCCGACCTAGAAAAAACGCTAGCCACCCAAAAGGCCGAAATCGCCAAGCTCGAAGCCGATATTGCCAACGAGGAGGCCAATTTGCGCTTGGCCGAGCTAAAGGTCGAGCGCATGGCCTTTGAGGCCACCGTGCAAAAGGAAGAAGCCGAAATTGAGGCTCACAAAGCCAAGCTGAGCCATCAGCAAGCCATCGAAAAGCTGGCCTCGCAAAAAATCGTCAACGCCGCTGAAGTCAAAAAGCGCCAACTCGAAATCGAGCGCAACGAACGCGAGTTGGAAAAGGCGCGCGCCGATCTGGCAAGCACCACCATCAAGGCCGAAAAGCCCGGTTTAGTCGTGTACGGCAAGGTGTGGAAAGGCGAGCGACCAGAAAAGATCCGCGTCGGCGACGAGATCTGGGGCGGCGTCAACGTCATTTCCCTGCCCGACCTGTCCCAGATGCAGGTCAAAACCTACGTCAACGAGGTCGAGGTCGATAAGCTCGACACCGGCCAAGTCGCCACCATCAAGCTCGACGCCCTGCCCGAACCAACATTCCACGGCAAAATCGAGAGCATCGCCTCGCTCGGCCGCGAAAAGGAAGGCGAAAAAAACGTCAAAGTATTTGACGTGATCATCCAGATCGAAGAAGAAGATATTCGCCTCAAACCCGGCATGACCGCCACCAGTCACGTCGCCGTCGAGACCATCCCGCCGCGCCCGGCGGCCGCGCCAGACTCCGTGCAAAGCGAGGCCGCCGAAGTTGCGACCGCCGCGCCCATGCCCCTCTACATCCCCCTAGACGCGGTCTTTGAGAAAGATGGGCGCACCCTCGTCTATTGCCTAGTGGGCGGCCAGCCCGCCGAGCGGGAAGTGAAGTTGGGCCAGAAAAACGAGGACTTCGTCATCGTCGAAGAAGGGCTAGCGCCCGACGACCGCGTCGCCCTGCGCGATCCGCTGCGAGCGAGCGACGCCAGCGGCCTGCTGGAATCGGCTGATGCCTTGCCGGCGCCCTAGGCCCACATAATGGACCTACGCGAAACCGCCTCTTTGAGCCTAGTCGGCCTGCTGTCGCACAAGCTGCGGACTTTGCTGACCATGCTCGGTATCATCTTCGGCGTAGCAGCCGTCATTGCCATGCTCTCCATCGGCGAGGGCGCCAAGCAGGAATCCCTCGAACAAATCCGCCAGATGGGCATTAGCAATATCATCGTCCAGCACTGGCAAAAAGAAGCCGACGAGGCGACCGCAGCCGACGACACCGACCACAATCGCTCCGCGGGCCTAACTTGGGACGATGCGCGCTCCATTGCCCGCATTTGCCTTTTGGCCGACTACGTCACCCCCCAGCGCGAACTCAAAGTCAAGGCCCAAGCCCAAGACCACACCTTCCGCACCATGGTGGTGGGCACAACCCCGGACTATCTGACGGTGCTCGACGCCCGTATGGGGAGAGGGGTCTTTTTTTCGGCTGAGGACCTAAATACTGCCAAGCGCGTATGCGTGTTGGGCGCAGACGCCAAGCGGGCCCTGTTCTTTTTTGACGATCCCTTGGGCGGCCGAGTCAAAATCCGCAATCAGTGGTTTACAGTCATCGGCGTACTCGAGGACAAGGGCGCAGCCGGCGGCAAGATCGGCGGGGTACTCGAAGTGCGCAACACCGACGAGGACATCTACGTCCCGCTAACGGCCTTGCTCAACCGCTTCCACTGGGAGCCGGGCGAGCCCGAGCTGACCCAAATCACCGTCAAGATCCCCAACTCCAACCAATTGCCAGAGGTCGCGGCCATCGTCCGCACCATCCTCAACCGACGGCATCGCGGCGTCGAGGACTTCAAGATCGCCATTCCCGAAGAGCTGTTGCGCCAAAGCCAGAAAACGCAGCAGATCTTCAACATCGTCATGGGCTGCATCGCCGGTATTTCCCTGTTGGTCGGCGGCATCGGCATTATGAATATCATGCTGGCCTCGGTGCTCGAACGCACGCGCGAAATTGGCATCCGCCGCGCCTTGGGGGCGCGGCGGCGCGACATCCTCGCACAGTTTTTGGTCGAGTCGCTGTTGGTCAGCTTAATCGGCGGCCTGCTTGGGGTGGTGTTGGGCTACGCCATCCCGGAAGTGATCACCTTGTACGCCGGCTGGCGCACCATCGTTCAGCCTTGGACGATTGTCCTCGCCTTTGGAGTATCGGCCGCGGTCGGCATTGGTTTTGGCATCTACCCGGCCCGCCAAGCCGCCCTCCTCAACCCCATAGACGCCCTGCGCTACGAATAGCCTTTTTGACGGCCACCGCCACGTGGTCTTATTTACTCATCCCACTCACAAGCGAGGCGCCGCATGATCCGCTTTAAACGAGAACAGATCGAACAGATGCTCGAAGAGCGCAAACCCGAAATCAACCTTACTACTTATCAGCACATAAAAAAAGCCATCGACCAAGGCACCGAGGGCCTAGACCCGTACACCCTGTCCAATATATGCCGGGACCTCAAGTGCCTACCGACCGACATCGTCGAGTATGTCTGAGGGCCTCATTGCAGTTGGTAAACGACCTCTAGCTGCACCACCACGCTCTGCTCGCCGGGTATTTTCTCTGCTTCCATGCCGGCCCTAGGTCGCCATCTGCTCGTCGATCTCTACGGCTGCGACCGCGAACGGCTCAACGACCCAGACTATATCGCCGCTGAACTACGAGCGGCGGCCCAAGCGGCCGGCACCCGCGTCTTGGGATCGGCATTCCATCGCTTTCGGCCGGGCGGAGTAACCGGCGTACTCATCGTCCAAGAGAGCCACTTGGCCATCCACACCTGGCCCGAGTGCGGTTATGCCGCCCTCGATCTTTTTACCTGCGGCCATCAGACCGACCCGTGGGCAGCTTACCAACAGCTCAGGAGTGCCTTCGGCGCAACGCGAGACAATGTAGTAGAGATCAGCCGCGGACGGCCCGCCGGTGAGTGAGGCTGCTCACCCCAAGTCGCGATTCGGGGTGTGCTATTCCTCGCCTTCTAACATCTGGCGCAAGTAGTGCCTAAACGCCTCGGCGCGACTTTCAACCACGGCCTGTAACTGGAGAATTTCCTGCTGACGCGCCTTCAGCTTGTGAATTTTCAGCACCACTTCGGCAATCGACGATTCGAGATCAAATTCGGCCAAGGACTCGTCTTGCCTGAGCAACCGCACCTGCTCACGCGGCTGTTCTCCGCGGACCAAAATCCGCTCCTCGGGCCGGCGCGCTTTAGCCCGCGCCCGTTCCACCTGAGCGCACAGCTGGTGCTCGGCCTCCAAGCGGCTCACCAAGTCGGCATTGGCACTCCATTCGGCTTTGAGGCGATCGGCGATGTCTTCTAATAGCTCTTGCTTTTGTTGAATTTCGTCCGGCCCGTCATCCACCTCAATTTCCATCTGCCCGCTGTAGCGCAGGTTCGCGTTGCTTATCCCGGCCCCGAGTAGTTCCCGCGCCTCCTGATAGAGCGTCAGTTGGGCCGACAGGCCCCGGTCTGGCTGCTCGACCAACTTCTGGATGAGTACGCCGATCTCCCAGTCGTAGGCAAGACACAAGTGCTCGGCCACGCTATCCTGCCGCGCCTCTAAGGCGACCAACTGCCAGTCGAGCTCGACCATCTGCTGCACCAATCCAAGCGAGGAGCGCAGTGCTTCTCGCAACGCCGCAGAATCTGCTGCACTCAGCTTCAGACTGTCGATGCGGGCCGACAGCACCCCGGCGGCGGCCGCAACCTGCAAGCGCTGGCTGGCGAGGGAATCGCGCTGGATTTCCAAGGCGCGGTGTTGGGCCTTTAGGTCGCCCAGCCTACCTGAATATCCAAGCGCGGCTCCGGGCAGCACCAAACCTAAAACCAATAAAAGAATGGCTGGATTTCTCATCGCTAATCTAGACCGTATTTGTCGAGCTTGTAGTACAAAGCACTCGTCTTGATGCCCAAAAGCAAAGCCGCCTTCGTCTTAACGTGCTGCGCTTCCTCCATCGCCCGAGCGATTAGGTCGCGCTCTACCTCGTCGAGGCGCTCGTTGAGTAGCAAGCTCCCGTCGTCATTGGCCGCGTCCCTCTCCTCGGCAATCCCCTCGGCAAAGGTCAGCGGCAAATCGTGATAGCCGATTTCCTCGCCATCTACCAACACCATCGTGCGCTCGATGACGTTTTCTAGTTCGCGCACATTGCCGGGCCACGGGTAACTTTTCAGGCCAGCGAGGGCTTCTTTGGTTAGACGCTTGGGCGGTATGTTCATTTCCTTGTATTTTTTTTGCGTAAAGTGTTTCACCAATAGTTCAATGTCCTCTCGCCGCTCTCGCAGCGGCGGCAAGGTGAGGGGGATCACCTCCAGCCGATAGAACAAATCTTCGCGGAAGGTGCCCTCTTTGACCATGCGCTTGAGCGGCCGGTTGGTCGCCCCCACCACCCGCACATCGACGTCGATGGGCTGCTCGCCGCCCACGCGGTCGAACTGCTTTTCCTGCAACACCCGCAACAGCCGCACTTGAGTCTCCAAAGGTATATCGCCGATCTCGTCTAAAAAAATCGTCCCCCCTTCGGCCAGTTCAAACTTGCCCTTCTTGCTCCGCACCGCGCTGGTAAAGGCCCCGCGCTCGTGCCCGAATAACTCGCTTTCGACCAACCCCGTCGGCAGGGCACCGCAGTTGACCTTGACGAACGGACCTTTGCTGCGGCGGCTCTGGTAGTGGATGGCGCGGGCAACCAGCTCCTTGCCAGTACCGCTTTCCCCGTAGATCAGCACCGACGACGACGACGACGCCACCTTGTGTACTTGCTCACGCACGGCCTTGATCGGCGGCGATTGGCCGACGATCTCACCGAAGTTGTAGCGGCTGTCGATCTCTTCGCGCAGATAGCGGTTTTGCTCGAATAAGTGCTCCCAATCCCGCAACTTGGCCTCGGCTTCGCGGCGGAGGGTTTGGGCTTCGCGCAGCTTGGCTTGAACTTCTTGTAGCTTGGTTCGATAATCGAGCCGCTTGTTGACCTTCAGCCACAGTTCATCAGGCCGGAAGGGTTTGACGATAAAATCAATCGCCCCCCGCTCCATGGCCGCTACGGCCAACTCTCGGGTGTCGTAGGCTGTCATCATCATCACGTCGGTATCTGGTGCTTGGCGCTGGACCGCCTCCATCACCGCCAATCCGTCCATCTCCTCCATGCGGTAATCCGTAAGGACCAAGTCAAACGGCGCGGCCTTCATCCGCGCCAAACCTTCGCGACCACTGCCAGCGGCAACGGCTTGGTGCCCCATCTTGTTCAAGCTCAGCACCAAGCCGTCGCCGAGACTTTTGTTGTCGTCGATAATCAGAATCCTGCCCATAATACCCCGTCCTTGGACTGCGGCAGGCGCAGGCGGCATACTGTGCCTTCGCCTTGCCGACTGTCTATTTCGATTCGACCGCGATTTTCTTCAACCGCCCGCGCCACCAGCGCCATCCCCAAACCCGAGCCCTTCTCTTTGGTGGTAAAAAAAGGCTCAAAAAGGCGCGCCTGCACTTCCTCCGACATACCCGAGCCAGCATCGGCCACCTCGACGACGACCTCGGCAGCGGCAGCGGCGGCTCGCACCGTCAAGTGCCCACCATCGCGCATGGCTTGCACGGCGTTTTTCATTAGGTTGACCAAGGCCCGCTCCATCTGTTCGGCGTCGATGTAGCACACCAAATCCGGCGCGACGCGCTCCTCGTAGCTAATGCCCGCAGCCTCCATTTCCGGGGCTAGCAAAAAGGCCGCGTTGGCCACCAGCGGGGCCAACGCAGTCGGCTGCGGCTGCGCCGGTGCCGGGCGGGCGAATTCGAGAAATTCGGAAATTACGCCATTGAGCCGCCGCACTTCCTCAATGACCTTCTCAATGTGTTGCTTGCGCTCGTCGCTGGCAGGCAAGTCCCCGGCGATCAAACCGGCATACAGATCGATGCTGCTTAGTGGGTTGCGAATTTCGTGGGCAACGCCGCCCAGCATGAGGCGCAGCTGGGCATCGCGGGCGACTAGCTTGCGCCGCATCTCCTCCATGGTCTCGCCTAAATAGCCGATTTCGTCGTCGGACGCGGTGGCCACTTCTTGGTTCATATTGCCCCGTCCGATCTCGCGGGCGGCCTCGACCAGCTTTTGTATGGGCCGCGTCAGCGTCCGCGCCAAGCCCCAAGCCACCCCAACGGTGAGCAACGCCCCCAACCCGGCAAAGATCAGCACCGACCGCCCGAAGATGCGGATGGAGTCCACAAACCCAGCCCCAATTTCGACTCCGACAGCCGCGACAACTTCGCCATCGTAAAAAATGGGGGCGTAGCCCGTCATGTACGGGATATCGCCGTCGTAAAAAAGCACCGAATGCGCGGTATGCCCCTGCCAAACTCGCTCCAGTTCGCGGCTGTCGAAGAGCAGTTTAGGGTACTCGCGACCAATGGGCATCAGCCCATCCGTGTCGAGCAGCGAGCGATATTGGCGGTCAAAAACGAAGATGTGCCGGGCCCCAACCCCTTGTTCGGCGCGCTGCAATTTACCCACTAGGTTCCGGTAGAGCGTGGAATGCTCGCGGCCCGGGTGCATATAGCGCAGCACACTGCCGGACAAGCTCGTGCTCACCAGCGTGGCGACCGATACGAGATGGTCGCTCATCTGTCCCTCTAAGCTGCGGTCTGTCAGCTCGAAGAGCACCCAGCCCGATAGCCCCACAACGACCATGACCAGCAACACGAAGCTCAAAATCAGCTTGTGGCCGATCCGCGTCCGCGGACGCTCGCCGGGGGCGGCCTGGCCCTTGGTCATTTGGACAAACTCGACAAATTGACGCATCCTATTTGGTAATGTACCGTCTCAAAAAAAGACGAACAAGCGAAGTAGTGGTTCTCGCGATGGCGCCTAAAATAAAAAAGCTCAGAGCTAGACTACCAACTCAATCTCTGCTAAAAAAGGAATACTCCGTGAAATATGTTCTATTGGCCGCTTGTTGCTTTTTGGCCGCCTGCGGCGACTCCGATGATGACCAAGGCGAGGTGACCGTCTATTTCAACCACACCGTCGCCGGCACTGATCTCAAGCACGAGGATATCCTCTATACCAATGCTGCGGGCAACCAATACGGCGTCACTCGCCTAGAGTACATCGTCTCGGATATCGCCCTAGAAACGACCGGCGGCAAGCGCGTCGAAGTGGCCGAATTCCACTACCGCAATGCCTTTGTAGGCGCGACGCGCAGCGTTTCGGCCCAAGTGCCCGGTGGCGAATACGCGGCCCTGCACTTTACCTTTGGCATCAACGGTGCTAAAAACGCAACCGGTGCGCTGCCGAGCGTCGATCACTTCAACAACATGGCGTGGCCGCCGCCCATGGGCGGCGGCTACCACTACATGCGCATGGAGGGCCTCTTCCGCACGACCAACGGCGAAGATGCCTTTCTCACGCACACCGGCCCGGCCGGCGGGGAAGACTTTTCGGTCGACGTTTCCCTGCCGCTTTCCCTAACAGTCAGCGGCGATGAGTGGGCTATCGCCGTAGTGATGGACCTCAATGAGTGGTACAATGCGCCATCGCTATACGACTTTAGCGGTCGCGGTGGAATCATGGGCAACGCCGCTGCACAACTGACCTTACAAGGCAACGGCGCGACTGTCTTTTCCCTAGGGCCTATCGGGCACCCCGACCACATCGGCCAAGTCCACGGGGAAGAGGAAGTCGAACAAGACCGAGCAGCGCAAGATCACGACGAACACGTAGAGGAATAATCCATGGGG
>RKRN01000250.1 GCA_007571365.1 Candidatus Latescibacterota bacterium
ACCAGATGCCCGGCCTCGGCTTCGCAGCGGTCCATGTACGCCGCCGTCTGCTCCAAGCCCTCGGCTACTGTTTGCTCCAAACTCTTGTGCAACACCTTGCACTCGACGACAAAACGCTGCGTCTGCCCGCCCTGCGGCCACGCGATCAGCAAGTCCGTCCGCCCCCGACCAAGGCCGTATTCGCGTTCAATACGGCCCCCGCTGTTGACGATCCGCTGCAAAAAGGCTTGAAGTAGCAACTGCGGACCCGCCTCCTTATACTGGAATCGCTCGACCCAATGCTCGGAGTGCTCGCGAAAAAATTGCTGAAACGCCGACAGCAGCTTGTTCACGTCCAAGCCGCCAGCGGCATCGACATACCACGCTGGGTTTTGTTCAAGATCCTCTTGCATCACCCACGTCAGTTCGCGGGGCACCACCTCGGCGTAGATCAGATTGGCGATGCGCAAGGGGCGATCTTGAGCCACCAAGCCCAGATCGCGCACATATTCCAAGTCGCGGTCAGCAAAGTGGCGTACCGCGCCGCCGCTGAGCAGTGGCTCGACCACCCGCCGCACCCTTTCCTCCTTGAGCTTGTCGGCCAACTGATCCAGATGGACCTCGCGCCGCACGATGAGCTGCTCTCGCGCCGCATAGATGGCCTCGGCTGTCACCGGGCGGGTCCGGTCGCGCCCCAGGTCCTGCTTAAAGCAGGCTTCATACGCCAAGGCATTGACCAGCCATGGCTGCCCTTGCGTCAGCTCCCAGACCGCGTGCTGCGCCGCCGCGGTAAACTGTTGGCCGGTCTCGGTCGTATGCTGCCCTAACAGAAATCCCACCTCGTCCGCGCTGAAATCGCCCAGCCGCAGCGACTCAGCTTTGATGTTGAATGCGCTGCCGCCGGTAATGATGGCGTTCTCGGCGGTTGATTGAATGCGATAGTCGCGCACATCGCGCACCCCGCACAACACCACGCTCTGTGGAAACCCTCCGGGACGACGCACGTAGCCGGCGCGCAACTGCCGCAGCACCGACAGCAGCGCATCGCCGATGAGGGCATCGATCTCGTCGATGAATAGTACTAGCGGTTGTGGGGAAGTCTCCGACCAGCGCGTCAGGGCCTCGCGCAGGGCCGTGTGCGGGCCGTATTTGGCCAAAATGTCCGGCCAAATCGCATCGAGAAACTCATCGCCCAGCGTCGAACGCGCCCAAGAGGCCAACTCGCCCAAAATGGTGCGCATGACCTGTTCCACATCCTCGCGCCCGGCCTGTCCCCCTTCCACATTGACGTACACGCAGCCATAGGCCCCTTCGGCGTTGAGCAGGTCGCGCAGGGCCAGCAGCGAAGAGGTCTTGCCCGTCTGACGCGGCGCGTGCAGCACGAAATACTTTTCTTGCCGGATGAGCGCGAACACCTCGACGAGATTGAGCCGCTCTAACGGCGGAACGCAGTAGTGGATAGCCGGCTTGACCGGCCCCGCCGTATTAAAAAAACGCATCGTCCTAGCTCCTGGGCCTCGTTGGACGCAAAGGTACTCCGGGGTAGCATCTCCAGCAAAGTCAACAGAGCTACACGCCGAAGTACCTGCACTACGACGGCGGCACGTACGAGGTCGCGCAGCCGGCATGGGTATCGGAATTGATTGAGGCGCAGCAAGCGGTGCTCGAGCCGCCCTACATCTATCACCACCCGCTCATCGAACCGGATGGCGAGACGGTGGTCCGCCCGCGCCGCGAGGATTAGCTCTGGTTAGTTCACTACAGAGGCTACATCCATCCCGCGCAATACAAAACTCAGCAGTGGGTCCCTTTGAAATCGGGTAGTGCTGCCGCCTTTTGTCGTTTTGATTGCAGTCGTCGCCTCGTAGATCGAAGCCCCACAAATTAGAAACAGGCCGAACGCCCATGATGCACGTCTCGGCCTGTCTTTTTGGTAGTGGACTAGTACGAAAAAACCGCGCTTTTGGTACGGGTTTTGCCAAGGGGAAATAGCCCAACTTGCTAGGGGAAAGAGCACCCTCTAAATTTTTCTTGACAGGTTTTTTTCGATCTTATATAGACCTGTTTCGAGCCCCGGAGAGGATGCCATGCACCAACCACGTATTTTTCAGGAGTTGGGATAGCGCAACTGGCGTCAATCAACCAATTCACGCGCCATCCCTACCCAATAACAAAATCCAATGATTCGCTCAACTCCACCCGCTCAATGGAGTCGCCGGGCCTAATAGTTATCCCAAAGAAAGGAGTTACTTATGCCAAAACAAGGAACAATCCTAACGGCTGAAATTTATAAAGAAAAAAAAGGACTGTACGTATCTCATTGTCCTCAGATCGGAATAGCCAGCCAAGGCAAGGATGAGGAAGAGGCTTTTAACAATCTCAAAGAAGCCGTATCTCTCTACCTTGAAGAAGTTACAGAAAGCCATCAGCGAGAGTTGCACCTTGCCTAATCCTAAAATTCCCTCTGGCATTTCGCCGCAGAAAGCCCAAAATGCCCTTCAACGCTTAGGATTTATTTTTTAAAGACAAAAGGGAAGTCATATAGTGATGATCAGAACATACCCCGATACCGACCAGATAGATACAATGATTCTTATTCAAGGCAACGAAGTGGCCAAAGGGACCTTGAAGATCAACCTCAAAAAAGCTAACGTGGAAGTAGAAGATTTCTTGGAAAATCTCAGGTAAAAGGCGACGGCTCCTAGGGGCCACCCTGCGTGTGCGTGAGAGGCCGCCGCCAACCCCTCGTCAGCCCACTACCCAAAACTCCGCCCTACCCCTGCCACGCCAAATTGATGCTCGTGTACCCATCCGTATAGCGGCGCAAGTGATCGGGTAGGTTGGCCAAAAACCACTGGCCTTCCGCGGGGATTTCCCAAGGGATGTCAATGCGGTGGCTGCGAGCGCGAAAGCCGATGCCGCAAGAAAGGCGCGTCTGTTCAATGCGGTTGGGAAACGCGCCGTGATAGGTGCGATGGGCGAAGACGATCATGTCGCCGCCATTGGTGAACAAGGGGACGAGGCCGGGGATGTCGAAGCCGTTGTAGGCGCGTTCCTCCGTGTCCTCCGGGTAAAAGGAACGCCGATCGGCCGTCATGCAGAATCCCTCCGGCCCCTGCCAGTTTTCAACGTGGGAATCCTCAATGACGCACAGGCCGCCGTGCTCGGGCCGCGAACCAGTCAGGTAGAACCACTTGCCCGACGGCCACAACCCGCGATTGAGCACATCGCCCGAATTTTTGATTTCAGTCGAATAGCCACACCAATCGGTGTGCCACGCAACAGGCGCGGAACCCGTCCGGCGGATGATGGCGGCCGAGCGGTGGATCGTCAGTTCGTCGGTGCCGATCAGGTGCCGGTGCATGGCCATGAAAGGAGCGTAATTGAGCACCTCCCAAGCACCGGGACCGGACTCGATCCAAGCATGCCGCGTGCGGCTCTCGCCCGGCTGCAACGTGCGCTCTGGGTCCGTGCCGTCCCACACTGCCTGCTTGAGCCGGGCGACCAGTTCCAGCGGCAGCACGTCTTTGATAATCGCGAAACCGTGTGCCGCCAAGCATTCGTCCATCGCGTCGAGTTCGTCGGTGGCGAACTCATAGCGGTAGCCCAAATCCGGTTTCTGAATGTGCGAATAGTCTTCCATGATTTTCCTCCTTGCGCGGTAGGGGACGGTTTGCACAACCGTCCCCTACAGGTCATCGTCTAGTGCCAACTCGTAGCAAGCCGCCTCGCTGTCCGTCCGCACTAACAGATAGGGTGCAGCAAGGGCCGGGGGATTCCAAGTTTTGCCGGCAAAGGCCGTCGTGCGCCCTAGTTCGACGTGGCGGTCGGGGCGGGCCTCAACCAGCACTACGTCGCCCGATTCGCTCATTATCAGCAGCATATCGTCTATCAGGATGAGCTGGCCGTGCCCGTAGCGCCCGCGCTTCCAGCGACGCTGGCCGTCTTGCGGGTCGAGGCAGACCAAGACCCCATCGTCGAGGCCATAGACAAAACCATCGCGATAGACCATGTTGGCAAATTTGGCCTTGAGCCGGGGGCTTTTCCAGACGACATCGGCCGTCAAGCTGCCATCGGGCGCGGCGTTTATTTGATACAGCTTGGCACCAATGCCGTAGCCAGTAGAGACCAAAACCCGGTCCCCGGGCAAGGGCAGGGGGTTGGCAACGCATTCGGCCTGATCCCAAGGCTGGCGCCAGAGGGGAACTCCGCTGTGCGGATCGTGCGCGACCACGCTGTAGCTGTTGAAGATCAGGATCTGCTCGCGGCCCGCCAAAGTGACCAGACGCGGCGAGCTGAAGCCGGCCTTGTCTATGCCCCCGCCCCAGACAAACGCGCCGGTTTGGCGACGATAGGCGACGAGCGAACGCTCATCCGGGCCTCCGGCACTGACCACGACCAAGCTGTCGAGGACCAACGGCGAACAACTAATGCCCCACATATGGGCCTTGGCTTGGTTGCTGGCGATAATGTCCCGCGACCAAACCAACTTCCCACTGTCTAGATCTAAGCAGTTGAGGATGCCCGTAGCACCTAGCGTGAAAACCCGGTCTCCAGCAATGGTGGGCGTAGCACGCGGGCCGATGCCGGCGACGGCGGTCTCGTAGCGAGTCGAATCGGCGTGTTGCCAGAGCTTGCGGCCCGTGGCCAAGTCGTAGCAGACGACTTGCTCCTCGGGGCCGTGTTGCTCCTGAGTTACGGCCCGCCCGCCGACAATGGCAAAAGAGGACCAAGCGGCACCCACAGGACGACGCCAGATTTCGCGCGGTGGGTGCTTGGCCCAGTCGCGCTCGAGGTGGACGCCGCGAAGGCGGTTGTTGCGATCGGGGCCGAGAAACTGCGGCCAATCGCGGGCGTTGAGCGCGGTGGCGTCCCCGCCTTCGACCGCGGTGGTTTCGTCTTCAGTACTCCATCGCCACTCGACGATCGGGACAAAGTCGCCGCTCATCCCTTTAATGCGAAAAAGCCCGACGCCAAGGGCCATGGCGCAGACGATGCCGCTGAAATATAGCAAGCGCCGTCGCCAAGCCAGCCGCGATGCAAAGAGCAACCAGAGCAATGCAAAGAAAATGGCGAGCAGGAAGGTCGCCATGGTGCTCATCGTCTGTCGCTGGCGATGGAGGGACTCGGGCAACCAGATCCACAAGAGCGCCAAGGCGACAACGCCGCCGAGCAGATAGAGCGGCCACAAGCGAGGGTTGGCTGAGGACATAGGTATTATACGCCGCCGGTGACGGTCTCTAAGCGGACCCAATCGCCACTTGTGACCGAGCGGGCGATGGCAGCCATGGCCCGCATAGCTTGGGTTCCATCCTCCACACTGGCCCCCATCTGGGGTGCGCCGTGGAGCACGACGTCGGCAAAACCTTCGAGTTGCAGCCGGTAGAAATGCGCGTCGGCTCCTAGCGGTCGGCGATATTGGCCATCGCGCGTGGAGAAACACTCCACATCGCTGGATTTCAAAAACCACGGCAGATAGGTCTTGCCGACGACGCTGCCGTGCTCGCCGTAGATGTGAAAGCCCTCGTGGTAGTCCATGCGGACGGCGACCGTCAGGTCGAGATGTCCTTGGCCGCCGTTGGCAAACTCTACTTCGACAAACCAAGAATACGCCCCGAACATCTCCTTGCGGCGCCCGCGCACGGCCACCAGCGGGCCGCCCAAAAAGCGGGCTAGGTCAATCAGATGCGAGCCGTGAGTCAGCATGAAGTAGCGCCGCTTGTCGGCCTTGGGATCGCCCGCTGGCTTGCGCGCCCGATCGCTGTGCAGCGGCAGCGGCTGGAGGTTGTCGGTCATGGTGTAGCGATAGGTCGAATCGCAATACCAAGCCTTCAGGGCCAACAGCGACCCTAGCTCCTCGCGGACGAACTGCCGGGCAAAAGCAATACCCGGGTCAAAGCGCTTCATGTGGCCGACTTGGAGCGTACAGCCCGAATCAGCGACGGCCCGGCGCAATTCCTCGCACTCCTCCACGCTTGTTCCCAGCGGCTTTTCGACAAAGACGTGTTTGCCGGCGGCCAGTGCCTGCAAGCTGAGCGGGACGTGGAACTGATCGGCCGTGGCGATGACGACTGCTTCCACCTGCGGGTCTGCGAGCATGTCGGCAAAGTCGGCGTAGGTTTTCTCCGGTTGGTGAACGGCGGCCATGCGTTCGACTAAGTCCAAGGCTTGGTCGCAGAGCGCATAAAGGCGCGTGTTGCGGGCCTTTATGCACGACTCAAAGTGGGCGAATTGGGCAATGGGGCCGCAGCCCAACACGCCAATGGACAAGAGCTGGTTGTCTTTGTTCACGCGCTTGCGGCGGGCAAAATGGCGTACGCTTCGATCTCGACGACCAGATGCGGCTTTAGCAGCGCGGCGATCACGACCAAGGTCGAAGCCGGTAAAATGCCGCCAAACGCCTCGCGATGAGCGCGAGTGACGCCAGCGGCATGGTCAACAGCCGTAATGTACACGACCGTTCGCACCACGTCTTCGAGGCTAGCACCGGCCTCGGCGAGGGCCTCGGCGATAATCTGCAACGCACCCTTGGCCTGTGCGTAGGCATCGCCCCGGTCGTGTGGCGGCTGGGCGCAGGTGCCGGCGACGTGGATGTGCTGGTCTAGACGCACGGCGCGCGAATAGCCGAATTCTGCGCCAAACGCGCTGCTGGTCGGTATGTTTTTGCGTTTCATGGATCCACCATAGTTTCCTCGACCGCCGCCCACTCTTCCAACAGAATCGCCAACTCGCACTCGATGCCGGCGCGTTCGCATTCGAGGGCCTTGATCTGGTCGGGCGGGGCCTTTGCGTAATACGTGGGCTTGCAGAGCCAGGCGTCGATTTCCGCTAGCCGGGCTTCGGCTGCCTCAATGCGCGCCAGGCGTTTTTCTTGCTGGGCCGCAGTGCGGCGCTGTTCGTTTTTGCCCTTGCGACTGGCCCGCGGTCCTTGGGCTGCCCCCTCTTTTTTCTTTTTGGTCTGTTTGGCCTTGAGGATGACTTGATCCGCGTCGAGGTGGTCGTCGCCGCAGAAGTGGACGTATTCCTCGTACGTGCCGCGGAAGTCGAGGATTTCTTCAGGTCTGATCTCGACGACGCGCGTGGCTAGCTGGCTGATAAACCAACGGTCGTGCGAGACCATCAGCAGCGTACCCGGATAGTTTTTGAGCCCATCAATTAGTGCCTCGATCGATTCGAGATCGAGGTGGTTGGTCGGCTCGTCTAAAACCAGCACGTTGGGTTGGGCAATGGCCAGCCGGCAGAACACGAGCCGAGCCGCCTCGCCTCCCGAAAGTGCCCCCAAGCGCTTCTTGCCGTCGTCGCCAGAAAAGAGCATTCGCCCCATCTGATTGCGCACGAAGCCGAGGCTCTGGTCTTGGCAGCACGCCCACACCCAGTCCTCAGCCGTTTGGTTGTCAGGGCTGAGCTGTTCGCGGTGGTCTTGGGCAAAGTATCCGGGATGCGCCTCGTAGCCCCACTCGGCTTCGCCAGCATCGGCGGCCAGCTCGCCCATTGCGACTTTGAGCAGCGTTGATTTGCCAATGCCATTCGGCCCCATAATCGCCAAGCGGTCCCCCTTCTGCACGAGTAGATTGACCCCGTGCAGCACTTCGTTGTCGCCGAACGCCTTTTTGACGCCTTTGAGGGTTAGCACGTCGCGTCCACTGTCGCGCCGCTGCTCAAAGCGAAAAACCGGATAGCGACGCGAGCTGCGCGGCAACTCGACCATTTCCTCTTCTCGCTTCTCGATTAGCCGCAGCTTGCTCTGGGCCTGACGGGCTTTGGTCGCCTTGGCGCGGAAGCGATCGACGAACTGCTGGTGATGGGCGATTTCGCGTTCGCGATAGGCGATTTCTTTTTCTCGCCGCGTGCGCTCGGCCTGCTTGGCTTGCCGGAAGGCCGTGTAGTCGCCGCGATACAGCTGGACCGTCTCGTAGTCAATGTCGAGGATGCAGGTGCTAATGTTGTCGAGGAAGCGGTGATCGTGCGAGATGATCACCACTGGCCCGGCAAAGTCGCACAGGAAGGTCTCTAGCCAGCGGATCGACAGGATGTCGAGGTGGTTAGTCGGTTCGTCGAGCAGCAGCACATCCGGGGCACTGGCCAACACCTGCGCGAGTAAGACCCGCAGCTTAAAGCCGCCGGACAGCGTGGAGAGCGGGTCGTCGTGAATGGGGGCCGGCAGCCCGAGGCCCGCCAAAATCGCCCCAGCGCGGGCTTGCGCGGTGTACCCATCGCAGTGGAGAAAGGTCTCTTCGAGCCGGGCAAACTCGTCGGCGTCGAATTCTTCAGCGGGCGCGGCGAGGACCCGCTCCTTGGCGACTGTCACCTTCCACAGCACCTCATTGCCCATCAGCGCGACATTGAGAATCGACTCGTCCTCGTAGAGGAACTGATCTTGTTGCAAGACTCCTAAGCGCAGGCGCTGCGGCACCACAATCGCGCCCTCGCTGGCTTCGACATCGCCGGCGAGCATATTGAGCAGCGTGGTCTTGCCGGACCCGTTGGCTCCCACCAAGCCGTAGCGCTCGCCGGCATTGAGCTGGAGTGAGACCTTGGCGAACAGGGTCTGCTCGCCGTAGAACTTGCCGACATTGGATAGCGTAATCATAACTTGCCATAATTACGGAAAATCCGCGATAATGGGCTACTCTACTGCCCGCTAATTTGCCATCTTCTCAGCCGACCTTTCTCCAAAGGAGTCCTCCCGTGAACACAGACGACAAATACCTCTTTGACCTGACGGGCTATTTGGTCCTCAAAGACGTGCTGACCGCCGAGGAGGTGGCTCAGCTCAACGCCGGCCTTGACCACCACCGCGACCTTATGGGCGAGATAGGCCGCTCGCTGTCCGGCGACTCGAAGACGATGCAAGGCACCTCGCGGCGCAAGGACTTAGGCGGCATGTTGGCCTGGGATCGGCCTTGGTGCGAGCCGTTCCGCAAGTTGTTGGTACACCCTCGTATCAAGCCCTATCTCGAAGGAATTTTGGGGCGCGGGTATCGCCTCGACCACGGGCCGGGCCTCATTGCGATGGATGCCGGCTGCGAGGGCGGGCTTTTGCACGGCGGCGGGGTGGAGCGCAAGGATATATCAGAGGCGTACTTCTTTAAGAACGAGCGAATTTACACCGGGCTGACCGTGGTTGAGTATCTGCTGGCCGACGAGGGGCCGGGCGACGGCGGCGTGGCGGTGATACCGGGCAGCCACAAGGCCAACCTCGCCTGTCCACAGAACATGATTCGGTGGGAAAAGCATCAAGAGCACGTGCTCGAAGTAAACGGCAAGGCCGGCGACGCGGTGATCTTTACCGAGACCTTGACGCACGGCACGCTGCCGTGGACGGCCAAGCACGAGCGGCGGGCCCTGCTGTACAAGTTCAGCCCAGGCACCCTGTCCTACGGCTCGGGAGCGCACCAAACGGCGTATTCCGACTATATCGAAGACATGACCGAGGAAGAACGGGCCGTGATGGAAGCACCGCACATTAGGCGGTAAGGCGACGCGGACAATCTAAAAGGAGTTTTTGCGATGACTGACAACGTCAATGTAGATGGCGTTCCGAAGGAGCGTGACCTAATAAATCCGACACTGGCTGCGCTCCATGCGCTTGGCGGCAGTGCTTCCAAGCGCGAAATCGTCAATCAAGTAATTGAAGATATGGCTCTGTCTGCTGCTATTACTCAAATACCTTGCGGGCGAGGAAAAAAAAGCGGGCAAGCAGAACGTATGACAGAGCTAGAGTACCGACTGACCTTTGCGAGAACCTACCTTAAAAACTACGGCTTAATTGATAATTTGGAGAGAGGCGTGTGGTCTCTTACCGATACAGGGCAGGAGACACAACGCGTTGATTCCAAAGAAATTTTTGCTTCTTATGGGCGATACCTGAAACAGAGGCGATCTCGCAAAAAAACAAAAACTGAGGAAGGCACCCTAGCTGAAAAAGTCGAAAACTCAGTCGAAGACCCTGCAGATGAAACCGCTTCTTGGCGCGAGGATTTGCTCGATACTCTCCAGAACATTCCTCCCGACGCATTTGAACGCTTGTGCCAAAGGCTGTTGCGAGAATCGGGCTTTATCGAGGTTGAGGTCACGGGAAAATCGGGCGATGGCGGGATCGACGGGCATGGAATAATCCGCCTCGCGGGGCTGATTAGCTTTCCGGTGCTGTTTCAGTGCAAGCGCTACAGGGGCAGCGTTGGTGCGAGCACAGTCAGGGACTTTCGCGGCGCGATGGCGGGCCGGGCGGAAAAGGGCCTTATCTTGACGACGGGTGGCTTCACAAAAGAGGCGCAACGAGAAGCCACCCGGGACGGCGCGACGCCGATAGACCTGATTGACGGCGAATTGCTAATGGACAAAATAAAAGAACTTAAACTCGGCGTGTCCGCGAAGATGGTCGAGGTCGTGGAAGTGGACGAGGTCTGGTTCGCGTCGATTTAGCGGGCACCGCACGTGGGATTAGACATCAGAGTGCAGCCGCTTAGTACACGACAGTGAGGGTTTAGCCGGGTGCGCGGGCCTCTGGCCCGCTTGGGCGGGCCAGAGGCCCGCGCACCCAGAGCGAACGCCAGAAGACGTATATGCGGGCAGGTGTCGTGTAAAGATGCAGCCCAAGGCCGGGCACAACAGCGTTGAGGTCAATTTGACTCCCCGACTGCTCAATTAGATATTTTTTAAGAGGAGGGAGAAAATTGACAAACCAAAGGGAATTATCATTCGCTGACTATCAAGAGAATGGCCATCTATGGATTACGTTATCAACTGGTGAGTACTATCCC
>RKRN01000014.1 GCA_007571365.1 Candidatus Latescibacterota bacterium
TCTGTGGCGCGTGCCGGGTGCGCGGGCGTCTCGCCCGCATTTATTGTGCTCTTCAACCGGCGGCACACCAGCGGCGGATCCTTTGGGGGACAGATACATTTTTGAGGGACAGACACATAGGTCTGTCCCTACTCAATACACCACTCCGACCAGGCCGGTCCACACATCGCCGCGATCGGCGTCGATTTCCACGCGCAAAAGATACAGCCCCGGCGGGACCAGCCGCCCGCTCCCATCGCGGCCGTCCCACTCCAAACGCTTGCGCCCGGCTGTAGCCGGCAGCCCGTCCCACAACACCCGCCGCGGCCAGCCCGCCAAGTCGTGCAGGGTCACCCTAAACGCCTGTGGGTGCTGCACTTTGGCCAAGTCAATCTGAATGTGCGCGGCCCCGGCGGCCGCGTTAAAAGGATTGGGCCGCACCGACACGCCCGCCCGCGGCAGCGCCCGGGAGACCACCCCCTCGCCGACTAACGTCCACGCCTCGGCGGCCACCGGCTGGGCGTATTGCCTATCCGCGCTGTCGCCCAAGGCCACCGCCGCCCGCACCGCCAGCGTGGGCCGCAGCAGCACCGCGGCAAAATCCACTTCGAGCCGCCCCGAACGGTTCACGCGCTGCTCAGTACCCAACGCCAAGCGGATGCCGGCGTCGTCCCACCCGGCGGCGTAGCCATCCTCCGGCAACGCCAACCCGTCAAACCGCACCTGTTGCACCACCCCCGGCAGGTCGATATACACGCGGTCAAAGCCCATATCGTCCGGGCCGACGTCCACATCGAGGGTATAGGTGAATACGGTTTCCGCGCCCAGCACCGGGCGGGTTGGCGCAATGGCCCCGGCCACATCTTGGGCAAAAAGCTGTTCGCCAAAGGCCCCTCCCACCCGCGCCAGCCGCGGGGCCCGTAGTGGATCGCGCGTTTCCATAATGGCGCGATACTGCAAAAACTGCGCTGGCTCCGGCTCGGCCAAGGCCACGCCGGCGGCACCGGCCGCTAAGTCCCACGCCGGCACCCGGTGCCACTCGGGCCACGCCGCCCCAGCGGCCGAGGTGCGAAACTGCACCCGCAACAGCGTACCCGGCGGCGTCTGACCGGCAAACCACACCCGCCCCCAGTTGACCGGCTGCCCGGCGTCGAACACTGCCGACTCAAACGTCCCCTCGGCCGCAAAGCCCTCGCCGAACACTTCGACCTCGCCGATCGAGACCCAGTTGGGCGGGTCTTCGCGCGTCAGACGCAGGCGCACAAAGCGGCCCAACACCGGCAGTGGGGTGCCGTCAGGGCTAGTCTCAATCCACGTCGAATCCGCGGACGTATCGACCGTTGGACGGGTGTTTTCCGCCTGTTGCGCCACCAGCACCCAGTCGTCGGGCGTGGTCTCTTGAGCCACTTCGAGGCGGTAGCCTTTGACGAAAAACAACGGCCGTTGGGCCACGGTCTTACCCGGCAGCAGGCGCACTTGGCTGACGCCGCGGTCGCCGCCCAAGTCGAGCCGAATCCACTTGCCCAACACTTCGATCTCATTGTCAAAGCGCCACTCGGTGTTGGGATCGCCGTCGGTGACGCTGCTGCGACCGCGCAAAGTGCTAGGCCCAGCCGAAGCCGCCGCGCCCAAGGCGAGGTTGGCCCCGCGAAACGACGCCAGCACCACTCGCCCCAAGCTGTCGATTTCCGTATCAGCAAACAGGCCGTCGGCAAACTGAGCAGCCCCCTGCTGCACCCACTCGCCGGCCCGAGCAGGTGCAGCCCACAGCAAGGCCACGCCGAGCAAACAACCGCTGACCTTAGTCATCTATCCAGTCCTCCAAACCAAAAGTTATGAACACGCGCTTTATGGAGTAACTGAGTTGCTGGAAGCGCAACTTCATGCCCAGTTGTCGCAAACGGAGCACATCTCGCTTGCGCGGGGGCAGGAAGTTTCGCACCTCATTAGCCACAATGCAAACCTCGGTCACTCCTTCATCGGCCAGCGGTTTTAGGCAATTATACAGCGTATTGAGCTCTGACTGGGAGATATATCCCATGAACTCGATGACCGCGGTATTGCCGCGGCGTTCCAATATGTCAATACGTACCATGCCGACATCTCCTTTCAGTGTGCGGCGATTGATTGTCGCGCCAGGGATCCCTAGCGCGTCAGAGCGTACCCCAAGATATTGACGCCCAAATCATAAGACTAACTCCTCTTCGGCACTGGCGATGAACGGACTGTTGGCCACATCCTCGCTCTCGCCGTTGATGATAATACATGCAAATCCCGTGCCATAAATCAGACCAAGTACAAAAAAATCCTTTAAGACGAACCTAAAGGATTGAAAACAAAATAGTTATGTCGAACAGAATTTTTTGCTATGGCCCTGGTAGTGCCATAGCCGCCCCTACTTTGTCGTATTATTTATACGATTTTGCCGTATAAATACGACTTTTTATACGATTTATACGATTTATACGATTTATATCTGCGAGTCGCGAGTACCGGTCGGGGCGCGAGGGGCCGGCTCAAAGAGCACTGCATCTAAGCACCAGCGGGGATGACGGACGGCCTCCAGCAGTCCCATGACAGGCTCCTTGATCGTAGAGAGATTGCGACTCCAGCTATACCGATGTCATTACTTTTGGATAAAGTCGAGCTAATACCAATCAGACATAGCAATCTTGCATTTATATTTGAGCACTAGGCCGGGCAGGTAGGTATCTGCCCACACAGGCGAAGGAGGGGCGGGCGAGACGCCCGCGCTCCCAGGGGGCTATTTTGGGATATTGGATGCAACTAGTATAAGAGGCTATCTGAAAACGCTGAGTGTCGTCCCGCGCCTCGGTGGATTCCCGCCCCGTGTCGGAGCACGGGGTGACGTGGGAATGACCCACCCGCCTGGGTGCGCGGGCCTCTGGCCCGCAATGGATTCCCGCGTCCGCGGGAGGACCTGGGTGCGCGGGCCTCTGGCCCGCAATGAATTCCCGCGTCCGCGGGCAAGGACGCCGCGGGGCCGGGCCAGTAAGGGGCCGACGATAACGAGCGACTGCGTAACATCAGAAAATAAAATTTGACATAGATATTAAATTTTGCTTATACTGGCCTAATTGATGGACTGAAGAAGAAAGGATATATACCATGTCTCATTCTTCTACAAATACAAGAAACGCCGCATCGAATTTTTCGCTAGCGGTTAGCT
>RKRN01000325.1 GCA_007571365.1 Candidatus Latescibacterota bacterium
CGGGTCGGGCTATGCCGAAGGCACGTTGTTCCCGTGGACGATGTGCGACTTCTCGCTGATGGACGCCATTGAATGCGGCATCGTCAAGCTGCCCCGCGTCCCGGTGGCCGACAACATCCCCGGCCGCGACATGCCCAAGTTTCGCAATCTTTGGCAACACATTCGCCGGGACATGCCCAAGAAGGGGCGGGGCCAGGCTCTCGACGAAGGATGGGATGCCAACACCGTTAGCCACGTGCTGGGCGTGCGGGCCTTTGGGACGCAATTGCTGTGCGAGCAGGTCGTGGGCCGAGCGTTGCGGCGGCAGTCGTACGAGCTCAATGAAAATGGCTTGTTCGACGTCGAATACGCCGATGTCTTGGGCATCCCATTTGACTTTACGGCCAAGCCGGTGGTGGCGCCGCCGAAGCCGCCGCGCCCAACCGTACAGGTGCAGGCCGTGCGCCCGGAGCGCGAGGCCCTGGAGATTCGCTTTTCGCGGGTGGCTGGGTATCGCGTGGAATTGCCGGAAGAGCGGCTCCAAGTTAGCAAAACGGTATTAGCTTTCGCTCGACGTTCTCGACGCCCTCAAAGCCGCGAAGCAGGTTGAGGCGGGGGCTGTCAGACCCGAGCCGGGGGTAACGTGTTAGCTGAAGTTGAGTATGTCTAGCGACTCAACGAGATGCTCCTTGATCGCGTCGAACCACCCCCCAAATGGTTCCTGCAATTGGGGATCTTCGGTCAACGGATGCCACATTAGGACAAACTTGTGGTGATCGGCAAAGACTTCCCATTCAAGCGCATCACTTGCTGTGCAACGTAAGTGATAGTGCTTGCGCTCAACAGCAGTTGTCAGAGCATCCTGAGGTATCCAGCCAGTTATTTGAAACGAAATCCTATCCGAACCGAGCAACTCTTTTTCCGCGTAATTGATCTGCACGAAACCGTTTTCAGTTTCTCGGGTGTCAACGCGAATACCTCTTCGGATCGAGACCCAATCGAAACTGCTGGCGTCTGGTCGAGAGTATACAGTGGAAGCCTTCTGGATGACGGCTGTGTTGGGAGGTAGCTTCTCCCGCTCCGACAAAAGTTCCGCGACAACATGCAGTGCGGCTAGACCCGTTTCTTCGCGGGCCTCCCGCAGGGCCGCGGCGACAAAGGATTCTCCCTCTTCCACCGTTCCGGCCGGTATTTGATGGCCGGCATAAGGATGCTTTAGGCGGAGAAAGTGCTTTCTGCCGTCCAAGTTGCGCGTTATAAAACAAGTGACCTTTCCCAGCGACATATCACATCCGCGTTGACGGAGAATTTTTGGCGACGACAAGCTAACGCTTACTTCCACAACAGCCGTAGGTAAAACAACGGATTCGTCAGCATCTGGCGCGGCACAGCGTCGGCCATCATGCCACAGAGCAGGTCGCTGACCTCGGCATTTTGGGCGGCCTTGCGAATGACCAAGTTCATCAGGCCGCGCCAGCGGCCCAAATGGTGCAGCTTGGTGCTCAGCTTCAGTTCGCTGCCCAGCGCGTCCCACAGCCGGTCTTCATAGCACCGTAAAAAGCCAGCCGAATAATCCCCAGCCGCCCGCGCTTGAGCGGCGGTCTCCACGGCGAAGCGGGCCGAGTACAGGGCATTGCCAATCCCCTCACCTGTGAACGGATCGATCAAGCCGGCCGCGTCGCCCAACAGCAGAAAGCCATGGCCGTGCGCCGGTCGCCGCCGCGAGCCAACCGGCAAATTCCAGCCGACCGGAGCCTCGAGGGGGCGGGCGTCGCAAAAGCGCGCGCCAAAGGTCGTGCTCGCCACCGCGGCTGCGAGCGCGTCTTTGAGGTCCATGCCGTGCGCCTTGATGTCGCGGTGGTCCATGCCGATGCCGACATTGGCGCGGTTGCCTTCTAGCGGGAAAATCCAAAAATACCCAGGCCGCACCTCGTCTATGAAGTGCAATTCGATCTGATCGCTCAGGCCCGCTATGCCCTCGAAGTACTGCCGCAAGGCCACCATCCAATCGCGGCTCTGATGGCGGTACAATCCGCTCTTGCGGGCGACGATCGAATTGAAACCATCGCACCCCAACACCAAAGGGGCCTGAAATTCCAAATGCGTACCATCGGCGGTACGTCCCCGCACCCCGCAGACCTGCTCGCCGTCTCTGACCAGATCGAACACGGCAAAACCCTCTATGGTGTGGGCGGCTGCGGCCCGCGCTTTGGCAAAAAGAAAATCGTCGAAGACCTCGCGGCGGATGACAAAGCCCGCCATCGGCAGGGCGCGACCAGTCAGGGCGTTGTGCAGGTCGTAGCGGCTCAGGTCGATGGACGCGGCGGTCGCGTCTGGGCTGCCGAAGACAATGCGGGCAATAGCCGCCCCCGGCAGATCGCCTACTTCGGCAAACAGCCCCAACTCGTGGAGGATGGCCACTGTCTTGCCGGAGAGGGCATCGCCGCAGATCTTGTCGCGGGGGAAGCACTGCTTGTCCAACAACAGAGCCGCCAGCCCGTGGCGCTGTGCATACAGCGCGGCCGTGGCACCGGCCGGGCCGCCGCCGACGATGATGAGATCGTACGTTTGCATTTGGCCAGAAAATAGCTCGTCCGGCCCGCGCTACAAGGGCGCGGTCGAATTTGCTTTGTAGGTGATCTTCCGTACATTTTCAGTTTTGTCAACGCAATCGCCAAAGGAGCCACAACGCGATGTCCGAAGACGTCCAAACCGAAGAGCCACAGGTCGAAAAACGGGCCTTCCAAACCGAGGTCCAACAGCTGCTTCACCTGTTGGTCCACTCGCTGTACACGCAAAAAGAAATTTTCTTGCGCGAGCTGATTTCCAATGCCTCAGACGCGCTCGACAAAATTCACCACCGCTCGCTGACGGACCGCCATATCCTCGACCCAAACGCCGAATTGGACATTGAGATCGAGGTGTCGAGCAGCAACAAGACCCTGACTATTCGCGACCGGGGGATCGGCATGACCCGCGACGAGGTCGAAAATAACATCGGCACCATCGCCCGCTCCGGCTCGGCCGAATTTGCCAAACAGCTAGCCGAGGCCGGCGACGAGCAAGAAAAGCTCAAACTGATCGGCCAATTCGGAGTAGGCTTCTACTCGGTCTTTATGGTCGCCGACCGAGTGGTGCTCACCACGCGCTCGGCGGACCCGGATGCCGAGGCCGTGCTGTGGGAATCCACCGGCGATGGCACGTACACGCTGGCCCATGCCGACGAGGCAGCTCGGGGCACGGCAATCAAAATCTACATCCGCTCGGACTGCGAGGAATTCCTCGACGCCCACCGCTTAGAAGCGATTATCCGCAAGCACTCCGACTTCGTGTCCTATCCGATCAAGGTCGCCGGCAAGCAGGTCAACGACACGGCTGCGCTGTGGACCCGGCCGCGCAACGAGATTACCGCCGAGCAGTACCGCGAATTTTACACCCATCTGACCGGCGACCCAGACGAGCCGTTGGCGCACGAGCACGTAATCGTCGATGTGCCGATTCAATTTTACGCCGTACTCTACATTCCCAAGCACGCGCCGACGCCGTGGCTGTCCCATTCAGAGCCGAAAATCTCGCTCAATCTGCACGTCAAGCGGGTCTTTATCCAAGACGACTGCAAGGACCTGCTGCCGCTGTGGCTGCGCTTTGTGCGTGGGGTGGTCGACTGCGACGACTTGCCGCTCAATGTCTCGCGCGAGACGCTGCAACAAAACCCGATTATCGCCAAAATCCGCGCCACTTTGGTGCGGCGGATCATCGGCATGATCGAGGGCATGGCCAAAAGGGACCAAGAGCAGTACCTGACCTGCTGGCGCACTTATGGCGCGGTGCTCAAGGAAGGGGTGGCTATGGATGTCGAGCACCAGGGGGCGCTCGCCAAGCTGTTGCGCTTCCACTCCTCGCTAGCAGACGACGCCGACGCTTACGTCTCCTTGCAGACCTATATCGACCGGATGCAGAGCGAGCAAGAAAAAATTTACTACCTCGCCGGCGAGAGCAAGGAATCCATCGCCCAGAGTCCGCTGTTAGAAACTTTCCGCAAGCGCAGCTTGGAAGTGCTCTACCTAGACGAGCCGGTTGATGAGTGGGTGGTCCACGGCCTGCAGAAATTCGCCGACAAGGAGTTTCAGGCCATTGACGCGGCCGACCTCGACTTGGGTGCTGACGCGGCTGAGGTCCAGCTCGCCGGCGTCGATCAGGAGCAAAAAGCTGCGACCATCGAGCTGATTAGCTTCCTCAAAAAGCAACTCGATGGCCGGGTCGCCGACGTGATTGAGTCCAAGCGACTGACCGACAGCCCTTGCGTCTTGGTCTCTCCGCAGGGCGGCCTGAGCCAGAACATGGAGCGGCTGATGAAGCTGGCCGATCGCGAGTTCAAGGGCCATCTGCGGCTTTTAGAGATCAACCCCAAGCACGAAATCATCCGCAACATGGCCGCCGTACTCAAGCGCGACCGCGACTCCACGCAATTGGAGCATTGGGCGCATTTTCTGGTCGATTTCGTATTGCTCGGCGAGGGCACAGTCGAAAATCCCCAGCGGCTGAGCCAGAGCTTGCAGTCCATCATGGGCGCGGCCACCGCCCGCGCTGCCGAGGAGGGTTAGACATGTCCGATCTAGTGCGCCAACAAGCCCTCGCGGCCCGCGCCGCATCGCGCGTGCTCGCCGCGACCTCCGCGGAGGTGCGCAACCAAGCCCTTGAAGCCATTGTCGCGGCCCTCGAAGCCCAGCGCGAGCGCATCTTGGCAGCCAATGCCGAAGACCTAAAAGCCGGCGAGCGCGATGGGCTCGCCTCGCCCTTACTCAAGCGGCTCGACCTGAGCGGGCACAAATTCGCCAGCACCGTGGAGATGGTACGCGGCGTCTGCGCCCAGCCCGATCCCCTCGGCCAGACCCACAGCGCGACCGAATTAGACGACCGGCTCCACCTCTACCGCGTGACCGTGCCCATCGGCGTGATCGGCATAATCTTCGAATCCCGGCCCGACGCCTTGGTGCAAATAGCCTCCTTGTGCCTCAAGTCTGGCAACGCCGCCCTGCTCAAGGGCGGGCGCGAGGCCACTGCGACGAATCAGACCCTCGCCGCGGTCATGTGCCAAGCCACGCAGGGCATCCTGCCAGCGGAGTGGATGGTGCTTTTGCCCGGCCGCCAAGAAGTCCGCGCCCTCCTCGGCGAAGAGGAGCTGATCGACCTCATCATCCCGCGCGGCAGCAACGAGTTTGTGCAATACATCATGCACAACACCAAAATTCCGGTTATGGGCCATGCCGACGGGGTCTGCCATGTGTACGTGGATGCCAGCGCGCATATCGACAAGGCCGTGCAGATCGCCGTCGATGCCAAGACCCAGTACGTAGCTGTGTGCAATGCGGCCGAGACCCTGCTCGTCCACAGGGGCATTGCCCCGGCCTTTTTGCCGCCGGCTGTGTCGGCACTGCTCGCCAAGAACGTGGAACTGCGCGGCGACGAGCGCACCTTGGCCCTCGTCGGCTCCAACGGGCAAGTCAAACCGGCCACCGAAGCCGACTGGTCCGCCGAGTACTTGGACTTAATGCTAGCGGTAAAAATCGTCGACAGCACGGCCGAGGCCATTGCGCACATCAACGCCTATGGCAGCCACCACACCGACGCGATCGCAACCGAAGACTCGGAGGCTGCACGCACTTTTTTGCGCGAGGTGGATTCGGCCTCGGTGATTCACAATGCCTCGACGCGCTTTGCCGATGGCTTCCGCTACGGGCTAGGGGCCGAGGTCGGCATCAGCACCAACCGCCTTCACAGCCGCGGCCCGGTGGGGTTGGAGGGCCTCGTCATCTACAAATACATTCTCCAAGGCGACGGCCACATCGTCGATACGTACGACGGCCAGCAGCAGCGCCCCTTCACCCATCGCCCCCTCAACCAGCACTGGCAGGCTTAACATGCGCGAACACACCACGGATTCGACCTACACTCCGGTAGAGCGCCATATCTTTCTCTGCGCCACGCCCACTAAGCCCAAGTGCCACAGCGACGGCACCGGGGCCGACTGCTGGGAGTACCTAAAGAAGCGATTGTCCGAATTGGGCTACGGCCATCCGGGCAAGGGCGGCATTCACCGCACCAAGGCCGACTGCCTGCGCGTTTGCGAGTCCGGGCCGACGGTCGTGGTCTATCCCGAGGGCGTCTGGTATCACTCCATGACCACCGAAAAGCTAGAGCGCATCATCCAACAGCACCTAATCGGCGGGCAGGTCGTAGAAGATCTGGTCAATAGGGAGCCGTTCCGCAGTTTGGCATAACACCGGCCCAACAGTGCATTCTCCGCCCTGCGGCCCTAGCTCTGGTCGCAGGGCTTTCTTATGGCTCTATCGCTTTTTTGTGTATCTTAGGCTTCTTAACGGCCCGGCACTGAGGAGGATACCGTGAGCAGCCAATCCAAATCCAAATCTCAACACATCGACCTAGAGATCAAAGATGCCAGCCTGATCTTCGACCGCGTCTGGAGCGACCTAGAGCAAGAGTTTGGTCGCGCCAAGCTCTGCTTTCCCGGGGAAATTATCTGGCTCGGCGGTGCCCCCGGCGCCGGCAAGGGTACCAATACCCCCTTCATCCTCAAGGCGCGGGGCATCACGGCTGCGGCCGTAGTAATCAGCGACTTGCTCGACAGCCCCCGCGCCCAACAGATCAAGAACGCTGGCGGCTTAGTCGGCGACGAGGAGGTCACCTACCTGCTCTTGCACAAGTTGCTTGACCCCATATACGAGCGCGGCGTGATCGTCGATGGTTTCCCGCGCACTCAAGTGCAGGTCGAGTGCCTCAAGCTGTTCTACGACCGGATGACCGAACTGCGCGAGGAATTTCGCGATCGCAATTTCCCGCGGCCCCTTTTCCGCACGGTGTTGCTGTTCGTCGATGAAGAGGTCAGCATCGAACGCCAGCTCCACCGCGGGCGAGTGGCCCAAGAGCACAACCACAAGGTCGCCGAGTCAGGCGTCGGCCCGCTCGCCGATATCCGCGCCACCGATCTCGACCCGGAGGCTGCGCGTACGCGCTACCAAGTTTTTAAGGAGACCACCTTTGAGGCCCTGCGCTCGCTGCGCGCCATTTTTCACTTTCGCTTCATCGACGCCAGCCAGCCGCTAGCCAAGGTGCAACAAGAGATTGAAGAGGAGTTTTCCTACCAGAGTTCGCTGGAGCTTTCGCACAACACCTTCGACCGCATCCGCACCATCACGCCGGCCAGCCGCCTCGTGCTCTACGCTCGCCAAGAATTAGTCAAGCGGCTGGAAATCTACAACGAGGATCATCCCGAGTTGTTCCAGCGGGTCATCGACAAAATCAACTTCAAGTTCATGCCTATTGTCACCCGCTATGCCATTACCGGCATGACACTCGTCAACTCCGAGGACGCGCTGTTCGACGATCATTTAGCCTTGGCCATGCTGATCGATGTCTTTTCCGAGCGCGGCTATCAGGCCCTCGTCGATGTCAATCGCATCGAAGTCCCCCACCGCCTAGACCCGGACACGCACCAAATCACCTGCCAGCACAAGCGCATCTATCGCTTTCAGATTCGCTTTGCGGCCTCAGCTATCCGGCGCGGGCACGACTAACCCGGCCCGATCTGCCCCTCTGCCAGCATGGTAATCAGGGCCGAGTCCTCGGCCGCAAGCGGCAGGAACACCCGGCCCCGGCGGCGACTCGACTCGTAGGTAGCAAAGATCAGTTCGGTCGCTTGCAGGGCCTTGCGCCCGGACAAGCGCGGCTCGGTGCCGCTTGCCAGACAGTCAATGAGGTCGAGCACCGACAGCACCGTGTCGCCGCCCGGCGGGACGACATCGGCGAGCTGTGCATCCGCAAAGTCCTGCCACGCCGCCCCCGCCCGCAACAGCCGCAGGGGAGCGCGGTGCATACCGCCGATCTCGATGATACCCTCGCTGCCGACGAGCCGGTTGCGCGGCCCTTGCAGGCTCGCCCCACCAGTGGCGAGTAGCCCCTCAACCCCATTTTGCCAGCGGATCCACGACAAGCCGCTGGTCTCCAACGGCACGCCAAACACCTGACTTTCCGCCTCCACTGCAATCTGACCCATAACCCATTCGGCCGGCACTTCGTCGTTGTAATAGAAGAACATGTCAAACCAATGCGTACCCCAATCAAACAAATTGGAACACGCGCCTTCGAGCCGCTGGAGTGTGCCGATGGCCCCGGCGTTGAGCAATTGTTTGGCCTTGACAAACGGAGCACCGAAGCGGCGTTGGTGGCAGAAGGTGAGGAGCACGCCGCGCTCGGCGCAGGCTTGGTACAGCGCCTTGGCGTCGCCCCACGTGCTGGCCATGGGCTTTTCGCAGTGGATGGCTTTGACGCCGGCTGCGGCCGCGGCTGCGACCATTGCGCGGTGCAAGCCGGTCCACGTGCAGATGCTCACCACATCAAGGGTTTCGCGCTCTAACATGACGCGGTAATCTTGGTACGAAGATGCTGCGGCAAAGTCCTCGGCAAAGGACGCCCGGGCCGCTTCCACCGGGTCGGCGCAGGCGATTATGGCCACATGTGCAGCGGCTTGATAGCCTTCGGCGTGGGCGCGGCCGCGGCTGCCACAGCCGATTACACCGACTTTGTACTGAGTCATTTTGTGCTCCCTATGAGTTTGCGTACAATTTGCGCGTTGTAAGATAGAGCTTCCATGGCCTCGCCATCAAACCAATAGGAGCACGCCGTGCCCATCACCGATGCCCTCCCGGACATGCCGCGCGTCCTCGAGTTTTTTCCCGCGACCAACGACGCCCCCCAAAAGCTCACCCGCGCCCAGATTCGCCAGTTCAACACACAGGGCTATATCTGCCCCTTGGACGTGTTCACGCCGGCGCAAGCCGCGGCCAATCGCCGCTATTTCGACGCGCTCATGGCCGCGGCCAAGGCCCACGGGCACAACAGCTATTCGATCAACGGCTGGCATCGCCACTGCCGGGGCATCTACGACCTGCTGCACGAGCCGCGCATCCTCGATTACGTCCAAGACCTTTTAGGCCCCAATCTGGTCAGCGTTATGACCCACTACTTTTGCAAAGAGCCGGGTGAGCAAAAGCAGGTCAGTTGGCACCAAGACGCTTCGTACTGGCCGCTGACCCCCAGCAAGGTGGTGACCGCTTGGCTGGCCATTGACGATGTAGATGAAGAAAACGGCCCCATGACCGCGATTCCCGGTTCGCATTTGCACGGGCAGATTCCCTTTGAGCACAGCACGGCCGCCGAGCAAAACGTCCTCGGACAAAGCGTGCATGATCCGCTCCGCTGGGGCGGCGAGCCAGTGGCCTTTACCATGCGCGCCGGCCAGCTATCCTTGCACACCGACTTGCTGTTGCACGGCTCGGCCCCCAACCGCTCCACGCGCCGCCGCTGCGGCCTAACGCTGCGCTACATGCCGCCTGAAGTGCGCACCCGCCAAGAGCAGGGCGCCAACGGCTATATCTGCCGCGGCAGCGACCCGAGCGGCTACTGGATCAACCTGCCCGTACCGGCCAGCGACACAGTGCCGCCGAAGGCCTAGCTGTCGTGCCTCTACCGGAAGCCTTCCGCGACCGCCTAACCGCCATACTCCCGCCCGAATGCTTTGCGGCCTGCTGGCAGAGCTTTGCCGCCGAGCAGCCGACCGCCTTCCGCGCCAACCTCCTCAAGGGGCCCGCCGATGCGCTCGGCGCCGAACTTTCGGCCGCCGGTTTTGCGCTGACGCCCCTTGCGTGGAAGGCCGACGCTTTTGTCGTCCCGGCGGCCCAACGCCGTGCCCTCACCGAATGCGCGGCCTACCGCCAAGGACGAATTTACATCCAAAACCCCTCTAGCATGGTGCCGCCGCTCGTCCTGGCGCCGCAAGTTGGGGAACGCATTTTGGACTTAGGGGCTGCCCCGGGCAGCAAGACTTTGCAGCTCGCCGAGTTGATGGGCAATCAAGGGAGCATCTGGGCGGTGGAGTCGGTGCGCGGCCGCTTCTTTCGCCTGCGCGACAATCTAGCGCGGCACGGGGCCGAAAACGTGCAAACCCACCTCGCCGACGGGACCCGCTTCTGGCGCAAGCACGGCGAACAATTCGACCGCGTCCTGCTCGACGCGCCGTGTTCGTCCGAGGGGCGGTTCCGCGCCGATGCGCCCAAGACATGGCGCTATTGGAGCCAAAAGAAGATCCGCGAGGCCAGCCGCAAGCAGCAGCGGCTAGCCTACGCGGCTGTGCAATGCCTCAAGCCGGGCGGGGTGCTGGTCTATTCGACCTGTACCTTCGCGCCCGAAGAAAACGAGGCTATTATTAGCCGCCTGCTGCGGCAGTTCGCCAGTGCCCTAACCATCGAGGACATCGCGCTGCCTTTTGCCAATGTGGCGTCGGGCTTGCGCCAGTGGCGGGGAAAGGCGTTTGCCGCACAGGTGCAGCGAGCCAAGCGGATTTTGCCAGCCGGGGGGATGGAAGGGTTTTTTGTGTGCCGATTGCGGAAGACGGGAATGTAAACCTATTTAATGTAATGTTCGTCCTAAGTACACCACCCTACTAGGCGTGTTTCTGCGTGAGGTACCCTCATTTCCGCACCCCCCGTGCCACGGCTGCTGGGGCCTTGGTATCGCGTAGTAATACCAATCAGACATAGCAATCTTGCATTTATATTTGAACACTAGGCCGGGCAGGCAGGTGCCTGCCAACACAGGCGAAGGCGGGGCGGGCGAGACGCCCGCGCTCCCAGGGGGCTATTTTGGGATATTGGATGCAAC